>CAYFXR010000096.1:0-25225 GCA_964347155.1 uncultured Nitrospiraceae bacterium | reverse complement strand
TGCATATGACTTTGAATAAAAATATGCATAGGTACATTGATTAAAAGTGCTTTTAAGGTATCGAAAAATAAATTTTTTCACAACATCTGCATTATTTTAAATGCATTTTTTGGGTTAATCAATAAAAGAAAAAAGGTGATTAAAGTCTTTGATGCTGGTTCAATCTGGGACGATTGTACCAGCAATGGGAGTTATATTATTGACTGTATCACTTGGAGGTCAATGAATTAAAATTATTTCGAGTGTAATATGCCTTGTATTCCTTTAAGTAAGTCTTAAGCTCAGAGCGTGTCTTTATACCTAATTTTTTTAATACAGCTATTATTTCTTTCCTGGTCAGGGCTATCATTTTACACTCCTGAATTGAATTAAGCAATTTTCTTGCCATTTCATAATCTGTTATTTTTAAATCAAATTCAACATAATGTTTTCGAGTCTATTAGTGAGAATGACCAGTTTTCAGTCATTTAACATGATCAATTATGTTTTCGTCTACGACTCTACGAGCCGTAGGCCCGTAAGGGAGGGGGTCAGCCTGCTGATCAATGCTATATTGGTCAGATCTGAGTGATTACATAATGAAACAAGAGGATATCGCCCTTTAAGGGGACATTGATAGAGTTAACAGGTCGGGTTCTACATTTTGGAAGGAAAAACCTCTTAAATCAGGGGCAACATCCTCTTTTATATATATATATATCTTTTATCATTTACAAAGCAACTGAAAACTGTCTACAAATTCTATGTAGTCCCCGAAATCATTCAAAAGCTCAACGCCTATACCATCCCGGTATCCTTTTGTCTGTGTTATCCGTTTGATTCTCACAAAGACATTGAGAAATGTTTGTTCTATTTCGAGAATGATTGCAAACTTTGATTCAGAACTAATGTTTACATTGGTGCGGATAAACATACCGTTTTTCGATATATTTGTCACGATACCGGAATAGAACATGTTGCCGTAGAAAAATCTCGCCTCTAAGCTTGCAGGTATTCTTTCAAAAGCTCTTCTCTGTACTGATGAATCTACCTTTTCCATGATTTTTTCTTCTCTTTTATGGATAAAATGCCTACCTGACAAAACACTCGCAATGATCATGCCAGCACAATGCTAGAGAGTGGGAGAGAGATAATCTTTTAAAAACTGCGGGTTGTAAAATTGTGGTAAGTGCCTTTCCTGATTCTTGAGCAGATTAATGGTGAAATTCCCCCATACATCTGGGTGATTTCACTATGGCCGGAGTTACATGTCAACAGTTTTCATACATGCGGGCTCAAGCACGCGTTAGTTTATTACGAAAATGGAGATGCTTACAACAGGGGGATTTATATAGCTTTATATAAGGCAATTTGATAAACTATAAACAATTAAATATATTAACGATAATCACGTGATTGTCAATTGGAACATCTAATATCATTGTGGTTGTTTTATCAAATTTTCATTTTTTATTAAAGATCTTCCCCCGGATAAGCAAGATTCTCATTCCAGTTTGTCTATGCGCGGCTTTTACAATAAGCTGTAGTAAGACAGAAACAAAATTACCAGAAGAGGAAAAAAAGCAGGAGACGACACTTTTAATAGGCCTTATTCCTGAGCGCAACATATTTAAACAGATTGAACGTTATGAACCCCTTGCTCATTATCTTTCTGAGAAGACAGGGATCAATATAAAACTAAAGGTGCTTACCCGCTACGGCAACATTGTTGATAATTTTGTCTCCATAGGTCTGGACGGCGCGTTCTTTGGAAGTTTCTCCTATGCGCTTGCACATGCAAAATTAGGTATTGAACCCATTGCAAGACCTGAGAGCCCTGAAGGCGTCTCTACATACTTCGGATTAATCTTTGTGAGGAAAGACAGTGGTATCAAAACTGCAAAAGACATGAAGGGCAAAATCATTGCATTTGTGGACAAGGCAACAACTGCCGGGTATCTCCTCCCCCTTGCATATTTTAAAGAACACGGCATCAAAGACTACCATACATATTTTAGGGAAACTTATTTTGCCGGTACTCATGAAGATACAATCTATGATGTTCTCAATAAAAGGGCGGATATTGGAGCTGCAAAAAATACAATGTACCAAAAATTATCAGATATTGATGAAAGAATTACAAAAGAACTGGTTATTATTAAAAGATCTCCTGATGTGCCTGAAAACGCCCTGGCTGTGAGAAAAGACCTTGACATTAAAATTAAGAATAACCTAAAAGAGACACTATTAAATTTACATAATGAACCGGCTGGCAGAAATGTATTGAAAAATTTTGGCACAGCAAGATTCATTGAGACAACAGATAATGATTATGCTGGTGTATATGACTATGTTAAAAAAATAGATTTGAATCTTGCCGTTTATGATTACATAAATTATTAATGAAAAAAAAGATAATAATAGGTTTAATCATCTTTTCCTTGATTTTCCTCTTAGGCGGTATATATATAATCTCTACTATCGAGACAGCAACATCGAAGCTGGATACCCTCATAAAGCTCCACCAGGTTGAAATCCTCAGGGAACACCTCTTAATACAGATTAAAAGAGTACAGGCTGACCTCAATCTCAAAAATACACGTTATGCCCGGAGCATAGATACCGTAGTCGTGAACGTAAAAAATTTGGGAAGCATAGCAGACACTTGTTTTGACTGTCATCATACAAAGTTTGTTGAGAACAGACTCCGGGATTTGAGAACAGGAGTTGAAAAATATAAAAATGCATTAAGCCGGGTCTTTACCATAAGGGCAAATGTCAGCAGGTTAAAGGCAGAAGAGGACAAGGCCTTTGCAATGGGGGAAGAGTTAATAAATAAAGTCAATAACATGATCAGCATGGCAAGCATCAAGCTTGAAAGCAAAACCCGATTATCCCTCGAAGAAATAGCTCACACAAAAATTATCCTCTACATACTTATTTCCCTGGTTCCTTTTTTAGCGGCAGGTTTGGGCTTCATTTTTATAAGTGGTTTTACAAAGCCGGTTAATGTACTTTTACAGGCCACGCGAAAATTGAAAGGTGGTGACCTAGATTACAGGATCGAGGGTTTAAAGGCAGAATTTGGGGAAGTGGCAACATCTTTTAATGAGATGTCAGCGTCGTTGAAACAGTATATGCATACAATCCTGGAGAGTGAAATACGTTACCGTACGTTATTCGAGAGTGCCGGGGATGCCATTTTTATTCTGGAAGCAGAGGGAGCAAACACAGGCAAAATTCTATCTGCCAACAAGGCAGCAGCAGAAATGCACGGATATGAAGTTAATGAACTGTTAGAACTGAACACAATAAAAGACATTGATACACTTGACGCTGCTGAAGAAGCGCCAGTTCGTTTTCAGGATATATTGGACGGGAATTGGATCAAAGATGAAATTACCCACCAAAAGAAAGATGGAACGGTTTTCCCTGTTGAAATAAGTGCAGGACTATTGCAATTTATGGATCATAAATATATCCTTGCCTTTTATAGAGACATCACAGAGCGCAAGCAGATGGAAAAGCTGATCCTTCAATTCAATCAAGATTGGGAGGACACGTTTAACACTATTACCGATATGATCACCATTCATGACAAGGACTTTAACATCATACGTGCGAACAAGGCTGCAGAAAAAATTCTTGGGCTACCATTCTTGGAAGTTTCAAAAGTCAAATGTTATAAGTTTTACCATGGAAAAGACCATCCGCCGGAAAACTGTCCCAGCTGCAAATGCTATGAAACCGGGGAACCTGTCACGTTTGAAATGCTTGAGCCTCATTTAAACAGGTTTCTTGAGATACGGGCCATGCCACGATTTGACAAAAATAATCAGATTATCGGATTAATCCATGTTGTCAGGGACATAACCGAGCGCAAACAGGTAGAGGAGGCTTTACAAAGGGCAGAACAGATGAAAATGGTTGGTGAATGGGCGGCCGGACTTGCCCACGAAATTAAAAACTCTCTTGCAGGCATCAAGGTATCAGTGGAAATACTCGGAGAAGAAACAAACATCTCAGAAGAGGATAAAGATGCTATAGTGAAAGCAGTTGATGAGATTAAACGAATCGACACATTACTACGGAGTCTTCTCAATTTCGCCAAGCCTCCTAAACCCCAGTTCACGCCTGTAGATATAAATGATATCCTTGAAAAAACCATTGACTTTTCGCTGAAACACCGGTCCTTACCATCGAATAACCTGACAGCAATAAATATCTTGAAGGATTTTGATAAAAATCTTCCGGAAACATTGGCTGACCCCCTGCAACTGCAGCAGATATTCCTGAATCTATTATTCAATGCAAGCGAAGCCATACGCGATGGTGGTACATTAAGTGTCAAGACAGCTTACGATGAAAAAGTACATGCTATACAAGTAGAGGTATCCGATTCCGGTAAAGGAATAGACGAAAAAGTGAAACATAAAATCTTCCAGCCGTTTTTCACAACCAAATCGAGAGGCAGTGGGTTGGGACTGGCTATTACGAAAAGATTTGTCGAACAGCATGGCGGCGACATATGCGCAGAGAACAAACCGGGTGGAGGAGCTGCATTTTATGTCATCTTTCCTGTTAAAGAAATGACAAAGGAGAAGATAATTTGAAAAATAAGGGAAAAGTGTTCCTTTTGGACGATGATGAGCTTATACTCACGATGCTCTCAAGGGTGTTAAAAAAAGAGGGCTATGAAGTATACGCGGCGTCAACAACAGATGATGTGGTTAATAAGATCACATCATGGTCTCCGGATGTGGTATTGCTGGATATAAGGCTCCCCAGTCGGAGTGGAATAGATATCCTTAAGGAGATTAAAGAGAGGGATATTGATATACAGGTTATTATGCTGACAGCGGATGATACTGCAGAGACTGCTGTGAAGGCAATGAAACTCGGTGCTGAGGATTATCTGACCAAACCTTTCAATAAGGAAGAAGTGAAGATTGTGATAAGTAATGCCCTGGAAAAAGGAAGCCTTAAACAGGAAGTACGCTACCTTAGAAAAGCCTTTTCAGAATTCTTCGAGAGGGATTTTATTGGGGAATCCGGTGAAATTAGAGAGATAATGTCAAAAATCGAAAAGATGGCTCAGGCCCGGGTTTCAACTATTCTTATTACAGGTGAAAGCGGGACAGGCAAGGAAATTGTGGCCAAGAAAATTCATCATTTAATGTATCAGTCTATTACCTCAGGATATGCGCCTTTTATCTCGATTAATTGTGCTGCCATGCCGGAGTCCCTCCTTGAAAGCGAGCTTTTTGGCTATGAAAAGGGTTCATTTACAGACGCAAAAGCTGGGAAAAAGGGTTTGTTTGAGTCAGCAAGGGGGGGTTCAATACTCCTTGATGAGATAGGTGACATGAAGCCGGACCTCCAGAGCAAGTTATTAAGAGTGCTTGAGGAAAGGACAATAAGACATATTGGGGGTAAAGAGGATATCCCTATAGATGTAACGATAATAGCCACTACTAACAGAAACCTCGCGGATGCCGTGGCAAAAAATGAATTCCGCAAGGATTTGTTTTTCAGGCTGAGTACCTTCTATATGCATATATTACCACTGAGAGAGAGACCGAAAGACATACCGATACTGGCCAGACATTTCCTGTCACACTTTGCCGAAAAATATAACAAAAAAACAATTACCGTTTCCCCTGAAGCTGAAAAACTCCTGATTTCCTACAATTGGCCGGGTAATGTAAGGGAGTTAAAGAATCTCCTGGAAAGGTTTGTAGTGCTTGAGAATACCGATTTAATAATGCCAGAACATCTGCCGAAGTGGTTACTTGAACAATCGGCTTCCATTATCCCCACGGGCCAGCCTTCAAAAGATAAATTTATACTCCCCGAATCAGGAATATCCCTTGAGGAAGTAGAAAAAGACCTCATCCTGCAGGCGCTCGAAAAAGCAAAACATAATAAAGCCCTAGCAGCGAAGCTGCTGAATATAAGTTATGACTCCCTAAGGTACCAGTTAAAGAAATATGCATTGAAATAGACCCGCAGTCCCTTCTTTATATTGTCATTACAAAAGATTTTCTACAAAATTAATCCCTACCCTGTAGTTATTATCACCCAGTTTACGTTGCCACTTAATGAGCCCTTTCCCGTGTGCGATACCCTTATGAAAACTGAGCACCTGACCACGCTCAAGGGGAACATACGTCTGCAATCCCATCCCTGCATAGCTGATATCAATACCTCCTGCCATAAATTCTACGTGGTCAGACTCGCTTATATAAAAATGGACTGTTTTCATTAACGGTTTTCTTTTAAACTGCCTTTTTCCATTGCCACATTGCTTTCCGGACGATTCTTGTTCTGTATAAGAATGTACATCCCCCTCAAATGCATCCTTCACAAATTCTTCAATTTCAGGGATAATGAAGGGCTTCGCAATAAACCTGGAAGCCTTTTCCTCTATTGCCTTATATAAATTATCATTTATAAACCCGCCTGCAATGATGACAATGTCTGTTTCAGGAGATATCTCATATATGTCGTTCATAATTTGAATACCATTCATGTCAGGGAGCTTTATGTCCAGGAAACATATATGATAAAAACACTGGCTGGTCTCGAGAATAGCCTCTCTTCCATTTATAACCGTCCTGATCTCTCCTTGAAAATCACAAAATACCTGGAGTACCAATGAGATAGCGGATAGAATAAAAGGCTCATCATCAACTATCAAAATAGATTTCTTCATAGTAAAAATCCTGTTCTTTAATTTCACAGCAAAAGTTATGCCAACGGATACATTTGCTAAAACATTAGATAAGGGGGTGTACTGAAAAATGCCATTTCAGTATATCTTCTTCTGCATTTTGATTTTTACACAAAAACAGGCTAACGATTGACATAAAACCATGCATTGGTAAAATCACCATATCTATTCGGCGATTTCACCAGGCATCTACTCAAAAATTAGTAACAACAAGCATTTCATAATTAAATAACCTGCCAAAGCTACCCCTTCGAGAGAAGGGGCAGGGGAAAAAAGTCTTTAAAAGTAAGAGGAAAATGAGAAAACTAAACATAGTGTTAATAACTATCTTTACTTTTTTGATAGTTACAGGATTCACATATCAAGGAAATGCTCAAGGAGTCTATGGATGTTATCAGAAGGAACATGGACAACTCCGTATCATCAGCGACCATGGTGAATGCTTAAAATCTGAAGCACCTATTCCTTTGATTGAGGTATTAAATGAAATTGATGAGTATTGCTTTGAGGTTGAAACAGAAGATGGCACTCTATGGGGTATTGTGAAGCTTGGATTATCACATATCGTAGACGGGTATTATAGTGTGAGAGGCAAGACCTATTACGATAACCCGCAAATCATCCGGGGTAATGCTGAGATAAAAGGTAGTAATATTTTATTAACAGCTACTCATACATCAAAAGGTGAAAAAATTTTGAGTATTGGTAAGAGTCATATGCTGATAGACAGAACTACTTTCAAAGGTCAATGCGAAATTACCATGCGTCATTTCAATTATTCTGATATGTCAATGAGCAGAGATTATGAAAATGCCTCTTTGATTAATATCCCGTGTCCAGACTAAAATATTTTGTTAAGCCATACGATTACCAGAATTATACTGTAGGAGTACTGTCTTATATTGCTTTAATCTCGTTTTACCGCTGGTTAGATCTTCCAGATGGCACCAGCAAGGTGAAATACTGCATTGCATATTGATATCGATTATTAGCTAGGAATAATAAAAGCAGAGCTTATATGTGTGATATTTATCTTTCTAATGGTGAAATCACCAATTTATCCTGTCGTGCAACCATGTATCTGATCAAGAATTAGCTGTAAGTAGCCTTCTATAATTACATAACCTGCTATTTTTAAAGAATAGTCTCTCTTATAAAATTGCATTGGCATACTCATTGCTACTAATCAAGTATATACGTATTTTTATTTTTAAAGAGAAAAAAACTATTACATTATATGCAGCGAAGAGCTTTTGAAAGAATACCTGCAAATCTTAGGGCAAGATTAATATGTGGAATTTCGTCATATTACGCAACTGTTAAGAACTGTTCAGAAAATGGTGTATGTATTAACACGAGCAATTTCCTTCCGAGTGGCAATACGGTTGAAGTAGAGATACCGTTAAAAAAAGAGACTTTTAAGCTCCCTGCCAAAATTGTCAGGATATTAAAGATAGACGATTTTAACTATACCATAGGCATGGAGCTCTTAGATCCACCACAAGGCTATTCAGAGTTTGTAGGCAATCTCAGAAATATCTGTCAAACCTTAAATGACTTCTCTATACGGTGGCTTATACCGAATGTCTACCAATAATGACTAACAGGAAGACATCCAACCCACCTAATTCATAAATTTTACATCTCAAATCCGTCCCATGTAAGGGGATTTACAGGTACTTATTGAATTTCTGAAATCTTGTTATATAAAATAATTACTCTTATCCCAAGGAGGGTCTATAATTTCCATACCTATTCTATGTGTCAAACCATGAGGTTGTATCTTACATGACCATTGTATCTTGCAATGCAGAATGAGTGTTTCTTCTGGCTGAGGTTTAAACTTTACATCGAGAGAGGCTCCTTTAGTAAAATTCAATTCATCCGTAGTTGGAATAGTTGTGACACTCACACCTCTCTCGGAAAGATTATCTATAACTGCCTTATAACTTTTCCCCTTATAGATAATCTCAACTTCAAAACCACCAACTATTCTTCTCTTATTTCTTCTTTCCATGATTTTGTCTTCCCTAGTATACCAAAAACGCAAAGGATTTTAAGGATTTGAAAAAGCCTGATATCCCCCTCACCTTTGTATGAGTCATTCCCGACCTATGACTCGTATTCGACTATTGCAACGAGCATATAAAAAACCCGGAAAAATTTTACACTCTTAATAGATAAATCTAAAAAAATGTCGGAATATTTTACATTGAAGTGTTTATAAATAAAGAGATTCCTTATAAATCAAATGATTGCGTTTTGGCACGGGTCTTGCATTTAAGTATCCATATAATCTTCCGAATATATTAATATATATAATGAATGACGATATGCATACAGAAATAAATACCACGGTTGATGGAAAAGATGAAAGGCATTTTTCTGATAGACGTAAATGTCCTACTCCTATTATCAGCAGGTATACATTCCATGGTGGCAAAAGAAAGACTATAAGGAGAGAAAATGATAAGAGGAGACACCTTTTTGTTGATTTGTATAGTACGAGACTGCTGATAGGCGTTATGTCTCTTCTTTTCCTTAGCTGTCTGGATGCCTATTTAACCCTTACCTTAATAGAAAAAGGCAATGTTGTAGAAGCAAATCCTTTCCTGGCTTTTTTTCTGGATTATGGCACTTTTCCTTTTACCCTGGTTAAGATCATTGTTACGGCTATATCTCTCGTTA
The DNA here is from genome assembly GCA_964347155.1 of uncultured Nitrospiraceae bacterium. Taxonomy (GTDB): domain Bacteria; phylum Nitrospirota; class Thermodesulfovibrionia; order UBA6902; family UBA6902; genus CAYFXR01. The sequence continues at coordinate 15,825 of CAYFXR010000096.1, read as the reverse complement.
TTTTATGTTTGCTGAAAAATGTCTATATCGCGAGGATCTGTTTGCCAATTGCGATAAAAATATATATTTTGGTCATTATATATGAATTTTATCTCTTTATCATTATTTAAACCAGATCCTAAGTGAAACTCTTTTTATTGACCTTCCTTTTTCTTTACGGTTTATTGCATCTATATGCATTCCTGAAAGCAAAACACGTTCTCTATTTTAACGCTAAAATAGTCGTGCTCCTTTTTGTCTTTACCGTCATTATGATTTTTTCGCCTCTGATTGTCTATTATTCTGAAAGACTCGGCTTTGAAACATTTGCCATAACCATGGCATACATTGGTTATATATGGATGGGGTTATTATTTTTATTTGTCTCTGCTTCTCTCTTTTTAGATATGTATCGATTGTCAATATATTTTATTAGATTGCTATCTAAAATTAATCTATCTGCCACGATACCCTCAGCAAAATTTTCTTTTTTCATTTCCATTTTGCTCTCAGTGACAATAAGTATTTACGGATATATTGAGGCAGGAGATATCCGTGCTAAGCACCTTACTATCAAAACACCAAAGATTCCGAAAGAGTTTAACAGCCTTAGAATAGTTCAGATTTCAGATGTTCACCTTGGATTGATTGTCAGGGAAGGGAGATTAGAAAAAATTGTTAAAGAAATAATGAAATTAAAACCTGATATTTTATTATCTACAGGCGACCTTGTAGACGGACAGATTAACAAGCTTGAAGGACTTGCCGAACTCCTGGAAGAAATTAAACCTAAATACGGGAAATTTGCAATAACGGGAAATCATGAGTTTTATGCAGGGCTTGATCAGTCCTTAGATTTCACAAAAAAGGCAGGCTTTTCAATACTCAGGGGGGAAGCGCTTAATATATCAGGAATAATAAACATTGCTGGCGTTGATGACAGGGCAGGTAAGCGATATGGCCTTTTCAGGGATGTTTCTGAAAAAGATTTGCTCTCGGGGTTTGTTCGTGAACAATTCACCTTATTACTCAAGCACAGGCCCATTGTGGATAAAAATGCATCCGGTCTGTTTGATTTACAACTATCAGGACATACCCACAGAGGACAGATATTTCCTTTCAGACTTTTAACGCGTTTATATTATCCTCTTGTTGCTGGATACATAATGCTTCCGGACGATTCTCATATATATGTGAGTCACGGCACGGGTACGTGGGGGCCGCCGATTCGATTCTTGTCCCCGCCAGAGGTTACGTTAATCGAACTGGTACATGAGGATACAGTTTATTAAGTCAAGACAAATCCGTGTTTATCTCTTGTTTACTTAACCCGAATAATGTGCATTTGGCAGTGGCATAGGTACTCTGTTTCCGTAATACTTCCATATGTGGCGTCTGTGGATCAGCTTATTTCGCCAATGAGTTTTTCAATGATCCTTTCAATTTGCTGAACGAAATCACCTGCCCGCTTTAAGGAATCATCAGCCTCTTATCTGGTTATCTCTATATAATCTCCATAATCCGAATCCACCCGCCTTGACTGAAGGCTCCTGAATATCTCCCCATGCCCCTTCGGCAGGATACCCGTTCTTATAAATTCCTTGGACAACATGGTCTTTATACCTTCATGAGTTTCAGGGTCTATTCCCCGAAGAATAAGAAGGGCTTTTGAGGCAAAAAGTATTGCATAATAGCTCCTGTCATGCGCGAACCGAAAAATATCACCCGCTCCACACCGTCAATGGCTGAAAGCGACGACACGATCTTTTCCATTGCCGCAATCTCCGAAGGAGATGCCAGGTTAAAATGCATGCCCGAAACCATACCAAAGTTTAAAGGAAAATCATTGGATATGTCAAAAGATAACAACAGTAAAAAGTAACCCTTCAGTTAGGGGGGCAATAATTGTTTAAGTTTGTCATTCCCGCAGTATTTTAAGCGGGAATCCAGCCTGTCTTTTTTCTGAATGCCAGTTTTCAAGGGCATGACATTATAGGTTCAAGAAAAGTTAAAAAAATAGTATTTTAAAAATACAGGTTTCAATATATGGATAATAAGAAAAAGCTTGTCTTTAGACTGACAATGCCCCTCATTATAAGAACATTGCCACTTTTCCATATCACAAACATCTCCATGACGGAAATGTTATAGAATCGAAGATCCCCCAATTTAATGAAATCCTAGAAGAAATCACCGTTTTTATTGCACAGCTATCTTCTTAATCTTTACACCCCGACCAGATCCTCAAGCGCTGCAAGCTGTTTTGTTTCACCCATTGCAACGAGGGTATCTCCCTGCTTAATAACGCTTGATGAAGTAGGGTTGAATTCCATCTCGCCGGTTTCCCTTTTAATCGCCACAATAATAACACCGAGCTCTTTGCGTATGCCGCATTCATCCAGACTTTTATTTACGATATGGGACGTTCCCTTTACCCTGATCTCTTCCATCTGTAATTCCAGATTTTCACTTCTTGTAGCAAACTCAATAAAATCAACAACAGCAGGCTTTAACAGCGTATGAGCAATTCTCAGACCTCCAATGTAGTATGGCGACACTACACTGTCCGCTCCAGCCCTGAGAAGTTTCTGTTCAGCGCCTTCATCACTTGTCCGCGCAACTATCCTTAAATGAGGATTTAATCCTCTGGCTGACAGGACAACATAAAGATTATCCGCATCCGACGAAAGCACGGAAATCAAACCATGGGCCCTATCAATCCCTGCCTGTTGCAGAACCGTATCCTGAGTTGCATCTCCCTGAAGAGAAAGAATTTTCGTGTCCATAGACGCAATTACCTCAGGATCACCTTCAATAACAACAAAGTAGGCCTTATTCTGCATGAGTTCCTTACATATTATGCTTCCCATTCTGCCGTATCCACAAATAATGTAATGATTTTTTAAATTCTCGATTTTTTTACTCAATCTCTTCCTCCCCAAAATATCTCTTATTTCTCCTTCAAGGAGTATCCTGGCACCGACACCGAGAGCATAAAACATCGCTCCAACACCCGAAAGTATTAATATAGTTGTAAAAAACCTCCCCGTCTTCGAAAGCGCATGAACCTCCTCGTATCCTACAGTCGTAAGCGTGATAATCGTCATGTAAAAGGCATCCAGGATATTCCATCTTTCTATTACCACATATCCAATTGTTCCATATGTAATAACTCCTGTTATGATAAGAACGGGATAAATTAATTTTCGTTTTATGGGCACGATTAATTATAAAGAATTTCATAATTATTTAGCCACAGACTAATATATTAAATAAATGCGGCTCTTCTCCCATTTAGTTGGTAAAAAGGATTTAAGGATCCATGTTGATTTGGTTCAACATAGTTCAAAGTTGCTCAAAATTGTTCAAAGTTGTAAATAACTCTTCTTATGGGTTCATGTTGCAAACCAGGAAGCGGCAAACTTGAACTACATTAAACCATTATTGAACTACTTTGAACCATATACTCCTTGAATACCTATAAAATCTCACGTAATTTCTTCTGCAATTTCTCCTGATGCGTTCCTCTCCAATAAAACCTTCCACATTTTGAACATCGTCTAAAACTATCTGAGATTTGATAGACATATTCAGGAACACAGGCTTTTGCTTCTTCTTTGGAGATAGTATTAAGAACGTTGTTGCATAAGGAACATCTGCTTAAAAGAGGCATTGCTAATCTATTAAATGTGCTACGAGATAGCAAGCGGAAATTTGTAATAACGGTTTTTAATTGTTCAAAGGTATCATTTTCCTCTAACAATAAAAAATCTTTTAAACCCCTTACCTTCACAAGACGGGTATCTCTTGTAAGGAGGATTCTACCCTCTTCTCGTGCGATTCTTATCAGGAGATGGTCTTCAATATGGGGAATATACAAAGTATCATAGCCGAGAAGCCTCAACCATCTGGCAAGACGGCCAAGCATAGAATCGGCAATAAATTTCATTCTCTTAACTACTAATTACTGTCAAATTCATCTGTAGTCTTAACAAAGGTTTCCTTATACATGTCTGTTCCAGTGCCAGCAGGTATAAGTCTTCCCATAATGATATTTTCCTTAAGTCCCCTCAATTCATCCTGTGCTCCATTAATTGCAGCCTCTGTAAGTACCCGCGTTGTCTCCTGAAATGAAGCAGCTGAGATAAAGCTGTCTGTAGAGAGGGAGGCCTTTGTAATACCTAACAGGATAGGCTTTGCCTGAGCAGGTTTTCCTTTCTGCTTCAAGACTCTTGTATTCTCTTCCTCAAAAACAATTTTATCAACCTGTTCGCCAGCAAGAAAATCTGTATCGCCAGGATCCTCTATCTTCACTTTCTTCATCATCTGCCTGACTACGACTTCTATATGTTTATCATTTATTGAAACACCCTGAAGCCTGTAAACCTTTTGTACCTCATCTACAAGGTATCTCTGAAGTTCATTGGGACCCAGTATCTCCAGTATGTTATGCGGATTAATTGAGCCATCCATTAAGGCCTCTCCTGCCTTTACCCAGTCACCTTCATGTACACTCAGATGCTTACCTTTTGGAATCATGTATTCTCTTGTATCTGATCCACCTTTAACATTAACTATTCTCATGCCCTTGTGAAAACCCTTGAACTCAATAATTCCGTCTATCTCGCTCACAATTGCCTGTTCTTTGGGCTTTCTTGCCTCAAAGAGTTCTGCAACCCTTGGCAGTCCACCAGTTATATCCTTTGTTTTTGTTGTCTCTCTCGGAATCTTGGCTATTACATCTCCTGGATGAACAATGGTACCTTTATCAACAAGAACATGCGAACCCGAAGGCAACAAATAGCGGGCAATATTACTGGTGCCGGGAATTTTCAAAGTGGCTTTTCCATGTTCATCCTTTATTGAAATTCTTGGTCTCATCTGTGCAGGATATTCTATGATAACCTTGTGAGCAAGTCCGGTAACCTCATCCACTTCTTCCTTGACAGATATTCCTTCAACTATATCACCGAGAGCGATTCTTCCTCCAACCTCTGTAATTATAGGAATTGAATATGGATCCCATTCAACAAGCAGTTGTCCCGCTTCTACTTTTTGGCCGTTCTTTATTTTTAGTTTGGCGCCGTAAACTACAGAGTATTTTTCCCTTTCCCTGCCCTTTGCATCAACAATAGTAATACTGCCGTTACGGTTCATAACAACCAGAGAGCCTTCCCTGTTTCTCACGGTAGAAAGATCAATAAACTTTATTGTTCCACCGTTCTTCGCCTCGAGAACAGTTTGTTCTACTAATCGGGTAGCTGTACCTCCGATATGGAATGTCCTCATTGTAAGCTGGGTACCAGGCTCTCCTATAGACTGTGCTGCAATTATTCCGACTGCTTCGCCAATTTCCACCGCACCACCTCTGCCCAAATCTCTACCATAGCATTTCTTACAGACACCATACCGGGATTCACAGGTTAAAACAGAACGAATGGTTACCCTGTCTATACCTGCTCCTACAATCTTTTGTGACATTTCATCATCTATCTCCTGGCCACCGGATACGATCATCTCTTTTGTAATTGGGTCTTTTATATCCTCGGCGGCAGTCCTGCCAAATACCCTCTCTTCAAGAGGCTCAATTATCTCACCACCCTCAACTAAGCTCGATACTGTTATACCGGCATGAGTGCCACAATCTTCATTCCTGATAATTACATCCTGAGTAACGTCAACTAGCCTTCTGGTGAGATATCCTGAATTAGCTGTTTTTAATGCTGTATCAGCCAAACCCTTTCTTGCACCGTGTGTTGAGATAAAATACTGTAGTGGTGTTAATCCTTCTCTAAAATTTGCCGTAATAGGAGTCTCTATAATTTCCCCTGAAGGTTTTGCCATAAGCCCTCTCATTCCGGCCAGCTGTCTCAATTGAGCAGCAGATCCTCGTGCACCTGAATCTGCCATCATAAAAATATTATTAAAAGACCGCCTTTCTTTCAGCTCATCTTCAGATATTCTATCAACACTTTCTACACCTTCAGCACCCAGCTCCTTCATCATCGCATCAGCGATCTTCTCCGTAACATCTGCCCATATATCTATTACCTTGTTGTAACGTTCACCGTTTGTAATAAGACCATCCGCATACTGTCTCTGAACATCAAGCACTTCCTGCTCGGCCTCCTTTATAAACTCAGCTTTTCTGCTGGGTATATGCATATCATCTATGCAAATTGAGTTCCCCGACAAGGTAGCGTATTTAAACCCGAGTTTTTCAATATTATCAAGAAAAATTACCGTTGCCTTTCTTCCAAGTCTCTTATAGGAGAACTCTACAAGCTTTGCAACTTCCTTTTTGGTCATTTCTTTATTAATCATCGAAAAAGAAACTCCTTCAGGCAATATTTCACCAAGTACAATACGACCGGCTGTGGTGTCAATAAATGAACCATTCATCCTTACCTTTATACTTGCATGTTCATCAACTATCCCTGCATCAAAAGCAATTCTTACTTCTTCTGGTCCAGAAAATATTTTTCCTTCACCCTTTGCCCCTTTTTTCTCTTTTGTAAGGTAATAAATGCCCAAAACCATATCCTGAGTAGGCGTTGCAATAGGTTTACCGTTTGCGGGGCTAAGAATATTGTTTACAGACATCATGAGCACCCTCGCCTCTACCTGAGCCTCTATTGAAAGCGGGACATGCACTGCCATTTGATCACCGTCAAAGTCTGCATTAAATGCGGTACAGACAAGGGGATGGAGTTTTATAGCCTTTCCCTCTACAAGCACTGGATCAAATGCCTGCATTCCCAAGCGGTGCAAGGTAGGTGCCCTGTTTAATAACACAGGATGCTCTCGGATAACCTCATCAAGGCAATCCCAGATTATATCTTCTCCCCTTTCAACTATTTTCTTTGCAGCTTTAATGGTAGTAACAAATCCCTTTTCCTCAAGCTTGCTGAATATGTAAGGTTTAAAGAGCTCAAGGGCCATGGTTTTAGGGAGACCACATTGATGCAGCTTCAGTTCAGGTCCTACAACGACAACCGATCGGCCTGAATAGTCTACCCTTTTACCAAGAAGATTTTGCCTGAAACGACCCTGTTTGCCTTTTATCATATCACTTAAAGACTTCAGTGGTCGCTTTGTTGCAGCCTTCAGTACACGGCTCCTCCTTCCATTATCAAGCAGAGCGTCAACTGCTTCCTGCAGCATCCTCTTTTCATGACGTATAATGACACTAGGGGCATTTAGCTCCATCAGTCTTTTTAATCTGTTATTTCTGTTTATCACCCTTCTATACAGATCATTGAGGTCTGAAGTAGCAAATCTCCCACCTTCGAGGGGAACCAGTGGACGTAAATCAGGAGGAAGAACTGGAATCACGTCCATAATCATCCATTCAGGTCTATTCCCGGACTTCCTAAATGCCTCTACTACCCTCAATCTCTTCGTAAGTTTTCTTTTTATTCCTAGAGATGATGATGCATGGATTTTTGTTCTTAACTCTTTTGCCAGTGTATCCAGATTTATACTACTGAGAAGCTCCTTCACTGCTTCGGCACCAATACCTGCTTTAAACTTGTCACCAAATTCCTGGACTTTCTTTCTGTATTCTTCGTCGCTCAGTAATTCTTTTTCTTTTAATTTCGTATCACCGCGATCAACAACAATATAGTTCTCAAAGTATAGTACTTTTTCTAGCTGTCGCATGGTCATGTCAAGAAGTGTCCCTATTCTCGATGGAATGCCTTTCAAAAACCATATATGGGCAACAGATGTCGCAAGTTCTATGTGTCCAAGTCTTTCCCGCCTTGCCTTTGCCTGAATAACTTCAACTCCGCATTTGTCACAGACTACCCCCCTGTGCTTCATCCTCTTGTATTTACCACATATACATTCCCAGTCTTTAACTGGACCAAAAATCTTGGCGCAAAAGAGCCCGTCTCTTTCTGGCTTGAACGTTCTATAATTGATTGTTTCAGGTTTTTTTACTTCACCGTATGACCATGCTCTTATTTTTTCAGGAGAGGCAAGCTTTATCTTTATAGACTCAAATTCAGTAGGGTTTTTTGGCTTTTCAAATATTGAATATATATCTTCCACGCAAATCCTCCTTTAATGATTATTGGAAAATGAAAATTTAAAATGCAAAATTGTCGAAAGATAAATTCCTTCTTTTACATTGTGCATTTTGCAATTTTCAATCTGCAATATTTTTATCCTTTCCTACTCGAGGCAGCTAACTTTCGCTTTTCACTTCCACTGTGGCTCTTATCAGATGTCTTTTCCTCTAGGAGGTCAACATCAAGGACAAGGCTTTGGAGTTCTTTTATTAAGACATGGAACGATTCCGGGACCCCTGGCTCGAGATTAGCATCACCTTTCACTATTGCTTCATATACCCTTGCCCTCCCGGTAACATCATCACTTTTAACAGTGAGAAATTCCTGAAGTGTGTATGCGGCCCCATAGGCCTCAAGTGCCCAGACTTCCATCTCGCCCAATCTCTGTCCTCCGAATTGTGCTTTACCACCCAATGGTTGTTGAGTAACAAGTGAGTACGGACCGATAGAACGTGCATGTATTTTATCCTCCACGAGGTGGTGTAGTTTCATTATATACATATATCCAGTTGTAACCGGTTTCTGGAAAGGCATGCCTGTCTTTCCGTCATAGAGTGTAATCTGTCCGCTTATCGGTAGATGAGACTCTTCTAAAAGATCCTTGATTTCCTTTTCGCTTGCGCCTTCAAATACTGGAGTCGACACATAAATATCCAACACCTTTGCAGCCCAACCCAAATGGGTCTCAAGTATCTGCCCGACATTCATTCGGGAAGGGACCCCAAGAGGATTTAAAATAATATCAACAGGCGTTCCATCTGGAAGATAGGGCATATCCTCTTCCGGGACCACTATAGAAATTACCCCCTTGTTACCATGTCTTCCAGCCATTTTATCTCCCACCTGAATCTTTCTCTTCATTGCAATATATACTTTTACAATCTTGAGAACACCCGGCGGAAGCTCATCCCCTTTCTTAAATTGGTCAATCTTTTTATCATAATAATCTTCAAGCTGCTTTATTTGCCTTACCGTATTATCTTCTAAATCTTTTAGCATATCCCTCTTTTTTGGATTCAAAAGCTTTATCTTGCGCAGAGATTTGTCAGGTATATTATTGACAATTTTTTCTAAGAGTCGTTTCCCCTTTTCACATGCAACTCCTTTAACCCCAGATATTTTTACATCCTCTGCTACCTTTTCGTTGATGATGAGCTCTCTCATTTTTGCATGGCTGTTTTCCCTCAAAATTCTTACCTCATCTCCGAGATTCCGCTGCAGCTGAGATATCTTTTCTTCTTCAATACTCTTTGTCCTTTTGTCCTTTGTAGCGCCTTTTCTCGTGAATACCTTAACATCTAAAACCGTGCCTTCAATTCCAGGGGGGACATAAAGGCAGTTTTCCCTAACTTCTTCTGCTTTCTCTCCAAAAATTGCCCTGAGCAACTTTTCCTCAGGAGTAAGCTGGGTCTCGCTTTTGGGTGTAACCTTGCCTACAAGAATATCTCCAGGCTTTACTTTCGCTCCAGTTCTGATTATTCCACTTTCATCAAGATCGTGCAATGCTTCTTCCCCAATATTGGGAATATCTCTTGTTATATCTTCTGGTCCTAGCTTGGTCTCTCTTGCCTCTATCATAAACTCCTCAATATGTATTGAGGTGTATATATCCTCTTTTACAAGACGTTCGCTAATAATGATAGCGTCTTCAAAGTTATATCCTCCCCATGGCATAAAGGCAACAAGTACATTTTTGCCAAGGGAGAGTTCTCCCAAGTCAGTTGCCGGTCCATCGGCAATTACTTGATTCTTTTTTATTTTGTCACCTACATTCACAATAGACTTCTGGTTTATGCATGTAGCCTGATTTGATCTATAAAACTTAATGAGATTATATACATCTACCCCTCCGTCGTCACATCTCACAACAATCCTAGAAGCATCAACAGATTCCACTATGCCTGCCCTTTTTGCCATCACGATAACTCCTGAGTCTCTCGCAGCCACAGCTTCAACGCCAGTTCCAACTCTTGGGGCATTAGTACGTAGCAAAGGGACGGCCTGTCTCTGCATATTAGATCCCATCAAAGCCCTGTTGGCATCATCATTTTCAAGAAAAGGGATAAGTGAAGCAGAAACACTTACGATTTGTTTTGGCGAAACATCCATATATTGAACTTCTTCCGGCATTACGAGTTTAAAGTCGCCACCAACTCTTGCAGAAACCGTTTCACCTACAAGATTCCCCTTCTCATCTATAGGCGAAGTCGCCTGTGCAATAACATAATTTTCTCCATCAATTGCCGAAAGATATTCTATATCATCCATAACTTTACCATTTTTTACTCCCCTATAAGGAGATTCTATAAAACCGTAGTCATTGACTCTTGCGTAAGCGGCGAGAGAAGTAATCAGTCCTATATTAGGTCCTTCAGGCGTTTCCACCGGACAGATACGGCCATAATGTGTAGGATGAACATCTCTTACTTCAAAACCCGCCCTTTCCCTTGTCAAACCACCTGGACCAAGCGCACTTAATCTTCTTTTGTGTGTAATTTCAGACATTGGATTTGTTTGATCCATAAATTGGCTTAATTGACTCGAACCAAAAAATTCTTTTATAACTGCAATAACTGGTTTTGCATTTATAATATCATGCGGCATTGCTGTCTCTAGCTCTGTAAGGGTCATCTTTTCTTTTATCGCACGCTCCATTCTTACGAGACCAATTCTGAACTGGTTTTCAAGAAGCTCTCCCACCGCCCTTACTCTTCTATTGCCCAGATGATCAATGTCGTCAACTTCACCTTTACCTGCCCTTAGGTCAAATAGGTACCGAAGAATTTCTATTATATCCTTATCCGTCAAAACTCTCTTTTCTAAAGGGATGTCGAGCCCTAGACGCTTATTAATCTTGAGCCGTCCCACTATAGAGAGGTCGTATCTTTTAGGATCAAAAAATAGTCCATCAAAAAGCGCCTTTGCATCTGCAATTGAAGGAGGCTCGCCTGGCCTCAGTTTTTTGTAAATCTCTACCAACGCCTCTTCTGTACTCGTTACTCTATCTAACAAGAGGGTATCCCTTAACGATGGAAGATAGCGTATACCATCAATAAAAAGCAATTGAAGAGATGGTATCTTTAAGGACATTATCTTGTCTATGATATCTTCCGTAATCTCTTCATTGCTTTCTAAAATGACCTCTCCTGTTTCAGGATCAATAATATCAGTTAACGTTACTCTGCCCATGAGTTCTTCCTTTACGAGAGGTATCTCTTTGATACCAGCTGCCTCCATTTTTTTAAAAGCAGACTTTGTTATCCTGCCACCTTCTTTAACAATAATTTCTTTTGTGTTTGGAGCATATATGTTTTTTAAAGCTTTCAATCCTACAAGTACATCACTTATACCTCGTGCTGCAGTAGTATCTTTTATTTTTATCGTCTCTATTGGATAGTAGGTTTTCAGTATTTGTTCTTCCGTATAACCAATAGCTTTAAGGATTATAGTGGCATGTAGTTTTTTTCTGCGGTCAATTCGTACATATAGTGTATCTTTTGTGTCAAATTCAAAATCAAACCACGACCCTCTTGCCGGTATTATCCGGGCTGAAAAGATGACCTTGCCTCCCAATTGTGACTTGCCTTTATCGTGGCTGAAAAATATTCCAGGTGAACGATGCAACTGACTCACTACAACTCTTTCGACTCCATTAATAACGAATGTACCTGTTTCAGTCATCAATGGAAGTTCTCCCAAATAGACTTCCTGTTCCCTAGATTCCTTTAATCTCTTTTGCCCTGACTCACCCTTTTCCCATAAGTTTAACATGACTTTTATCTTGAGAGGAGCGGCATAATTAACTCCTTTCTCAAGGCACTCCCTTATTTCGTATTTAGGTTTACTAATTACATATTCAATAAACTCGATAGATGCCGTTTCGTTATAATCAACAATTGGAAATACGCTCTTGAATGCCGCTTGCAATCCACAGTCTTCCCTTTTATCTGGTGAAGTATTTTCCTGTAAAAAACGTTCAAAAGAACGCTTTTGGATTTCTATAAGATTTGGGATTGGTAATATTTGAGGTATTTTCCCAAAATTTTTTCTTTTCCGTAAACCTTCTGCCATAATTTTCCTTGTCTCCTTTCCGCCCCGGCGGATTCGCCTGAGGCGAAATCCCCTTGAATCCTAATTTTTATTTATTTTATTTCCACTGTTGCTCCCTGTTCCTCAAGTTTTGCCTTGGTTGAATCTGCCTCTTCTTTAGACACTCCGGTTTTTACCGGCTTTGGTGCACCGTCAACAAGTTCTTTGGCCTCTTTAAGACCCAGGTTTGTTAGCTCTCTTACAGCCTTGATAACTTGAATCTTCTTATCACCAGCAGCAGCCAAGATAACATCAAAACTTGTTTTTTCCTCTTCTGCTTCAGGTGCTGCTGCTGCACCCGGCGCTCCTGCTGCCGCTACTGCAACTGGAGCCGACGCAGTCACTCCATATCTTTCTTCAAACTCTTTTATGAACTCTGACATCTCCAAGATAGTCATTTTATCAATATATTCAAAAACCTGATCTTTCGAAACAGACATTTTCCCTCCTTATTTTTAAAGTATTTAGTAGAAAAGCAGTCTATAGTCTGGGAAAACCTTGTAATCCCATTGACACTTACTACTTAAATATTAACTACTTTCTCTTTTTTGTTTTAATGCTTCCATAGCATAAATAACACGTGACAGCGTTGAGTGTAATAACATGGCAAATTTGCTTAAAGGTGCCTGAATAGCACCAATAAGCATAGACAATTGTACCTCCCTCGGTGGAAGTTCCGAGATAGTTTTTATCTGTTCAAGAGTACAAACACCGCCTTCAATTACCCCGCCTTTTATCTTGAGTTTTTCATTGCTCTTGTTAAATTCAAGGACCTTTTTTACCAGAAGTACTGGATCATTATAACTAACAGCCACGCCGACGGTACCTGAAAAAACATCCTTGGCAGCATCAACAGGAGTGCCCTCTGCAGCCCGTTTTGCAAGAGTATTTTTTACGACTTTGTACTCAAGTGCTGCAGCTCTCATAAGAGTGCGTAAACTGGTAATCTCTTCCACATTAAGTCCGAGATAATCCGTAAAGACTATCCCCTTTGCTTTCTCAAATTTGCCCTGGAGTTCTGAAACTACACGGATTTTCTCTTCTTTATTCAGCTCTTTCACCTCCTTCTTTCTATCAGAGACTCCAGAATGATTGAGTTGAGTATTTAGAGTAAAAAGTTATTGACATTTCAACTCTTACTTTTTAACTGATTATACCGTCTTTGCAGGCCGTTGTTACAACTCTTGTCAAATCCGAGTATGTTACTCCTTTTAAGCAACCCCTCTGTTGGGGATCACACCTGCAGTCTCTGACGTATTTATTTTACACAGAAGCTACACTGGAAACACTCACAGGAACTCCAACTCCCATACAAGATGAAATAGATATCTTTTTGAGATATTTCCCTTTACTAGATGACGGCTTAGCCTTTTCTATAGATTTTATCACAGTCTTTGCATTATCAATGAGCTTCTCAGTATTAAAAGATACTTTACCTATCGACACATGGATAACACCCGCTTTTTCCGTCCTGTAATCAGCTCTCCCGGCTGTTATATCTCTGACCGCCTTTCCCACATCAAAAGTAACAGTGCCTGATTTTGGATTTGGCATAAGCCCTCTTGGGCCGAGAATTTTCCCGAGTCTACCTACCATTCCCATTACGTCAGGAGTTGCCACTACCTTGTCGAAGTCAAGCCATCCACCTTGAATCTTCTCCACAAGATCTTCAGCTCCTACATGTTCAGCACCTGCATTTGTTGCTTCTGTAGCTTTTTCTCCCTTGGCAAAAACAAGAACCCTTATTTTTTTCCCCAGTCCGTGGGGCAAAACAATACTTCCTCTTACCATTTGATCTGATTTTCTCGGATCAACACCAAGATTCACTGCCAAATCAACAGTTTCATCAAATCTTGCATGGGCAAGCTGCTTTACTAAATCAACGGCTTCTTTAATATCATACTGCTTTTTTTTATCTATTTTTGCTTTTGCATCAACATGTCTTTTTCCCATGTAATCCCCCAAAAATCATCATTTGCGATTGCCGATAGTTAATCGCCTATTATCTCTATTCCCATACTTCTCACTGTTCCCTTTATTGTCTCAATAGCCTTTTCAATATTATATGCATTAAGGTCAGGCATCTTTGTATAGGCAATTTCTCTTACCTGATCCTCTGTAATCTTCCCTACCTTCTCTTTGTTAGGTAAACTTGAGCCTTTAATGATGCCAGCAGCTTTTTTAATCAGTTCAGCCGCCGGCGGAGTCTTTAAAATAAATGTAAAAGATCTGTCCTTGTATACTGTCAGCACAACCGGTATAATTGTATCGCCCAATGCCTGTGTCTGAGCATTAAAAGCCTTACAGAAATCCATTATATTAATCCCGTGAGGACCAAGTGCGGGACCTATAGGTGGAGCTGGATTTGCTTTTCCTGCTGGTACCTGAAGTTTTACCTGTGCCATTACTTCCTTTTGGGCCATCTCAACCTCCAAACTAAGTTATATGTTGTTTGTTATTAGAACCTCGCATTTTATTATGTTTTCTCGACTTGTAAAAAGTTCAGTTCAACAGGTGTTTGTCTGCCAAATATAGTTACCATTACCCGTAATTTGTTATGAACTTCGTCTATTTCGTCTACAAATCCATTAAAATTTGTAAAAGCACCATCTATTATTCTTACCGTATCGCCCCTGTCAAACTGTGCTTTGACCTGGGTTGTAGGCCCTTTTTCAATCTGCTGAACAATAACATCTATTTCTTCCTGTTGGATCGGTGTAGGCTTTTCACCACCTACAAACCCGGTTACCCTCGGCGTGCTACTGACAAGATGCCATGTTTCATCGTCAAGCTCCATCTTGATAAGAATATATCCGGGATAAAACTTCTTTGTCGATTCTTTTTTCCTCCCTGCTTTCAGTTCCACTACCTTTTCTGTAGGAATCAATATCTGACTAACTTTTTCGCTTAACCCTCTTCTCTGGACATTATCCTCGATACTTAATTTAACCTTTTCTTCAAACCCTGAATACGTATGTACCACATACCATTGTTTCTCCATAATTTCTCCTACTGTACTATCATTCCAACCAGTTTCGAAAGCAGCAAATCAATAAATCCTAAAAATATTGCTATGATTATTACCAGTACTACCACAACCTTTGTGGAACCTATTACTTCATCCCTTGAAGGAAATACTACCTTTTTTAACTCAATCTTTACTTCTTTAAAAAAATTTTTTATCCTGCTAAACATTGGTCCTTTTCCTCGCCGAATATAGTAACTAAAAATGGCAGGCCAGGAGGGATTCGAACCCCCAACCCTCGGATTTGGAGTCCGACGCTCTAACCGTTAGAGCTACTGGCCTATTCTTTACATATTCCAAATTGGATTTTTGTTCCTGTAATTTTAGTTTTAACAGTTTACGCTTTTGTTTCTTTATGTTCAACATGCTTTCGACAATGTCTACAGTATTTTTTGAGATTAAGTTTTTCTGGAGTATTTTTCTTGTTTTTTGTAGTCGAATAATTCTTATTTTTACAGCTTGTACATTGCAACAGTATTACATCCTGCATTTATTTCGCCCTCCGTCTACGTTGTCCGTGTCCGCTATTTTTTTCATTGTCACGCTAAACGGACTCTCGTTTCACGTTTTCTGTTATTCAATCACCTCTGTCACAACTCCTGCGCCTACTGTCCTGCCTCCTTCCCTCACTGCAAACCTTAATTCCTTCTCCATTGC
>CAYFXR010000095.1:0-6017 GCA_964347155.1 uncultured Nitrospiraceae bacterium | reverse complement strand
TGAATCCATACGGCTCGGCCTCCGTCATTCCTTTACCCCGAATTCTGATATCATTGTCTCTGTCAGCTATCGCTATTTGGACCTTGAATTACCTGAAATCATGGAAGTAGACGATGATGGTTATTTTGCTGAAATTCAGCATATCCTACACTTCGAACGATTTTATCTGACCAGCGGTTTCGGACATTTTAATCAAGACCGTAAATGGACCGATATTTATCCACGTAGGTCTTTAACCACAAAAACAAATCCCCGTCATACCAACCTTTACACGTATTCATTGATTAATCACCCGGAAAACGTGTCCTGGACCATTGGGATAAGCGCTGACTTCTTTGAAGGAGCAACAGTAGAAAGTGACCAGTTCAATCCGAAATTAGGACTCACCTGGAACCCGTTTCCCGATACTACGCTGCGTGCTGCCGTATTCAGGGTTCTCAAGCGAACACTCCTTTCAGACCAGACCATTGAACCGACACAGGTGGCCGGCTTCAATCAGTTCTTTGATGACGGGGAAGGCACTGATGCATGGCGCTACGGTATCGGCATAGATCAGAAGTTATCGGAACAATTATATGCAGGTGCTGAACTTTCCAAGCGCGACCTAAAAGTTTCCGGCGAGGTATTTGATTTTGGAACAATGACACCGACAATTAAAGAAGATGATCTGAAAGAACAAATGGGGCGCGCCTATGTATACTGGACGCCAGACTCTTGGCTGGCACTCAGCACAGAATATCAGTACGAGCGTTTTGATAATCCTGAAGAATTTATGATAGAAAGCATATCTGAACTGAATACGCACCGGTTCATATTGGGGATAAATCTCTTTCATCCATCAGGGATCAGTGCACGAATAAAACCAACTTATATTTCACAGGATGGCGAATTCGAACTTTTTCAAGCAGGACCTTCCGGACCTTTTATCACTGTTGAACCGGGAGAAGATCAATTTTGGGTTGTCGATGCATCGATCAGCTACCGCCTTCCAAAACGTTATGGTATTATTACTCTTGAAGCCAGGAATCTGTTCGATGAAGAGTTCAGTTTTCAGGATACAAACCCTTGGAACCCAACAATATATCCTGAGCAGTTATTACTGGCCAGGTTTACACTGTCGCTTTAAGACAAGTGTGTGAATGAGATTGGAAAAGAAGATAATGTAAAAGTTCAATGAAAAAATAGGGGGTGAATTAAGGTTAAGGTAAGGGTTAAGAAGCCAGTATGGTAGTTGGGTTAAGGTAAGGTATAAAAAATGAAAGGGAGGTGATAAATGAATTTTTGGATAGGAAGCACATGGAATAATAGTGAACAAAATCAATGAAAACAAAAATCAAAGGAGGATATAACATGCCTGTAAAAAGTGAAGTGGGACAGAAAGCAAAAATTAAAATTGAAATTGATGAGGAAGGAAGAATTATTAAGGCTACGACTATTGGTGGCAAGCCTTTGAAATATGAATCAAAAAAGACAATGGAAAATAGCAAGACCAAACTCCGCAGCCCAAATTATTGTTGTTGGAAAAAAGTCGCAGGTGTGTGGGTATGTAAACCACGTTTCTGTTAGATAGTAGCTGGGCTAGGAGGCTTTTCTGTGATATCTTTGATATCTTCCTAAAGGGTGTTTTTTGAGCACTTCCGAATCTTTGCCATTGTTTAACAACTCAAACATTCTGGTTAAAGATTCCTGCTGGAAGGTATAGATATCACCAAGAGTGATTTCATAGGGAAATCGGTTATCGATAAAGTTTGATACAGGGGTATAATTAGGCAATCGTGACAAAACAAGAAAACTCTTGAATATCCTCTTATTCGTTTTAAAAGAGAAGAAAAGACTTTCAAGCTTTTTCTCGAGAAAGATATCGTTTTTCTTTTGCATTGCCTTATCGAGTCTTTTGAGAATTCTCCTGTACTTCTTGTCTATTATACTGTCAGACTTTATCTCCATAAGTGAATGGATAAAAGGAACGCCGTTTGGCTCGATATTGTGCACAACAGTATCTGCACACAGATGCATGAGATAACCGTAGGCAAAGGCTTTCTGCCGGTCTGTTTTTGCAGCACTGAATAATTTCCATGCAATATTCCAGTTATGAGAGTTTTTCTCAAAACCCTGAAATCTTTTGCCGAGTATGATATCAGCACTTAAATTGCCGTACAGGAAATCATTTTTATATTTTTTTAAAATTCCGTATATCCCGGCTGGAATAAGTGCAGCACCCACATCAATCACCTGATAACCCAGATAAACATGGGTAATGGGACCCCATGCATCTGCAAGAGATGGTATAAGAAGCATTGATATAAGACTGATCAGAATAAACATAAACCTATATATTTTATTATATTTACGCCAATAAATCCATATAAGATTTCACACACCAGGAGTTCCCCCATTTTTTAACCATTTTTGATTCTTCTTATATCATTACAATTACTACGTACAAATAATAGCCTACCCTTTTTTAGAGAGTTGATTAACTATTCTCCCCATTTGGAAAAGGGGGATCAAGGGGAGATTTTATGGAAAATTATTATCAAAAAATCTCCCCTAACCCCTCTTTGAAAAAGAGGGGCATAAATAGGAAAAGGAAATTCTTACTTCGCGATTTAACTTTTTTATGAAATGACCGATATAAATTTTAATGGGGGAAATGGCCAATAAAGAAAGAAGGATTTTCACCAGGTACCAGAGCCAATACGAGTGTATTATAGACATTGGTCTCACAAGGAACAGGGGCAAAGTTATCGATTACTCCGTGGATGGGCTTTGCGTCATTACAAAAAATGATATCAAGTTCGTACAGGGCGCTCACGTAAATATAAAAATTTCTGAAATTAAAATAGATTACAACTATGAGATTGTATGGTTAAAGGAATTGGGCACTGATATCAAAGTAGGTCTCAAGATAGTTGACGGCATTAAAGGATCTCTGAAACACCTCAAGCTATCAGATATTCTCATAGGTCTCCAGAGGAGTACAAAGACAGGTGTTCTGACAACGGAATCAAATTTGATAACCAAAAAAATTTTCATTAATAACGGAGATATGATATTTGCTTCCTCTGATAATGAAGATGATCGACTTGGGGAATTTCTCTTAAAAAAAGGCAAGATATCACTCGAACACTATGAACAGGCATCCCTTATATTAATCAAAACCAGGCAAAGATTAGGAAAAATTCTCATTGAACTCGGGTGTATCACACCAAAAGAGCTTTTTCGCGAAGTTCAAAACCAAATAGAAGAAATTATTTTGAGCCTTTTCACCATAGAGGAAGGTCAATTTAGTTTTAAAGAAATGCCTATCGCTGATTCAGAAGTAATAACCCTTCAGATCAGTGCTGCAAATATAATCTACAAAGGTATCAGGAAAATTAATAATTTTGCCTTCTTAAGACAAATGTGTCCCCCATTAGATATGGTATTGAATCTCTCTTCAGATCCGCTCGATCTCTTTCAGTCTCTTGACCTCAATGAATCTGACAAACAAATCCTCTCTTACATAAACGGCGTTTACTCGTTAAGAACGATAATTGCGCTTTCCCCTTTGACAGACTTTGGAGCCCTAAGAACCATATGCGCCTTCCTGAACATAGGGCTTATAAAAATAAAGGAAGAGTATGAGGCACCTGTCACTCTTTCTCCTGAAGAGAGCTTTTTTGAAACTCAGGAAGTAATCCCTGAGGAGTTTTTGAAAGAGATAGAAGATATGCATAATAAATGTAAAGATCTCGGATATTATGAGATTCTGAATGTCGAAAAAAGTGCATCGATCAATGAAATCCAAAAAGCATACTATAGAGCAATAAAAAAGTTTCATCCAGATAAGCATTTCTCTCTGCCATCTCATGATACAAAGAGTAAGTTAATCAATATATTTTCTTATATTACTGAAGCATATGAGACATTACGTAATACTGGCAAAAGGATGATATATAACCGGGAAATTTTTTGTCTTTCTGAAACTACTGGACAATCAAAAGAATCAAAAGACAATTCTGTTTGTTCTGAAGACAAGACAATACCAGAGGTATCATTAGAAGAAACCGATACGGATGTTTCCAGTATTGAGCACACTCCACAAAGGGATGACATGAGTAATGCCGATACACCCAATGAGAAAGTGATGGCTGAAGCTCATCAGGTATCTGATGAGGAAGTATCCCGGATGGAATCACTTGAGATTTTCGATGAAAACGCTGTTATTCCGGAAGAAGACGAACGGGAAGATGTTATTCCGGAGGAAGACGATTGGGAAGATGTTTCAACTATAGACAATAAAAAGATCAGTGCTGAAAATGAAACTACTGATACGATGGAAGCGCCAGATACTCCTGATCGGCAATACGATTCAAATATTAATGCAGCAGATATTCAAGAAGATATACAGTCAGCTGTAGCTTATCCTATTCCTCAACACAATACTCAGAATAAAAATCTCTTAAAAAGGATTTCTTTCTCTGTTATTGTTGTAATAATCACGGTTTTTGTAGTACTATTCTTTTCCGGTAAATATGATTTTATTGTGAAGGATTACTCAATAATGGCCATTACCGAAAAGATAGTGCCGCAGTCGTCCTCACATGATAAAATTTCCCGGGAATCATCAAGTGTTGTACCGGAACAGAATAGAACAAAATTGCCTCCCTTTAGAGATAAACTTATCGTGAAAAAGAAAAGGCCTTTGACACGTCCAAATGATAAGATTCCCGGGAAATCAACTCGTACTATGCCTGATCAGAAAGAATCAATCTTCACGATCCAGACGGGGAGTTATAAAAATATTGCCTCTGCTGAAGAACAATTTGGTTTTTTAATAAATGTATTAGATGAAAAAAAGCTTGATTATCTCAGAATAGAGAAAATCGGAAGGTTTTATTCGGTAAGGATAGGTAAATTCAAGAGACGTACTGAAGCAGTAAAATTTTTCAATACAATCAAGCCTCACCTTCACGGGGCTTACATCATGAAAGCTTATTTTATAATGGAAAGAGTCGAAAAATTGTCTAATATGCAGTGATCATAAAAGGCTTGATCTTGAATTTAGTATTTATCTCCTCCATGATGAGATGAGCTTCTTGTTTGGTTTTTATCCCAAGAATTCTAACCTTATTTAAATTGTCTTCTTTTTCTATATATACATACAGATAATCATCCCTCAATTTTTCAATTAATCTATATGCATTATCAATATTTCTGAAGGCCCCGACTTGTACAATATATCTATTATCTTCGTCTGACGACGCTTTTTTAATAGCCATATCAGACAGCTTATGAGCCATTTGAGGGTCAAGCTCTTTCAGTATCTTATATTCCTTAAGCGCCGAATCTTTCTCGTCCAGCATAACATAAGAGACACCAGCATTATAATGCGCCTCGGCATAATCAGGCTTAATTTTTATTGCCTGATTGTAAGCCTCTATTGCCTCTCTATGCTTACCTTCATTACCGTAGGTAACTCCAAGACTATAATGTGTACCAGCATCATCATGCTTAATCGGAATATCCTCTTCCTTAACTTCTACCTCTGCTTCAGCCTCCCTCTCTTCCTTAACCTCTACCACTGCTTCAACCTCTCTCTCCACCTCAGCCTCTGCCTCTGTTTCTATTGTTTCTAAATATTCAGACGCTGGTTCTGATTCAACAGCCAATGCCACATCTGGCGGAATGGTACGATGAGTCTCTCTGATTGATTCACAAGATTGTAATAACAAAGCCACTGACAAAATGAGTACAAACAAAAATATTCCTTTCCACATAATTCCCCCTTTCATCTATTTATAACTTTTTATATATAATATTATTTTCATCTTTCGTGTTTTAGTTGATAAATTCAAATTACATATAAAACTTGCAATTAATATCAAATGCTAAATAGGGTTCGAGGATTCCAGGGTTCAAGTGGATTATCGATTATAAATGATCAATTAACAATGAATATTTTTTTAAGAAATTTTATACAATTCTTCATTAATCATTGATAATTATTAATTTAACACTTGAATCCCGAATAG
>CAYFXR010000094.1:0-39311 GCA_964347155.1 uncultured Nitrospiraceae bacterium | reverse complement strand
AATATGAATGATTTTTTTCATGGTTTTTTAACTTTCTGAAGATTCTCTTAATCGGGGTCAAGAATTTCGGTGAAGAAATCAAATACGAAAAGGAGCAATAATGGCTGATTTAGACACATTAGAAGAGCGAGAAGTTGAAATTCCAACATCTCTTCCAATCCTTCCCGTAAGAGATGTTGTAATCTTTCCTTATATGATCCTTCCTCTATTCGTCGGAAGGGATATGTCAATTAAGGCAATTGAACGTGCAGTCGGCGAAAATAAATTAATACTTCTGGTTTCACAGAAAGATATTAATGTTGAAATGCCATCCAAGGATGATCTTTATACAGTGGGCACCGTTGGAACTATTCTTAGGATGCTAAAGCTCCCTGATGGAAGGCTTAAGATTCTCGTACAGGGTCTTGCAAAAGCCAAAATCACAGATTTCACCCAGACAGACCCATATTATGTTGGAGAGATTGAAAAGATCGTCGACCAGCAACAATCCGAGATGACCTTAGAAGTTGAAGCACTTATGCGTAATGTAAAAGAACTGGTGGATAAATCATTAGCGCTTGGTAAATCCTTTTTGCCTGATATTATTGTCCTGATAGAAAATATTGAGGAACCAGGAAGACTTGCAGATTTAGTAGCATCAAATCTTGGATTAAAGGCAGAACAGGCGCAGGAATTGCTCGAGTTAACAGACCCTATACTTAGGCTGAAGAAAATAAGTGAAATTCTCAATAGAGAAGTTGAACTACTGTTGGTACAGCAAAAAATTCAATCTGACGTAAAAGGTGAAATAGACAAAACCCAACGAGAATATTTCCTCAGGGAACAACTGAAAGCAATACAGAAAGAACTTGGCGAGATAGATGAAAAGACCGAAGAAATTCTTGAGCTGCGCAAGAAGATAGAAAAAGCTAAAATGCCTGAAAAGGTTGAGAAGGAGGCGATAAAACAGATCAACCGTCTCGAAAAAATGCATCCGGACAGCGCCGAGGCAGGTACCATAAGGACATATACAGACTGGCTTGTTGAGATTCCATGGTCAAAAAGCACAAAAGACAACCTAGACTTAAAAAAGGCTAAGAAAGTTCTTGATGAAGATCATTATGATCTTGAAAGGGTCAAAGAAAGGATCCTCGAATATCTCGGCGTAAGAAAACTCAAAGACAAGATGAAAGGACCTATTCTGTGCTTTGTGGGACCACCCGGAGTTGGCAAAACGTCCCTTGGAAAGTCTATTGCAAGATCACTGGGAAGAGAGTTTTTCAGGATGTCTCTCGGGGGAATGCGAGACGAAGCTGAAATAAGAGGACACAGAAGAACCTATGTAGGAGCAATGCCTGGCAGAATTATTCAGGGTATTAAAACAGCTGGTACAAATAATCCTGTGTTTATGCTTGATGAAGTCGACAAGATAGGCATGGATTTCAGAGGGGATCCGGCATCTGCCCTATTGGAAGTATTAGATCCCGAGCAAAACAATATCTTTGCAGATCACTACTTAGGAGTTCCTTTTGATTTAAGTAATGTAATGTTTATCACAACAGCAAATCTCATTGACCCCATTCCTTCACCTTTAAGAGATAGAATGGAGATAATAACATTATCTGGATATACTACAGAAGAAAAAATTGGTATAGCAAAAAACTATCTTATTCCCAAACAATTAACAGAACACGGCATCACAGACAAAAATATAAAAATTAATGACAGCGCCCTGATGCAAGTTATTACTCATTATACAAGTGAAGCAGGTGTAAGAAATCTCGAGCGTGAGATCGCCAATCTCTGCAGAAAGGTCGCAAGAAAAATAGCTGAAGGCAAGATCAAAAAATATAACATCTTTTCAAATAATCTATCGAAGTATCTCGGAGTTCCCAAATTTCTCCCTGAGGAGGAAATAAAAAAAGATGAAATTGGTGTTGCAACAGGGCTTGCATGGACAGAAACCGGTGGTGATATAATCTACATTGAGGCGACGGTAATGAAAGGTAAAGGCAACCTGACACTTACAGGCCAGCTCGGAGATGTAATGAAAGAATCGGCACACGCAGCCTTAAGTTATATACGTTCGAGGGCCAAAACCCTTGGTATAAGTAATGCCGTCTTCTCCCAAAACGATATCCATATTCACGTTCCTGCTGGTGCAATTCCAAAAGATGGCCCTTCCGCAGGTATAACTATGGCTACATCCATTGCCTCTGTTTTCACAGGCAAAGCCGTTTATAAAAATATTGCTATGACAGGGGAGGTAACTCTCCGTGGGAGAGTGCTTCCAATCGGAGGATTGAAAGAAAAATCACTTGCCGCAAAAAGGATGGGAATTAACAGGATTATTATACCAAAGAGAAATGAAAAGGACCTTGAAGAAGTCCCAAAATATATTAAGAAAGATATGAAATTTATACCTGTTGATACCATGGACGAAGTCCTGAAAAATGCTCTTAAAAAAACCGGCAAAAAACGCAGATAATAAAAAAATTAGTGATGACTAAAATTTAAAACCCATCATATAATAAATCTCATTAAACCTATATTAAAACCGAGGAGTCAAGGGTTCAAGGGTTCAAGGATTCGAGTATTAAATTAATAATTATCGATGAGTAATGAAGAATTGTATAAAATTTCTTAAAATAATATTCATTCTTAATTGATCATTTATAATTGATAATTCACTTGAATTCCGAAAAGGGACGTGTTCCCATCGGTGCTATACGTCCTTGACTCCCCGACTCCTTGAACCCTTTTACAATTATTTAAAAAATGCAAATTTCAGAAATTGGTGAGTTTGGTCTTTTAAAAAAACTTCGAAAAAAATGTACAAGTAATGCACCTGAAATTCTCTCCGGTATTGGTGATGACGCTGCTGCCATAAAAATCTCTCATAAAAAAACCCTGATTACTGCTGACATGCTGATCGAAGGGGTACATTTTGATCTCTCATTCACGACATATTACCAATTGGGATATAAGTTCCTGGCGGTAAACATATGTGACATATTTGCTATGGGAGGAAACCCAAGATATTTTCTTATAAGTCTCGGCATTCCAAAGACTTATACGTCTACTGATATCGATGAACTTTATTCAGGAATAAATGAAATAGCTAAAAAATTTAAAGTGGCAGTTGTGGGCGGAGACACCTGTGCATCAAAGCATGGACTTATTTTAAGTGGAACATTAATTGGAAATGCTGATAGAATCATAAAGCGTTCGGGAGCAAAAGAGGGAGATAGTATATTTATCACAAATACATTAGGAGACTCAGCAATGGGATTGATGCTTTTAAAAAAAACTAAAATGCAATACCGAATAGGCGGAAGCAAATTGAAAAACAAAAAATTTAAAGTTTTCGGCAAGAAGCTTGATTTTCGTGAAATTTTTCCCCTTTTAAAGAAACATTTGATGCCAGAACCTGTCCCGATAAAAGACACTTCCAAAATAACATCAATGATAGATGTCAGCGACGGGCTCCTCAAAGATTTAAACCATATATGTGATGAAAGCAGGGTCGGAGCAGTAATATACAAAGATAAAATACCTTTGTCTAAGGAATTTACTGCAATAGCAAAAATTTTGGGAATAGACCCGATCAAACTTGCAATTAAAGGCGGGGAAGATTATGCTTTATTATTTACGGCTCCCCGAAATATTAAGACACATGCTTTTCAAATAGGAGAAATAATCAATAGAGGTCGCTTCATTGTAAGTGCTAAAGGCGAAAGAAACAGGTTTATTCCAGAGGGATATGAACATTTTAAATAACAGGATTCAAGTGAATTATCAATTATAAATGATCAATTAAGAATGAATATTATTTTAAGAAATTTTATACAATTCTTCATTACTCATCGATAATTATTAATTTAACCCTGGAATCCTGGAACCCTATTTTTAAAAATTATGGCTCATTTTAGAGATAAATTCAGAACAATATTTTACGTAAAAGATACTCCTCACCGTATTGCCCTGGCCTTTGCCCTTGGAGTATTTATGGGCATATCTCCTTTTTTGGGGCTTCACACCATAGGTGCATTCTTTCTTGCATGGTTATTAGGTTTAAACAGGTTAGTGGCTATTGTAGGAGTATGTCTTAATAACCCATGGACTATTGTTCCCATATATTCTTTCTGCACATGGATCGGGGCAAAACTCATTGGAATGAAGCAAATCCTGCCAGAAGTAAATTGGAAAAGTATGACCCTCATGTATATGATAAATAAGTTAACTCCTCTTATTCTGCCTTTTTTCGTTGGTACAATTACCGTAGGTATTGTTGCGGGGTTTATAAGCTACTTTGTTATACAAATAATGGTCACCAGATATAAAAAAATAAAGGATGCCACATAAATTAACCCGAATTCATGTTCTGCTTTTTATTTTGACGTTTATGACAACGCTGTTTGCCGGCGCTTTACTGAACGGCGTTATACCATGGGAACAGCCTGAGAAAATCTACCTTGGTTTACCATTTTCCATCACACTGCTTATTATCCTCCTCACACACGAATTATCACATTACTTTACTTCCCGCAAGCACAATGTATCTGCAACCCTCCCATACTTTATTCCTGCACCCTCAATAATAGGTACATTTGGAGCCATTATCAAAATGAAACCTCCAATACCTCACAGGCGTTCATTAATAGACATAGGTGCATCCGGACCGATAGGCGGTTTCATTGTCGCAGTTATTGCTTCCATTGTAGGCCTCAATTTATCTGAGGTCAAACCCATGGGAGAATTACAAGAAGGAATCTCATTCGGCAGTTCCATACTGTTTTCCCTCCTGTCGAAAACAGTCTTACATGTCGATCTCGAAAAATATGATATATTACTTCATCCCGTTGCCTTTGCAGGATGGATTGGCCTTTTAGTCACTTCACTTAATTTACTGCCAATAGGACAGCTTGACGGAGGTCATATTACATATGCTCTATTTGGAGAGAAACATGCATGGATATCAAAAGGGACAATACCTGTTTTAATAGTCCTCGGTGTTTTTTTCTGGCCCGGTTGGATACTATGGGCAATAATAATGATTTTACTAGGATACAGGCATCCACCTGTAGTTTATCCCTTGATACAACTTGACAAAAAAAGAAAGCTTATAGGCTGGATTTCACTTGTTATTTTTATCTTAACCTTTACCCCAATGCCTGTGAAGGGAATATAAACATCGGGAACACCGTTCAAAAAAGCCTTTGATTAACAGCTTAACTCCTTACGGTAACCATTTATTTGTAGGTGGTAAAAGCCTGTAAAAATGACTATTCCTTGTACGTCATTCCCCGACTCGCCCTGTACCATCCGGTTCAGGGCTCGATCGGGGAATCCAGGGTTCCTGTGAAAACAGAGCCTCCCCCGTACTTGATACGGGAAATCTATTTCCTTTATTAGTTCCCCACTGGAGTTTATCCCGTACCTCGATACTGGACAGAAACCATATCTGGATACTCCGGTCAAGCATGTCCTCCGACTTGATCGGGGGGCCGGAGTATGACTATCTCCACCTATAACTGAATGGTTAATGCTTACGATACTGGTGAGTTGTAAAATATAATCTATTATGGTATAAAACAAACTAAATTCATAAAAAGGAGATAATAATATGAAAAGGTTTACAATTTTTATTTTCCTATTATCATTTTTAGTACCGACTTTTATCGCATGTGCCCAGAAAGGAGAGTCAGACAGTCCCATAATTGCAAGGATTAATAAAGAAGCCATTACCGAGGAAGATTTTCTGAAAGAGGTCACCCGTATACCTGAATGGGCGAGAACCCAGTTTAAGGGGAAAGAAGGCAAAGAAAAATTTCTTGATGAATTAATTAAAAGAGAACTTATTTATCAAGATGCAATAAAAATGAGGCTTCAAAAAGACGAAGAGTATCTTGCCAAGGTGAAAGAATTTGAAAAGATGACCCTTGTTTCGCTTATCCTCAAAAAAGAAGTTGAAGAAAAAGCAACTGTAGATGATGCAGAAGTTAAAGCCTTCTTCGACCAAAACCAGGATAAATTCACCATTGGCACAAAGCTCAAGGCAAGCCATATTCTCGTAGAAACTGAAAAAGAAGCAAATGATATCCTCGAAAGAATTAATAAAGGCGAAGGCTTTGCTAAACTGGCGAAATCACTGTCTAAAGATAAGGGTTCAGCACAGAAGGGCGGTGATCTGGGATATTTCGGCAAAGGGAAGATGGTTCCTGAATTTGAAAAAGCCGCACTCGGTCTTAAGCCCGGTGAAGTGAGCAGCCCTGTCAGAACCCGCTTTGGTTATCACATTATAAAACTCACGGATATACAAAAGGGAGAGGCAGCAAATTTCGAACAGTCACGGGAATCCATTAAAAGACAGCTCCTCGCTGAAAAACGGAAGAGGCTTTTTGACTCATACGTTAATGTACTAAAAGATAGAGGCAAAGTAGTTAAAATAGATGCTACACTTGAAGCTATTACTCTTCCATGGGAACAAACCGAGGCTGAAGAACCTCAAACAGAAGAGCAACCGGAAGTGCAACCTGAACCGGAGAAGGAGCAGACGAAGTGAAGGGTCTTATCCCTGCTGGTTCAATCTTTTAGACTCATCTTTGACAGTTACAGAGTCAAGGATGAGTCATGGAAAGAGTCTAACTTGAATGAGGCTTTTTTCAATTTAAGGCATTTATTAATAATCATTTTTTGAAATCTTACATTAATGTGCGCTGAACACTAAAAGCATTTACAAGTATTGTAAAGGCTTTTCCTGACTTTTTCTCTCCAAGGGTTCAAGTGATGGAATTAATTTCATTAAATAATCCTTAAACCCTTGAATCCTTTTATTATCAAGACAGCAAAACTAGTTACAATTTTTGTAAATGCAAATGTTGACTTATACACATTATGAGTTAAAAAAAACATCACTCTTTTTATAACTTATCTTTTACTTTGATGAATGATTACCCCGTGTCCTTCCTTTACCCCTATTTGCCTCTGAAATGCATAATTTCATATATGGCCATTCCTTTTATACGTTCATCAGCGATACTTACGGTAGATTCGGCTAAGATTCCATAATATGCAGGTCTGGATACTAATAATTTTATCAACCAACTTAGAAAAGGATTTACTCCTTCTAATAAATCTCTTTTTTCTATCACCTCTTTTGTTTGTAATAACATTTGAAATGGATTGTCTTCTTCGAAAGAGCTTACAGTTATTCTTGACGGGTAAAAAGTTTTAATTTCCTCATCTATTGTTAATCTATCTTCCGAAACGTTTATTAAATTATTAGAACTATGAACGATTTTATTTTCCCTGGCTATCATAAGTGATCTAATCGAATGTTTTTTAAAAAACGTTTTCATAAAGATTATTGAATAATCTTTTGCTAAAAATCTTCCCCAATACCATTTTGATATAACTTCATCCACAAAAAGTTTTTTATTTACAATTACATCCCAATAATTATGATCATGATAACCAAAGGCTTCATTAAGTTGATATTTTTCATTATTCAAGGAAAATTCTCCCACAACCTTTGCTTTAGGGACGGGGATAATCCAGTAAAATGTGCCTTTCCTTCCCCTTACTTCCATCTCAAGTTTATCACCTAAAGGTTTCCAACCTTCTATTTCGCTCATAAAAGTTATGTTTGCTTTAAATTCATCAATGTTCGCTAATAAATGATATATGTTGTTCTTATCAGAAGACTCAACAAAAGCATGAAAGTCATTCCCTAATTTCACATCACAACATTCTTGAGAAGCTGTAAAATCTTTTAATAAATAAGGTCTAATTAAGGTTTGGTTTTTAGTGGGAGTTTTAATTGTAACAGCTAATTGCGGGAAAAATCTTCGTCTTAATGGATCTGTACCAAGATGAGCTACCAACTTTAATATATAGCCGGTTTTTAAATCAATAATATCAAAGTACCACCATTCAAATTTTCCTATCTCTGGAGTGATAAGCTTAAAACCATCATCTGATGGGTGTACTTTCAATTTCGAGTAATCAGTAATTGTTTCTGAGGTATTAACTATACCATTGGTTTTAATTACACCTTTGTGTATGTAGCCTTCCATCTTTTTGCCTTGTATTCATTAGACCAATCACACAATCACCGCGTAAAAATGTTAGCTTATATATGCGGGTAACTGAATGATTGGTAATAAGGTAATTTAGAATTGTAATCTACAACCTTTAGTAAATCCTGTCAATTATTTCTTTGTTGAAGTAAGCATTTCCTTTTCCGTGATAATGATTTCTCGTAAAAAAAAGAAAAAAAAGACGTCGTTGCCCGATCAAGCATGTCTTCTGACTCAATCAGGGAGTCAGGGAATAACAACTGGTTCAAAAGCAATTCATCCCTGTGCCAAGAGCACAGGAAGTTCTTGCTAATTTATTAAATATGGTATCCAGACTGATTCAAAACTGTTTTGTAATAGATGTTATCAACAACTCTGACGAATCAAACTTTTCATTCTCTCGACTATTTTGGAAGGAGAAATTTTTTCTATCTCTTTTGTTTTTTTTGATTTAAGTTCAACAAGCCCTTCTTTAAGCGTCTTTTTGCCTATAACAATATGAAAGGGGATCCCTATCAAATCAGCATCTTTAAACTTCACCCCTGGTCTTTCAATTCTATCATCCATGAGCACGTCGACATTTTCATTTATTAAATTTTTGTATAGTGTTTCAGCCGTCTTTACCACCTCATCATCTTCCATAGCAAGCGGGATAATGTGAACATCAAAAGGGGCAATAGTCTGCGGCCAGTTAATTCCATCTTTGTCATTATTCTGTTCAATTGCCGCGGCGGCAATACGTGCAGGACCAATACCGTAACTTCCCATTAGTATCGGCCTTTCCATACCGTTTTCATCAAGGTACAAAGCCTTAAGTGGTTTGGAATACTTTACTCCCAACTTAAAGATATTCCCTACTTCTATTGCCTTCTCTTCTTCCAATTCTGCACCACATTTTGAACAGTTATCCCCTTTTTTTGCGATATGAATGTCATACCACTCAGCATCAAAGTGCACATTTGGTTTTATTCCCTTTGTGTGAAACCCTTCTTTATTAGCACCTGAAATATAAATGCCCTCTTTCAGAGATATATCGGCGATCTTTTTTAACTTATTATTATGAGGACCTATAAAGCCTGCTTCAACATTCAGGATATCCTTTACTTCATCCTTTTGCGCCGGCCTGAAATCCCTCATAATTTTCTGCAGCTTCTTTTCATGGAGTTCCTGGTCACCTCTGACAAGCGCAAGAAACGGCCCTTCCGAACCTATTAATAAAAGAGTTTTAATGAAACAGGAAGGGCTTTCTTTCAAAAAATCAGAAACCTCGGCTACTGTTCTTTGCTCCGGTGTCGAGACATCCTCCAATTTCCATTTTTTTCCGATATCACTAAGTAATTGTGAAGGTGGACGAGAAGTCGCAAGTTCAACATTCGCAGCATAACCGCATTTATTACAGAGAATTACCGTATCTTCACCTGCGGGACTTGGAGCCATAAATTCATGTGCTGTTGCACCGCCCATCATTCCGGGGTCGCTTTCTACCTGATAAAACTTGAGTCCGCATCTTTTAAAAATTTTGTTATATGCATCAGCATGCTGCTGATAATTTTCTTCAAGGCCATTTTCATCTCTATCAAAACTGTAGCTGTCTTTCATAAAAAATTCGCGTGTCCTCAATAAACCACTTTTTGGTCTTGCTTCATCCCTGAATTTTATCTGTATCTGATACCAGACTTGAGGGAGATCTCTGTATGAACGTATTTCCATTGATGCAAGCCATGTAATTATCTCTTCATGAGTCATTCCAAGACACATATCCCTGCCGCCCCTATCCTTCAACCTGAACATCTCATCTCCGATCTCATCCCACCTGCCTGTCTTCTGCCATATCTCGGAAGGATGAAGTGCCGGCATTGATATTTCCTGTGCACCGATCGCATTCATCTCATCTCTTATAATATTGTTTATTTTTTCAATTACTCTCCATGCAAGTGGAAGATATATATATAGACCCGCAGCAAGCTGTCTCACATATCCCGCACGCAGCATGAGTATATGACTAACGGCCTCCGCCTCGGCAGGGGTCTCACGTAAAGTAGGGATAAAAATCTTTGAAAACCGCATTCACACCTCTCTCTGCTTGTTCAATCGTCCTCGATTGAACAAGCCAAAATACTTTATTTATCAAAAAAATACAATTGTTGGTGGCATAGATGCCTGAAAAAGCTTTAAAAGCAACTCCTTTGATCATGCCATTTTGCAATCATAAAGGTATTAATGTATGCAAAAACTTTTATCGATTGCAAAATCGCATCTGGTGATTATGTTGCATTTTTAAAGATTTTGAAGGCATCTATGCATGTTATTTGTATTGCTAAATGCATTACTTTGATTTATCATTTACGAGTCGAGATATTCTATCATATGTATATCTCTAATGAAAGTGTCTGCCTTGAAAATTTCTCTTGGAGCATGTCCAAAAACCGTCGTCCTGAACCCCAAAATGCTGGCTGTCTCATGAACCTCATGAAAGGAAAGGGAGGAACCTCCGGTGATGTTTATCAATACGCCTTTAGCGCCATCAATGGAGGTTTCCTCCTACAGGGGGCTTTTTAATAAACAATTCGCAGAAATTAATCTCGAATTGTTTTTACATCTTTATTAACATGAAAACCGTCTTTTCGCATGAAAGTCGGGATATCAAGATAATTTTCTTCATTGTCCTTCAGGATGTCTTTAGATAAAAGTTTGTTCGAGCCCTTCAGAGGACTTACATCTCGTGACGGTCTCCATTTGTCATAAGAGGGCATAACTGCCCGGGGCTTATCTTCAAAACCCGTTGCTATTACAGTAACCAATATTTTTTCGTCAAGATCAGGATCAACCACTGAACCAAAAATTATCTCGGCATCCGGATCAGCAGCATCCCGGATAAGGCTGGCCGCCTCATGAACCTCATGAAAGGAAAGGGAGGAACCTCCAGTGATGTTTATCAATACGCCTTTAGCGCCATCAATGGAGGTTTCCTCCAACAGGGGGCTTTTGATTGCCATTTTGGCCGCAGTAAGTGCCCTATTCTCGCCATCCGAGCTGCCGATACCCATAAGAGCTCTTCCGCTGTCTGAAAGTATGGTCTTTATGTCTGCAAAATCCTGATTTATCAGGCCGGGAACAAGTATTAAATCGGAGATGCCTTTTACTGCCTGTCTTAACACATCGTTTGCTAAATTTAACGCCTGAAGCCAGGATGTATGCTTTTCAGTAATATCCAATAATCTGTTGTTATGAATTATTATGATTGCATCAACATGCTTTTTAAGTTCTTTTATTCCCTGCTCCGCATTCCTTGCTCTTTTATTGCCTTCAAAAAGAAACGGCCGGGTGACCACAGCAGCGGTAAGTATCCCGTCTTCCTTCGCTATCTCTGCAACAATAGGAGATGCGCCTGTTCCTGTTCCTCCGCCCATACCGGCAGTTATGAATACCATGTCTGCACCCTTGAGTGCATCTTCTATTAAATCCTTATCATCTATTGCTGCATGTCTTCCTATTTCAGGATCCGCTCCGGCACCCAGTCCTTTTGTTAATGAGCTGCCTATTTGTATGCGTTGATGTGCAAGTGATAACTCAAGTGCCTGGGCATCTGTATTAATACCGATGAATTCAACACCCTGCAAGCTTGATGCTATCATACTATTGACAGCGTTGCTTCCCCCGCCGCCAATACCAACTATCTTGATCTTTGCAGTCTTGTTTTGAACCTCTTCCATGTCAAAAATCTTCATAAAGACCTCCCCCTTAAAAATTTAAAATTACTCATTTCAATTGAAATCTCATTTATTTTTGTTTGATTTATTTTTTACATTTTAAATTTTTATTTTTTAACCCTAAATCCACTATTTAAATACTTCCTCAATCCATCCCTTCAGCTTTGTCGTGAATCCAGTTAACATATTGCCGTTACCAAAACCTTTTTCTGTGAGATACTCTTCTGCTCCATAAAGCATCAGCCCTACTCCTGTTGCATATACAGGGCTGTCTATCACATCCGTAACACTTCCAACACCTGAAGGAATTCCGATTCTTACAGGAATCTCAAGTATATTTTCGGCCATTACATCCATACCTTCCATCAATACCATCCCGCCTGTAAGTACTACTCCTGAGTTAATATTTTTATAAAACCCCTTATCTGAGATCTCTTCTTTCACGAGAGTAAACAGTTCCTCAGCCCGTGGTTGAAGTACCTCAACGAGATACCGTCTCGGTATCTTTCTGCATACTTTACCTACTGCATATCCAATCTCCAACTCTTCATCTTCTTTAACCAGAGATATCATTGAACAGCCATGTCGTTTTTTTAATCTCTCGGCTTCTTGAGTAGGAATCCTCAAACCTATTGCAACATCATTTGTAAAATTGTTACCGCCTATAGCTAACACAGCTGAATAACAAATATTCCCATCATGAAAAAGTGCAAGATCTGTTGTACCCCCACCAATATCAATAACGACAACTCCTAGATCCTTTTCATCCTGAGTAAGCACTGCATTAGCAGAAGCAAGAGGGTGGAATATAACATCAATTATCTCAATCCCTGCTCTTTGACAACACTTGATCAAATTCTGTGTTGATGTTGCAGCACCGGTTATGATGTGAACATTCGTTTCAAGCCTTACACCTACCATTCCGCGAGGATCAATAATCCCATTCTGTCCATTAACGCTGAATCTCACTGGAATCACATGAAGCATCTCCCTATCAAATGGAATTGCCACTGCCTTTGCAGCATCAATAACGCTGTCAACTTCTCTCTGGCCTATTTCTTTTTCTTTTACAGCTATGACCCCGTTACTTGAAAGACAATTTATATGTTCTCCTGTGATTCCTATGTGAACGTCTTTGATGTCGACACCTGCCATTGTCTCTGCCTCTTGTATGGCTTCTCTGATTGACTCCATAGTGCTCTCAATATTAGCCACAACACCCTTTTTGATCCCTTTAGAACGGGCAACGCCCATACCGATAATATTGATACCACCGTTTTTTCTGTCTCTTGGCTTTCCAGCGAAACTAACCTCCCCAACAACGGCACACACTTTTGTCGTGCCAACATCAAGTCCCACTACAAGTTTGTCGTTTTTTGCCGTCATTTCCTTCATAAATTCAAAATGCATAATTAAGAAGAAGATGCTTCCTTGATTGTTTTCAATGGCTTTACGATAACCGAATCCTTAAACCTCAAATCCACATACTTTATTGGAACACCTCTCTTTCTTATCTCTGGTTCAAGTTCTACCCATCTATCAAATTTTTCCGAATATTTTCCGTAACCAACTTTTATAAACTCCCCGTCAATATCCATGGTAAGTCCATATGACTCAAGTCCTATTTCTACAGATTCCTTATTAGCAAAAACATTTTTTTCTAAAAGAACCTCTACCAGCTTTAATGCCTCAGAAATACCTTGCTTATTCTCCAGATTTATATCCTTTATGACCGGAAGGAATAATGTGCCTTCACCTCTTATCCTCTCCAATATTTTGCCGTTTTCATCAACAAGATAAAGCTGCTTTTTGATGCTCAGCAGCGCTTTGGGCACTGCCTCTTCAATCTTTATCAAAAGCGTCACCGGAAACTGTTTTTTCAAGACCACTTTTTTAATCCATACATTCTGTTTAAGTCTTTCGCTGATGTCACGAAGATGAATTTTTAAAAGTGGTTCACCGTCCCTAACATCTGCAGTGTTTATAATGTCATCTTTTTCAAGATGATAGGTGCCGGAAATGACTATTTCCCTTACCCTGAATTTCTGTGTAACCAATTTAACTCCCAGTACAACGACCGCAATCAATACGACAAACAGAAAGAAAAGAGTTCCCATCTTAAAAAAAATCGTCAATTTCTCACCACGCCTGTATACTGATTTGCGTTTTTTATTCCTTAAGCGCAAGTCTAATAATCTCCTCTATAATATCGTTAAAGCTTAAGCCAGCAGATTCTGCTATTTTGGGAATCAAACTCGTTGTAGTCATGCCCGGCAATGTATTAACTTCAAGAATATACGGCGAATTATTCTCGTCGATAATAAAATCCACTCTGCTTATACCTGAACATCCAAGGGCAAGATGGGCTTTCATTGACATATCTTTCGCACTTTCATAAGCTGTTTCGTCAATCTCAGGTGGTATGATATAGTCAGTAAGTCCCGAAGTGTACTTGGCCTCATAATTATAAAATTCCAATGATGGTCTGACTTCCACTCCACCGAGCACATTATCACCGAGAATTCCTATATGGAGTTCTTTACCCTTTATGAATTTTTCTACTATCACCCTTTTACCCAATAAAAAGGTCTTTTCAAGACAGGGAATCAGTCCGTTTTCTTCTTTAATAATGCTTACCCCTATACTGGAACCTTCTGTTACCGGCTTTACAACCCACGGCAACTCAAAGGGAGGATTCGGGAAATGCTTTTTTTTATTTTTCTCCTTCTTGACTACAATAAACGGTGCAACGGGTAATTCATGATACAAAAATATTTTTTTAGATGCCTCTTTGTCCATTGCAAGGGCCGAGGACAGTATACCGGAGCCTGTATAAGGGATCCCCAATACTTCAAGTAATCCCTGCATTGCTCCATTCTCTCCCATTCCTCCATGGAGTGCGAGGAAAGCGACTTTTATTTTTTCCTTTTTAAGGACATTCACTATATCTCTCCCCACATCAACAAGTACAGAGTTATATCCAAGCTCCTGCAAACTCTGATATATGGCAAGGCCGCTTCTGATAGAGATATCCCTCTCCGATGACAGCCCACCCATTAAAACCCCGATTCGTTTTCTTGTGACAGGTCCTTTAGTCATTGATATACACCGTCGTTCATTGAAAGTTCAAAATATTGACTATTCAGTCCTCCAATTTTAAATACCCCTAAATCTACCTTCCTATAATCTTTATCTCCGGCACAAGTTCAATGCCCTTGTAATCCTTAACTTTCATCTTCACGGTTTCCATGAGTTCTATAAAATCCCTGCAGGTGCCTCTGCCTTTATTAATAAAATAATTTGCGTGTACCTTGCTCACTTCTATATCCCCTATCCTAATCCCCTTACATCCGGCTGCATCTATTAATCTTCCTGCTGTATCCCCTTCAGGGTTCTTAAAGACACAACCTGCTGAAGATTCTCCGAGGGGCTGTGTAATCCTCTTCTTTTTCAGGAATTCCTTTGAACGTCTCGTCACTTCCTCAGGATTATCCCTCTTAAGAATAATGTTGCTACCAAGTATGAACGAGCTTTCAGGGATGTTTGAGCTCCGATATGAAAGACCAATTTTATCTTTCTCTAAAATCGTAATTTCTCCCTGCATATTCATTAATGCAACAGAAAGAATCACGTCTTTCATTTCTGTTCCAAAAGATCCTGCATTCATATAAACAGCACCGCCAATATACCCTGGAATCCCGGCAAGAGACTCAAGTCCGGAATATCCGTTACTCTGGGCAAAATGTAGGAGAGCTGCAAGAGGTGCTCCTGAGCCAACGTATAAAACGACATTTCCGTCTTCAGTTTCTTTTGTAAATTCTATATCTCTAAAGGCCTTGAGCGAAACAGCAATACCCTCAACACCCTTGTCTTCAACAAGTAAATTTGTTCCTCCTCCAAAAACAAACAAACGAATTTTTTCTCTTTCAGCGGCTAGCAATACATTCTTCAACGAGACAGGATCATCAGGAAATACCATAATTTCCACTGGACCCCCTATTTTCAGAGATGTATGGGCTGACATGGGTTCATCAAATTTTATCTCACCTTTGAAAAGCCCTTTATCAAAAATGTCTTTTACTTCCTTACTATTCAATTAATATGTCTCCCGTGAGTTTGAATTCCGTGTGTTACGCTTTTCATTTTCAAAAATTCTTCTCCGATCTTCCATACATCACCAGCACCTAAAGTTAATAACGTATCTGATTCCCTCAATTCTGTATCAAGATAGTGAAGCAACTCACCCTTGTCCTTTATATACTTAATATCTTTTTTTGTATTCTTAATTCCTTTTAATAAAAGTTCTGAATTTATCCCGGGCAAAACCCTTTCTCCGGCTGGGTATATGTCCAATAATACGACCTTGTCAGCATCTTTAAAAGCATGAAAAAAATCACCAAGCAGTTCTCTCGTTCTCGTATATCTGTGCGGCTGGAAAAGAACAATCAACCTACCTGTACCCTTTCTCTCTCCCTTCGCTTCTTTTGCTGCCTTCAAGGTCGCCCTGATCTCTACTGGATGGTGCCCATAATCATCTATAACATTGATTCCTGAAATCGTTCCCTTCAACTCAAATCTTCTTTGAACACCGCTAAAATTTTTCAGTGCTTTCCTTATGACGTCCATGTTTATTTTGAGTTCGTTTGCAACTGCAATTGCAGCAATACTGTTACATACATTGTGAACACCAATAAGCGGCACTTCAAATAAACCGAGTGACTTGTCATTCAATGAAGCCTCAAACGTAGACTTGATACCTTCAGTTTTAATATCCTTTGCAACAAGGTCAAGCCCTTTATTTAATCCATAGGTAATAAACCTTCTCTGAATCTTTGGTAAAAGTTCTTTTATGTATTTATTATCTCCATATACTATTGACAGCCCATAAAACGGCACTTTATTTATGAATGAAAGAAAGGCATCTTTTATTTGATCAATATTTTTGAAATAATCCATGTGCTCTCTATCGATGTTTGTCACTACCGCAACAGTTGGCGACAGTTTCAGGAATGAGCCATCGCTCTCATCTGCTTCAGCCACCAGGAATTCTCCCTGTCCAAGTCTTGCATTACTTCCCATGCCTTTTAATTTGCCTCCTATTACTACAGTGGGGTCAAGCTTGCCTTCGCCAAGAACGCTTGCAACCAGAGACGTTGTTGTTGTTTTTCCATGTGCGCCTGCAACTAATACACCATATTTGAGCCTTGCAAGCTCGGCAAGCATCTCAGCTCTTGGTATAACAGGGATTGAAAGCTTCTTCGCGGTTTTTATTTCTGGATTGTTAGAAGCCACCGCCGAAGATACCACAACAACATCGGCATCTTTTATATTGGCCGCCTTGTGTCCAATATTTATGTTAATCCCCAGTCTCCTTAATCTTTTGGTGGTTTCAGACTCCCTTAAATCAGAACCGTCAACTTCATAGCCAAGATTCTTGAGAACCTCGGCAATGCCACTCATACCAATCCCTCCAATACCTATGAAATAAACTTTTTCAAATCTCTTGTACATAATATTTCAATCAGCCAATTAACTTCCGGCGGACTCCATAGGATTCAAGGCGTCCCTTCTCTTTTTTTTTTAACAAGCCCCATTACGAGATCAATAATTTTGCTTGATGCTTCACGGCTGCCAAGGGACTTGCTCATTCGTCCCATTTTTCCTACAGCATCAGGATTTTCAATAAGGTGTTTGATCATGTCAGAAAGTGTTTTGCCGTTCAGATCTTTATCAAAAATCATCTGAGCTGCGCCAATATCCCAAAGTTTCCTTGCATTAATTTCTTGATGATTACCTGCTGAATATGGATACGGTACAAGAATAGCGGCTTTCCCACATGCGTTCAACTCAGCAAGGGTGGTAGCACCAGCCCGTGAAATAATAAGGTCAGCCACTGCATAGGCATCAGCCATTTCGTATGCAAAAGGTATAACGGTTCCTTTAAATTCCTTTAAACGATACACATCTTTCATTGGATCAAAATCCCTGTCTCCTGTTTGATGTAAAAATTGAATCCTGTCTTTAAAAGGTTCCAAATACCCAAGTGCTTCACTTACTGCATGGTTAATATGGCTTGCTCCCGAACTACCG
Organism: uncultured Nitrospiraceae bacterium; assembly: GCA_964347155.1. GTDB lineage: Bacteria > Nitrospirota > Thermodesulfovibrionia > UBA6902 > UBA6902 > CAYFXR01. Next base: position 21,451 of record CAYFXR010000094.1, on the reverse strand, counting down.
CCAAATACAAATATGGTAAAAAGATCCTTTTCAAGACTAAAAGTTTTATACCCTCTCTCCCTGTTACCTTTTACTATCTCTTCTCTTACAGGATTGCCTGTCAAATATGTCTTTTCCTTAGAGAAAAATTTTATACTCTCATGGTATGTTACAGCTATTATATCTACGAATCTCCCAAGCACTTTATTTGTAAGACCAGGAATGGAATTTTGTTCATGGATTATGGTGGGAATACCCATCAGTTTCGCACATAAAAGCACAGGGCCTGAACTATATCCCCCGACTCCAAAAACCAGTTCCGGTTTAATCTCTTTCAGTATTCTGAAAGAATCAATTAAAGACAAGGGCACTTTTAAAATCGATCTGGTCGTCTTGAAAACATTCTTACCTAAAAGCCCTTCAGATCTTATAAACTTTATATCATATCCTTTTTGTGGTATTATCTTTGCCTCAATCCCCTTTACGGTTCCGACAAAAGTAATCCTCACATCAGCAATTGTCTTTTTTAGTTCATGAGCAATCGCAAGAGAAGGGAAAACGTGCCCTCCTGTGCCGCCTCCTGCAAAAACAATATTCATCGTCGTTTCCTCATATACGTGTTATGGAGCAAATACGTACCATTATATATACTCTTCTCAACCGCACTTGACTCATTTTGTTGCGATATATTTATCAGTATCCCAACAGCAGCCATATTAATGAGAAGGGCTGATCCTCCATAGCTTATAAAGGGCAAAGGAAGTCCTTTTGTCGGCATTAACCCTGTTGATACCGCAAAATTTATAATTACCTGTATTCCGATCATCATTGTCAAACCAAGAGCCAAGAAGTAACTAAATGGATCATTTGTTTGCTTAGATACCCGAAATCCTTTTATGATAATCCAGAGGAAAATGCCAAGTACTGCGAGCGCTCCTATCAAACCCAGTTCTTCTCCAATAAAGGAAAAAATAAAATCAGTATGTACTTCGGGCAGAAAATAAAGTTTTTGCTTACTTCCTCCGAGACCAACTCCAAAGAAACGCCCATTTCCAAAAGCAATAAAAGACTGCACAAGCTGGAAACCACAGCCAAGGGGTTCCTTCCAGGGATCGGTAAAACACATGATCCTCTTCATTCTGTATGAAGAAGATATAACAAGCGTATAAATTAACGGAAACGAAAGAAGAAGTATTGCACCTATATGAATGAGTCTTGCCCCTCCTAAAATCAAAAGGCTCAAAGTAAGGGTTCCCAGGCTGATTACTGCACCAAAATCCGGCTGAAACATAATAATGCACTGAAAAATGAGCATAACCCCTGCGGGAATCGCAATACCATATCGAAAATCATTCATCCTATAGATATTTTTGTCCATATAGTCTGCAAGAAATATTACCATTACAACTTTTACAAGCTCTGATGGCTGAAATGTGGTAGGCCACAGCCTGATCCATCTTGTAGCTCCGTTAGCGGAAATTCCAACACCCGGCACAAATACAAGTAGTAACGATATCAAAGAGACCGCTAACAATACATATACCAACGGCCTTAACCTTTTATAGTTCGTTTTCGAAAGAATAACAATGGCTATAATTCCTACGACTACGGTAAATAAATGGTTCCATAAATAATGGAAACCACTTCCATATTTCCTCATAGATATAATAGCTGTTGAACTGTACACCATGAGAATCCCTATGCTCACAAGAATTAATATTGAAACGATTATGCCACGTGTATCTTTAGTATTCATATGCCATCAATAATCTTATTACCCTTTTAGAAATCCTAAGTATTCTAAATCCTATTTTTCGATTTGCCATTTTTTATTTTCACTTAATTTCCCTAATTGCCTCTTTAAATTTGTTCCCCCTTTCTTCAAAATCTGCAAACATATCAAAGCTTGCACAGCCAGGTGACAGCAATACAGTATCACCGGCAGTTGCTTTTGCCTTTGACCGTTCAACCGCTTCTTTTAGATCATTAACCTTATATGTCTCTGTTGTTCCCCCAATAACTTGCGCAATTTTTTCCTTTGCCTCACCGAGCAATATCAAGAGCTTAACCCTTCTTTTTATCAAGTCGCGTAATCCCGAAAAATCACTGTTTTTGTCCGTCCCGCCCATAATCAAAATTACATTATCAAAATCTTCCAGAGACTTAGCCACAGCACCTACATTTGTGCCTTTTGAATCATTAATAAATTTGATTCCGTTAATTTCCTCAACAAGCTCAAGCCTGTGTTCAAGCCCTGGAAAATCCTCAAGCACATTACGAACAGCCTGATATGAACATCCTGAAATTAAAGCAACCAAAGAAGCTGTCATCGCATTTTCAAGGTTATGAGCACCCTTAATTTTAATCTCATCGGTTGAGACAAATGGGAAATGAGAAGCGGGAAGTGAGAGATCATGAATATTGCAATAAAGTAATCCATCTATGCAATAAACTCCTTCAACCTCTCTTTTTCGACTAAAGTATACTATTCTCGGTTTTGCTTTATTTCCCTTTTCTAATTTCTCATGTATCATTTTTAAAATTACCGGATCATCTGCATTAAGGATCAGGTAATCGCCAGGCATCTGATTTTCAAAAATCCTTGCTTTTGCGTTAGCATAATCATGTATAGTGTTATATCTGTCAAGATGATCAGGTGTTATGTTAAGTATTGCAGCTATTTTGGGCCTAAATTCCTTTATTGATTCAAGCTGGAAGCTTGATATTTCCGTAACAATGTAATCAGCTATGAAGGAATAGCGATTAGATATAGGACTTTCGCTGATTGCTAATTGCTCATTGCTAATGGCTTTTACTATTTCTTCTGTCAAGGCATTTCCGATGTTTCCTGCTAATAGAGTCTTATAACCGGATTCTTTAAGCATATGGTCAACGAGTGTAGATGTTGTTGATTTGCCATTCGTTCCCGTTATACCGATAAAGGCAGGAGTTGCGAGTTCCGTATTGTGAGTTCCGTGCATTTTGTTTTGTACATCAACCGAAAATCCTAACTCGGAACTCGCAACTGTTTGGTAGGCAAGTTCAATTTCACCAATTATTGGAATGCCTTTTGCACTTGCACGATTAAGCGGGGGGATATTGAGAGGGACGCCGGGACTTACTATTATCATGTCAGATTGAACAAATTTTTCCTCCAAATTCCCATTCGCCAGAATTTTAACAGATGGCGGCAGCTTCTTTATCTGTGTTTCCAATGAATCTCTTGATTTTATATCCGTTACAGAAACGTTTGCGCCTAATACAGAAAGAAGATTTGCCGCACCTGTTCCACTCCTTGCAAGGCCAACTACTAAAATTTTCTTATCTTTGAATGTTTTCATCTCACCTTTAATGTTGTCAGACTTAATAGAGCCAGTATAATACCTACTATCCAAAACCTCACTATCACCTTTGGCTCAGGCCACCCTTTTTCCTCAAAGTGATGATGAATAGGTGCCATCTTAAAAACTCTTTTACCAGTAAGTTTGAATGATAAAACCTGTATTATTACCGAGAAAGTCTCTATAACAAAAATACCACCAACAACTGCCAGCACAATTTCTTGTTTGGTGATAATAGCGAGTGTTCCCAGCGCTCCTCCTAGTCCAATGGATCCAACATCTCCCATAAATATTTCAGCAGGATAACTGTTATACCACAGGAACCCGAGAGCGGCACCGAACATAGCTCCGCAAAAAACCGTGAGTTCCCCTGTTCCGGGCAAATGCAGTACATGCAGATATTGTGAAAAACCTGCATGCCCAGATATATAAACAAGTGCTCCATTTGCCAAACATGCAATGCCCACTAATCCAATAGCAAGACCATCTATGCCATCGGTCAGATTTACAGCATTAGAGGATCCGACAATCACAAGAATGGAAAAAGGGATATAAAACCAGCCAAGATCTATTAACCATTTTTTGAAAAAGGGGATGCTTAATTTCGCAATGTAATAATCATCCGGATCATGATAAAATAATAATCCGATTGCCAAGGCAAGTATAATTTGTGCTCCAAACTTATACCATCCCTTCAACCCCTTTGAGTCTTTCTTGACAGCTTTGAGGTAATCATCCATTAATCCAATAACTCCAAAACCTAATATTGCCGTCATCATTATTAATATATATTTGTTGCTCAAGTCACCCCACATAAAAACACTGACAATTACAGACAATATAATCAGGATGCCCCCCATTGTCGGGGTACCTGTTTTATTCAGGTGAGTCTTTGGTCCGTCATATCTCACTTGTTGAGTCATACTGAATTTCCTAAGCTTTGAAATAATCCACGGTGCAGTTATAAAAGTTATCGCCAAAGCCGTGATAACTGCCAGGGTAGCCCTGAAGGTAATGTATCTGAATACATTAAATGCAGAAAAAAATTCGTGAAACGAATAAAACAGTTTATATAACATCTGTTATGCTCCCAATAATCCTCTCCATGGACATTAATCGTGAGCCCTTTATTAATACAGTATCTCCATGTTTCAAAATTTTCATAATATTCTCTTTAGCCGCATCCACATCTTTGAAGATATAAACTTCAGGAATAGACTGACTACCTTTTGTCTTTATACTTTCATCTGCTGCCAAACTCATCATCTCTCCAACTGCAACAAAAATATTTACGCCCATATCAGATATTATTTTCCCGATATTCCTGTGTGCATCTTCTGAAAATTTATGCAGCTCAAGCATATCACCAAGTACAGCCACAACCCTTCCTTTATCACCCAGACGAATCAACTCTTTTATTGATTCTTCCATTGATGTGGGATTTGCATTGTAGGAATCATTTATTACGGTAATGTTATTTTTTCTTATCACTTCAAATCTCATAGGGAATGACCTGTATGACTCAAGGGCGGTTTTAATCTCATCAATAGTCATTCCGAGCAAAAAACATACAGCCGTAGCTGCGAGAGCATTATAAACATTAAAAAGACCATAAATATTCAAACTCACTGATACGCTGCCTTTGTCCTTGATCTCCAATATGAAATCAATACCCTTTTCTGTAGCCAGAACATTTTTAGCCATCACATGCGAATCGCCTGTTATCGCATAGGTGATTACTTTCCCATTAAAATCTTTCACGTTTGTAATTCCCTGCATTAAATAATTATCATCAGCATTAACAACGAGAGTACCAAGTCCCTGGAGAATTTCAAGTTTTGCATCTCTCACTGCATCGTAACTGCCGAGTGCCCCTACATGTGCTGTGCCTATATTGGTAATTATGCCGTGACTTGGAACGGCAATTTCACACAATCTCCTTATTTCTCCGGGTGCATTCATTCCCATTTCAAGGACAATAATTTCATCATCAGGTTCTAATTTTAAAAGACTCATTGGCAGACCAATATGGTTATTGAGATTTCCTTCATTCTTCAGTGTTTTAAATTTTTTTGAAAGAATCGCATAAATCATCTCTTTTGTTGTTGTTTTACCGTTACTTCCCGTAACTGCCACAACCGGGATATTCCGCCTCATTCTCACGGAATGCGCTAAGTCCTGTAAAGATTTAAGCGTGTCCTTCACATAAATTATTACTTTGCCTCTTGGTAACGGTTCAGGCTTTGAATCCACAACTGCACCACTGCCCTTTGACAGGGCATCTTTCAGAAAGTCATGCCCATTAAATCTCTCTCCCTTTAGAGCGAAAAACACCTCACCATCCGAAATGGTTCTCGAATCTATAGAGATCCCACAAAAGGTTTTCGAATTCTTCATGAGCAGTTTTCCACCCGTTGTTTCAATAATTTCTTCTACCGTCAAAAACGCCATACTTAATCAGCTAACTGCTTTCTTATTGCCTTTCTCAGAATTTCTTTATCACTGAAATAATGTCTTACCCCTTTGACTTCCTGATAATTTTCATGTCCTTTCCCTGCAACAAGCAGAGTATCTCCTTCTTTTGCCAGTGATACAGCTTCTTCAATGGCTTTCTCTCTGTCAGAGATCAGCGTATAATTGTCTTTTTTAACTCCCAGAACTATATCATTAATAATCTCAAAAGGTTCCTCCGAACGTGGATTGTCTGACGTGATAATAACAAAATCACTTAGTTCCGAAGCAGCAGCACCCATTTTTGGTCTTTTCATTTTATCCCTGTCACCACCGCAACCAAAAACGGTTATAATTCTTTTTTTTGTTATTAATCTTGTCTCCTGAATCAGCTTTTTCAGCGCATCCTCTGTATGGGCATAATCAACTATGCAAAGAAATCTTTGTCCCTCAACTATACTCTCAAAACGACCTTCAACATGTTGTATATCTCGTATTCCCTGTTGTATCACATCTTCACGAATTCCCAATGCATATGCCAACCCAGCAGACATAAGAACATTATAGACATTAAAACGTCCAATAAGATTTGAATGTACCATAAACCTGCTTTCAGGAGTCCTGATGGCAAAAGATACACCAGAAGGGATAGTCAGTGTCTGGTGCGGGGCTCTGAACTCTTTTATATCTTCAGCCCTGATCATGGCACCCTCTTCAATGCCACAGGTTATGACGTTACAGTTTAGTTTCTTTGTCAATGGTCTAATCATGGGATCATCCCAGTTTAATACAGCAGTTCCATCTGAACAAAGATAAGTAAAAAGCTTTCTTTTAGCCATAAAGTACTTTTCCATCGTGCCGTGAAAATCAAGGTGATCCTGAGAAAAACTTGTAAACGCTGCTGCCTTAAAGGAACAGCCTTCTACCCTTTTGAGAGCTAATGCATGGGAAGAAACTTCAAGAACAGCATATTGAACTTTGTTGTTCCTCATTTCACTCAGAAATCTTTGAAGGTCCTGGGACTCTGGAGTTGTGTTCAGTGCAGCTGTTGTTTTATCTCCTGTATAATAATAAATAGTCCCTAATAGACCAGCCTTATTACCTCCTGCATCGATAATATTCTTCGTAATGAAGCTTGTTGTCGTCTTTCCATTTGTACCTGTAATGCCAATCAATGAAAGACTTTGAGAAGGATGCCCGTAAAAAGCATCTGAAATGAGGGCTAAAGCTTCCCTGCTGTCAGCAACTTCGATACATGTGGTCTTGTGTTGAGTAACAAATTGCCTGGCATTTGTTTTTTCTACTGCACCTTCTATAACTATTGCAGTAGCCCCCCTGTTTTTCGCATCCATTATATAATCATGGCCATCAACAGAAAATCCTTTGATAGCAACAAAAAGAAAATTTTTTTCAACTAATCTTGAATCATATGCAATACCTTTTATAACAGTATGTAAAGGTCCGTTTCTCCTTCTAAACTTAAGACCTTCTAAAAGCTCCAAAATGGTCATCTATCCCGTTAGAAAAAATTCTCTAAGGGGAACTGCTGACAAGATAAATTCGATTCCCATCACTTTCCATTGGAATGTTTAAATATGTAAAAGTATGTTCAATAATATTCTTAAATACAGGTGCCGCAACTATTCCACCAAATGTTTCTCCCTCCGGCTCATACACAACTACAATAAGTACTATTTTAGGATCATCCGCAGGTGCAAATCCAACAAAGGAACTTACGAATTTATCTTTGGAATAACGCCCTGCGTTACAATCGAAAATCTGAGCTGTACCTGTCTTTCCTGCAACGAGATTCCCCTTTATGAAAGCCTTCCGAGCAGTGCCACCTTCTTCAACAACAGTTTTCAGAATATTTTTGACTGCTTCAGCAGTAGCTGGAGAAATAACTTGTCTTCTTACATCCGGTTTTACTTTCTTAACAATCTCGCCTGAAGGGGAAATAATATCAGATACAAGATATGGCTTCACCAGTACCCCACCGTTTGCAATTGCTGCATATGCCCTCAAAACCTGTAAAGGCGTTACTCCTATTTCCTGTCCTATTGATAAGGCTGCCAGCGAAGTGCCTGACCAGTCTTCTGTTTTCCTGAGAATGCCTCTCACCTCTCCAGGGAAATCTATTCCTGTTTTTTCTCCAAAACCAAATTTTCTTAAGTAGCTGTAATATTTCTTCTTTCCAAGTTTAAGACCTATTTGCACTGCACCGACATTTGATGATATCTGAATAATTTCTTTAAAAGTAATAGTCTTATGTTTATGAGTATCACGGATCAGCTTTCCGCCAACTATAATATACCCTTTAGATACATCAAACACGTCATTGTAACCTGCCACACCCTCTTCTAATGCAGCAGCTGCCAGGATTGTTTTCAATGTCGATCCAGGCTCATAAAGGTCGGTAATAGCCCTGTTACGCCTCGCATAGTCAGGAGACTTGCCTGCAAAGTTAGGATTATATGTAGGCCTGTTTGCCATTGCAAGGATTTCACCGGTCATCGGATTCATCATTATTGCAACTGCAGCTTTTGCCTTCCATTCCACCACGTTGTTAGACAATTCCCTCTCAACAATATATTGGATACCCTCATCAATAGTAAGCAGGAGATTATTACCTGAAACGGCTTCTTTTAAGTCACTGGGAAGCCTGTTACCCCTGGCATCTGTACCGATAGATACACTTCTTACCTCACCTTTCAAATAATCATGATACATAAATTCAAGACCGGCAATCCCTTTATTATCTACATCGGTAAACCCCAAAATATGTGATGCAGTTTGTCCCTTGGGATAATAACGTTTTGATTCCGTCAAGAAATACAGCTCCCTGTATCCAAACTGATCTTTAAATGCATTAACTTCGTCTGTCATTGGCTCATTCATTTTCCGTGCAAGCCAGATAAAATTACTTTTCCTTTTTTTCAGAAGCGCCATGTTAAGCTGTTTTGATGAAACCTTTATAAGCGGAGCAAGTCTTCTGGACAAATATCTCGTTTCTTTTATTTTCGAAGGCACAGCATACAGTGAATCTGTTTCTATATTTGCAGCCATTTCCCCCATTTTTCTGTCCCATATTACGCCCCTTTGAGGTTTTAATATCTGTTCGCGAATATATTGTTGTGCTGCCCTTTCAGACAGTTTCTCGTGGTCAAGAATCATGAGATCAATTAGACGTAACAGTATGACAGCAAAACAAAAAAAGATAATGGTAACAATTACCAAAGCTCTCTTTTTAGTATTTTGAAGCGGTATTCTCAATGGGTCTTCATCCCAGAGCTTTTTCATTTCCGCTTTCTGTCTTCTTCTTCTGGTCATAGCCCGGATTATTAAAAAATCCCCCCTATCCCTTCTTTAAAAAAGATGGTTATGGATTTCCCCCCTTTTTTAAAAGTTTTTACTACCTTAAGGTCCCTCTTTCTTAAAGGGGGATATAGGGGGATTAAATTCCTGTAATGCTTCCTGCTCTTCAAGATCATCTGTAATCTATTCCTCGTCCCAGAATACTATCATGCGTATAAAACCAACACTACCCATTTATACAGAGCGACATATTTTATTGCGAATAGAGTCTCTTACATCTGATTTGTCATTCCCGAAGTTTTCTATCGGGAATCCAGTATTCTTTCAAATCAACTGCTTCTGGATTCCCGCTTAAGGACTGCGGGAATGACGATTTATGCGCAGTTATTTATGACGCTATGTATAAATATGCTCATAACCTTTTTAAAACACCGCTTACATTTACTCCATTGATGCCTTGTAGGGACCTGCCACTGGTGTCCTTTTAACAAAAAAAACATTTTCTCTTTCCGGCAGTGTCATACCGAGTCGTTTTATCGCAACTTCTTCGATTTTCTTCGAAGAATAAAAACTTGCCCTTTGAGCAACTATCATTTTGCTCTTACGTATCAGGTCTCTTTTGAACTTATCAAGTTCTCCAAGCTCATATTCCAAGTTGACAACAGCTGCCCTCATCCATACAATGGCAAATAAACAAAAGAAAAGATACAGAAAAAATCCCCATTTTATGAGAATGCCTTTTTTATTTTTCCTTTTTCGTCTATATATCATATTTTCTCCGCTACCCTGAGTTTTGCACTTCTTGAAGAAGGGTTTAATTTCCTCTCTTGCAAGCCGGGAACCAGGGGCTTTTTGGTTATGATGTTAAATAGACCCTCCCTTGCCAATTTTATAAAAGCCTTTTTTATTATCCTGTCTTCAAGCGAATGATAAGAAAGGACACAAAATCTTCCTTCCTTTACAAGTATTTCTGCTCCTGCCTCAACTGCCTTTGACAGCTCCTCAAGCTCTTTATTTACTTCTATCCTGAGTGCCTGAAATGTCCTCGTTGCAGGATGAATACGCCCCCTTTTTCCTATCGCCTTTTCAACTAACCCTGCAAGTTCTCTGCAAGATTTGATCGGTTTCTTACGACGGGTCCTCACGATAGTCTTTGCTATTCTTTTGCTATATCTTTCCTCCCCGTATTGCCAGATTATGGCAGCCAGGTCTTTTTCAGAATAATTGTTTACGACTTCTTCAGCTGTAAGGCTCTGCCTTTGATCCATCCTCATATCTAAGGGTGCATCCATCAGAAAACTAAATCCTCTGTCTTTTGACTTCAAATGCAGTGCAGAAACCCCCAAGTCCAGGAGTATACCGTTTACCCTGCTGTAACCCAGACTATCGACAATAGCGTTTAAGTCTGAAAAATTGCCTCTTACGAGGTGGATATATCTGTAATTCTTTAATCGTTCTTTAGACATTTCTATAGCATTTTCATCCCTATCTATTCCAACCAATGTACATTTCTTCGCACGCTGGAGGATGCCTTCTGCATGTCCACCAAGACCAACTGTTGCGTCAACGTATATTCCTGAATTCTTTATTTTCAAAGCCTCCAAAACCTCCTCCCGCATAACCGGGATATGAGTTACTCCCATTTTTTATTCATTAAATCAGCAATCCGTTCCCTATAAGCATCTTCATCTATCTTAGCTACATCCAAAACATCGTCATATTCCTTCCTGTCCCAGACCTTTATCACGTGACCCTGCCCAACTACAACTATTTCATTATTCAAGCCTGCATGTTCCCTCAGTGCTAATGGGATAAGAACCCTTCCGGATTTATCTATATCGCATTCCACAGCAGAACCAACAACTTTTAGCATATAGTATCTCACCTCTTTCAATGTCTCCGGCCACCTTTTAACATCCTCTAAATGTATATTCCACTCTTCAACCGGATAAGCACAGATACAACGGTCAAATGCCTCCTTGACAAATACTAATTTTAGGCTATAATTACTTGACAGCAGTTCTTTAAAGCGGGGAGGAAGTAAAGTGCGTCCCTTAGTATCAAGACTATAATTATACGTACCATAAAAACCAGACACCACTACCTCCCACTTTTTCCCACTTGTACCCACAAGTATAGAAGTGTTGTATACACTTGTCAAGTAAAAAAACAACAAAAAAATACAATTACTATATTTTGTGGTCTAAAGGTATTGAGAACACTAGGTATTGCTAAGTTATATTGTCATATCTTGCATCGTATTTCCCATATAGTGTATCCTGAAATAGATGATTGATCCTGTAGAAAGATTTCTGAATTATCTGACAGTTGAGAAGGGGCTTTCAGCAAACACATTGGAATCATATCGAAGAGATATCCAGAAATTTAAACGTTATCTCAAAGAAGAAACCGGCAAAAAAATAACGAATTTTAAAAGAAGTGATCTTTCCTCTTTTATCGAGCATCTTCGTAATTCCGGAAATCAAACTACAACCTTGGCAAGGAATATCGCCACCCTGCGAGGTTTCTGTAAATTTATGCTCATTGAGGGAATAATAAAAGAAGATCCTATCGAGAACCTTACTAATCCAAAGGGTTGGAAGCGTGTTCCCAGAATCATCGGGATTGAAGAAGTTTTAAACTTATTGAAAAAACCGGAGGGCAAGAAGCTCTCACTGCGGGACAGAGCAATTCTTGAGATTATTTATTCCTCAGGCTTAAGGGCAAGTGAAGTTATAAATATAAAAACAGGTGATATAAATTTTGAGGCAGGATTTATTACTATTAGAGGTAAAGGTTCAAAAGAAAGGGTAGTTCCGATAAACGAAATGACATTAGCTACAATAAAAAAATATATTAAAGAATCAAGACCGGAACTTTTAAAGAAAAAAACCAGTCAGTTTCTATTTATTGCAAAGGGTGGAAAACCGTTGACAAGACAAAGATTGTGGCAGCTCATTAAAATATATTCAACGGATTTATCAGTAAAGATATCACCCCACACTCTCAGACACTGTTTTGCAAGCCACCTGTTAGATGGGGGGGTAGATCTGAGAGCATTGCAAAAAATGCTAGGACATACGGATATTTCGACAACTCAAATATATACAAAGGTCACACCTGAAAGACTGAGGAAAATCCACAAAGAATATCATCCCAGGGGATAAGGGTAATTCAAGATTCAAATTTAAAAAAGCTTGTCACAAAAGCTTTTCAAGGCTATAATGTCAACAATTCAATAAAATTTTACAATACAGTTTTTTGCGTTTACAATTATTATAAGATATAAATTTATATTGAATATTATTATATTAATTATTATTATTTCTTCTTAATATCAGGGAGGTCTATTATGTTAAAAAAAATCAAAAAAGAAGAACTATACTTTTGTTGTAAGCCATCAGAATTACCATTTAAAACAACAGACGAAATTCCCCCTTTGAAAGAAACAGTTGGACAAGAAAGGGCGCTTAGTGCCTTGGAATTTGGTTTGGGTATCGACAGCCATGGATTTAATATATACATTCTCGGTGAAAGCGGCACTGGAAAATTGACCACTATCAAGACAATACTGGAAGAAAAATCAAAAACCGAACCTGTACCAAATGATTGGTGTTATATCTACAATTTCAAAAATACCGATATACCCCGGGCTTTCAGTCTGCCTCCTGGAACAGGCACTACCTTTCAAAAAGATATGGATGAGTTGATAACAATTCTGCGCCAGGAGATCCCAAAAATATTTGAATCAAAAGAATATGAAAAGCAGCGCACCAAAATCCTTGAAGATTTCCAGCAACAACAAAAAAAACAGTTCTCAGATCTTGAAAAAGAAGCAAAAGGAAAAGACTTCACGTTAAGAAAGACTGTCAGCGGTCTCATTCTTGTCCCTGTAAAGAAAACAGGCGAAACATTAAGTGAAGAAGAATATGAAAATCTTGAACCTTCAGTAAAAAAGAAGATTGAGGCTATTGGGAAAGAACTTCAGGAAAAACTTGACGATGTAATAAGAATTGTGAGAGAGGAAGAAAAGAAGATTAAAGACATGATGAAAGACCTTGAACGACAGGCAACGCTCTCTTCTATCGGCCATAGAATCGACGAAATGAAAAACAAATATAGAGATAATGCTGATGTTTCTTATTACCTTGATGAAGTAAGAGAAGATATCCTCGAACATCTCGATGATTTCAAGCCACAGGAAGAACAGGCGCCATCCCTTCCATTTATGAAACCGGCAAAATCAGAGCCTTCTTTTGTTAGATACTCCGTTAACGTTTTTGTTAATAACCGTGATCTGAAAGGCGCTCCTGTTGTAATTGAAAGCAACCCGACTTATTACAATCTATTCGGGAGAGTTGAACACAAGTTGCAATACGGCGTCGCTATGACAGATTTCACAATGATAAAATCCGGCTCGCTCCAGATAGCAAACGGGGGTTATCTCGTTGTAGATGCACTTGAACTCTTGAAGAATATTTTTGCTTATGATGCCCTCAAAAGGACAATAAAAGACAAGGAAATAAAAATAGAAGATGTATGGGAACAGTACCGTTTAATCTCAACAGTTACGCTTAGACCTCAGGCAATCCCGTTTAACGTAAAAATCATTCTAGTAGGAAACCCTCGTCTTTATTATTTGCTTTATAACCTTGATGAAGAGTACAGGGAATTGTTCAAGGTAAAAGCTGATTACGAAAACCGTATGGATAGAAATGCTGAAAACACACTTAAATACGCCAGCTTTATACGAACCAAGTGTGAAGAAAGAGGGCTACAACCTTTTGATAGAGATGCAGTTGCAAAAGTTATCGAGTACGGTTCGAGGCTTGCCGATCACCAACAGAAGCTGTCAGCAAAATTCAGCGATATCGCAGATCTTCTCAGAGAGGCAGATTACTGGGCAAGATACAATAAAAACAATGTGGTAACAGTTGCAGACGTTGAGAAGGCCCTTGAAGAAAAGACATATCGTTCTAACAAGGTAGAGAAAAAAATTCTTGAAGCAACAAAAGAAGGAACTATTATTATTGATACAGAGGGAGCCGTGGCAGGACAGATTAACGGACTTTCAGTGCTTGATCTTGGAGATTACAGGTTTGGTATGCCATCACGAATTACTGCAAAGACCTACGCTGGAAAAGCAGGTATCGTAAATATTGAGAGAGAGGCAAAGCTGAGTGGCAAAATACACGAAAAGGCAATATTGATACTCACTGCTTATCTTGGCGGGAAATATGCCATGAAACAGTCCCTCAGCCTTACCGCTTCCATTACATTTGAACAACTGTATGGCGGAGTAGAAGGTGACAGTGCCACATGTGCTGAAGTATATGCCCTTCTAAGCAGCATATCCGAAGTGCCTTTAAAACAGTCTTTTGCGATAACAGGATCCATGAACCAGCATGGAGAAGTTCAGCCTATTGGAGGCGTAAATGAAAAAATAGAAGGGTTTTTTGAAGTCTGCAAACTTAACGGCCTGAATGGACAACATGGCGTAATCATCCCAAGGCGAAATTTAATAAACCTTATGGTAAAAAAAGAAGTAACCGAGGCAGTTACAAGCGGAAAATTTAACATATACTCCATTGACAACATTGAAGACGGTGTGGAAATTCTCACTGGAATGCCTCCTGGAGAATTACAACCGGATGCAAATTATCCCGAAGGAACATTCAATTTCCTTGTTGCGAAAAAACTAAAAGAACTTTCTGAAGTCTTAAAAGGGGAAAAGGAAACTGAGAACAACACAAAAGGGAAAAAAAAGAAATAGGCAATCACAAAAAATTTTAATTCGAGGTGTAAACTGGATTGGTGATGCTGTCCTTACCCTACCTGCAATACAAGCTATACGCAACGCCTTCCCCGATGCATACATAAGTCTTTTAGTGAAACCGTGGGTTTCAGATATCTTTAAAGAAAATCCAGGTATAGATGAAATCATTCTTTATGATGACAGTTTTGAAGGTTTTACCGGAAGGCTTACACTTGCAAAAATGTTGCGTCAAAGAAACTTCGATAGTGCAATACTTTTCCAAAACGCCTTTGACGCAGCATATATTTCATGGCTTTCAAGAATCCCTGAAAGAATTGGATATAAAAGGGACTGGAGGAGCCTTCTTTTAACAAAAGCAATACCCGTTACAAAGGATATCCTTAAACAACATCAGACCTTTTATTATATAAATCTTTTAAACTCGATAGGCATAAAAACATCAGCAACTCAACCCTATATATATCTGTCTGATAATGAAATCCAGTGGGCAAAAAATCTGATTCATTCTTCTTTCCCTAATAACACCTCGCCTATTATAGGCATTAATCCAGGAGCAACATATGGGTCTGCCAAAAGATGGCTGCCGGAAAGATTTGCTGAAGTGATAAAAAGAATAATCGATGAATTAAATGGAAGGATTGTCATATTTGGCAGCCCATCAGAGATTGAGATTGCAAATGAAATTGTTGAACTACCCAGAAACCCGAACCATGTACCAGAAAAGGTACAGGAGAGCACGAAACCCGGACAACAGACAGCATGCAACGGACAACGGGCATCGGAAAACGTATCACATATTTTGATGATGGCAGGCAAGACCAATCTAAGACAGCTTGCTGCATTGATATCCGAATGTGATGCATTCATCACCAATGATTCAGGCCCCATGCACTTAGCCTCTGCACTTCTGGTTCCCATCGTGGCAATATTCGGCTCTACAAACAAGTCAACAACCGGTCCCTTTGGCCAGGGGCACAAAGTTATCTCTAAAGACCTGCCCTGCGCCCCGTGTATGAAAAGAGAATGCCCTGAAGAACATCTCAAATGTATGACCGATATTACAGCAGATGAAGTATTTACTGCATTAACTGAAGTCCTTCCAAAGGGAAAGGCCGTTTTTCTCGACAGAGATGGAACCCTGATTGAGGACAGGAATTATCTTAACAGTTTTAATGATCTGGTGATATTTCCTGAAGCAAGAGAAAACCTGCAAAGATTAAAAGAAAAAGGGTTTAAACTCATTGGCATAACAAACCAGTCAGGGATCGCAAGAAAACTTGTTGATGAAGATTTTATCATAAAATCTAATATCTATCTCAAAGATAAACTGGGGATAGATGATTTTTATTATTGTCCACATCATCCTGATGAACATTGCCCGTGTAGAAAACCTGAAGCGATGTTAATACTTATGGCAAAGATGAAACATACGATAAATGTAAAAGCATCTTACGTAATAGGCGATAAAGAATCAGATGTTCAACTTGCCCAAAAAGTCGGAGCCACTGGCATATTGATTGCAGCACGGTTTCCTGACAATACAGCTGCATCTCATATTGCAAACGATTTATCTGACGCAATTGAGTGGATACTTAAAAGGGAGAAGAATTAAAAATAAATAATAATTCTGAATATGATAAACTACCGATGACAGACAAAGGCATTTTCATTCTTTGCGGTGCCCTTTAGGGGCATAACAGCTTGGGTAAATAAATGATTAAATATGAGGGGGGATACTATGAAACGGTTTCGTAAATTTATCGATAAAAGTCTTAATGTGGGCAATGTAAAAAATTCTGATCAATTAGCAGCTTTCGGGATAACATGTAGGTTCCTGCCCGACCCACCGGAAGAGTTTGACGAGTTCGAATTTATTACCGATTTCTCTGAACAAATGGATGTTTTAATCGGCGTGGCAATAGAGCTGGGAGAAATTAAAAGAGTCCTGTTTGGTCTGACCGATAAAAAAGACCCGGATAGTTTTGTTGCCCTATCCGATTCCCAGAGAGAAGAATTATTAGCTCAGAGGGGTGATCAACTGGTCGGGTTTTTTGAATATATAACTCAATGAATGTCCTTACTCATCTGCAATTCCTGTATACAACGTAACAAGGTATTATATAGATAATATAACCAAAAAATGCTTTTAGAATAATGCAGATGTTGAGAAAAAATTTATTTTTCGATACCTTAAACTCATTTTTAATCAATGTACCTGTTTATGTTTTTATTCAAAGCTATATGCATAATTTGATAATAAGTTAATCGAGTTAAATAAATTTTTGAGCAATGTCTGCATTATTCGGGTAAAAATGTTCTGCTGCAATGAATTGTTATTCCCTTTCTTATGTCATTGCCCGACTTCAATCGGGCAATCCAGAAATCAAGTGTAACTATTTCTGTCGCTGACAACCGCAGGCCTGAAAAAGCTTAGTTGTTTCTTATCTTTTTTTTAAAAAAGTATAAATTGCTTTATGAGGCGCAAACTTACCCTTTATATCAACTGTTTCCAGTTCCTGAATTTCGAAAAGTGGTTTGAACAAAGACACCATTTCACTTTCAGACGAAAAATATAACACCGTATCAAGAGGAGTTTTTCTATATTTCCCTGCGCCACCAAATTGTGGACTCTTCTCACTGAAACAAACTGATAGATACATCCCCTCGGGATTAAGCAGCCGATATACATTATTAACATACGTTTCCCTGTCCGGAGGGAAAATATGATGTAATAGTTCCCAGTCATATGCAAAATCGAAGGTATCCTGAACTTCAGACATATCACCGAGAACATCAGCTGTTATAAAATTACATGTAACCCCTGTTTTAGATGCAGAACTCTTTGCTATTCCGATTGCAGTTTTGGATATATCAACACCCGTAGCATCAAATCCCTTAGTTGATAGATATATGACATAATTGCCAGTCCCGCATCCCAGCTCAATTACCCTACATGGTTTTATTTTTCCAGTTTCCACAATATGTTGCAGAATATCAGGAGCAGTTTCTATATTCCACGGTATTTTTTCAGGTGGAATATTCCTGTATATTTTTTCCATCTGATCTTTTATCATCGTTGAAGAAGTATTTTTATAAACAGGCTTGGGCTTTCCATGAGATCCCTTAATCTTCCATTAAAGTTTTTTTTATTTTTCATCTAACATCTCATCAGCGAAGCGATATTCGCATTCGTTGCATGAGGAAGTTATTCCCTGATTTTTTCCCAGAATGATCTAGGAGAAACAATCTCCATATTTTCTATTTTTCCTAATGCAAGTAATTCCTTGTCCCCTGTAACAAAAAGGTCGGCGTTACCTGACAGAGCGGTTGCCAAGATTGTCAGATCATCTTTATCTTTGATTTTAACATCCAATAAATCATAAGAATCTGTTAAAAGCGTGTCTTGTTTAAGCATATTCATAAACTCAGAAATCAAAGCAGCTGGCACATAGAATTTCCGCTGCAAAACCTGTCTAAGTTCTTTAAGAAGGGGCTTCGAAATAATCAGTTCATGAGACGAAATAACTTCCCTGAGAACATCAGCGCATAATCCACGTGTAGCAACAGCGCTGGCAAGGACATTGGTGTCCAGAAAGACCTTCATGAAACCTTTGATAAAACATCTTCATCTATGAGAAAACCTCGAGCCTCTGCAAAAGGCATAATTCTTTTTCTCAGAGCTTCAAATTGGACAATTCGCAATTGACGGCGTAAAGCCTCGCGAGCAATTTCACTCCTGTTTTTCCCGGTCTGTTTACTGGCTTTAGCAAGCAAGTCATTAAGTTCTTTATCCAACCGTATTGTTAACATTGATTTCTTCATGTAAAACAATGTAATACATTTAAGATTTTTTGTCAAGTGAAATCTATGTACCCATTGTTGCCTGCATCTGGTCTTTTATCATTGTGGTAGGACTATTCAAACCATTTTGCTAAAGCTCTTACTGTCGCTCTGTGGCATTTCCGCTTTTTTGCTTTATGGAACTATTTTCGCCCTTTACAACAGAAGGTCTAAAAAGAAAAACCCAAGGGGCCAGCTAAAGATTTTTATACAGTCATCCGCATATATATTGGAAGAGAGTGAAAATATGAATAAATTAATACGCTTAATGAAGTTGTTACTACTCCCTGTTTTCGTTGCTGTATTATTAACAGCATGCGGTAGCGGCGGTAGTGGAGGAAGTTACGTTGTAAAAAATGCAGTTACCGATTCAAATGGTCAGGCTACTTTTGTGGATAATACAACAGGCGAAGTTGTTGTGATTTATGTTCAGGATTCCGATGGTAACGCACTTTCAAACATTACCGTACAGTTCTGGGATTATTCAGATCATGAGTTATTTATTGTCCAGGATCCGTATGGTATTTATGATTTATCTTTTAGAATATATGCCCATAATAGTACTCACCACATTACAATGCATATGTCCAATGACGCACCGGTAATCAGAGAGGTATCCAATTCATCTGAGGAAGGTCAAGCAATAAACAATGTTGTACAAAATGCTAAAAGAAAATGGCTTTATCTGGGGAATAAAACCCCGGCACAATTAGATACAGAGAATCAAACATATCTGTTTATCCTGAAGCTGTCAGGAAGAGACTTCACCATTGTATCAGATTCTGCCGGTAAAATTTCTGAAGTTTCAGGGTTGATATCAGGTTGGGAGGAACCTGAATATTATGATGTCTACTATATTATTCCTGACGATCCCGTAACAACTCCCATACGTGTTCTTATCCCTGTTCATGCCTCTCTTCGTGAATCAACATTAATATCACCTCAAAGCAGTGCCGAACTCGACAATAATTGTGCTGACAGGTCAGACTCCATAGAATGGGATTTCGACTGGTCTGACGCGCAGGGTGCTACAAAATATCAGATTTATATAATTCGTGAAGGTGCAATATTTGCCCTTGTTGATACTACGGTAACGTCTTCTTCCTATCATTATTCAGACCCTGACGGTTACATAATAGACGGCAACAGGCTTAACTGGACATGGAAGGTGCGGGCTGGAAATGACAACAATGAATGGAGTGACTGGTCTGATATAAGGTATTTCGATGTGGAGCCTTTAGATACAGATTGTGCATCTGGTCTTCAGACACCGACATTGATATCGCCTCAAAGCAGTGCCGAACTCGACAATAATTGTGCTGACAGGTCAGACTCCATAGAATGGGATTTCGACTGGTCTGACATACAGGATGCTACAAAATATCAGATTTATATAATTCGTGAAGGTGCAATATTTGCACTTGTTGATACTACGGTAACGTCTTCATCCTATCATTATTCAAACCCCGGCAGTTACATAATAGACGGCAACAGGCTTAACTGGACATGGAAGGTGCGGGCTGGAAATGACAACAATGAATGGAGTGACTGGTCCGATATAAGGTATTTCGATGTGGAGCCTTTAAATACAGATTGTCCATGACAGGAAAAAGACAAGCCTGTCCGTGCCTGACCCCGTTGTCTTTCTTGTATCGCTTCGAATGATGAATTTTTCGAAATTTCGTTACGGGTTATTTTTGCCCTTGACAACCGGAGGCCTTATAAGTGTTATACAATCTTTATGTTGAAATTAAGCGAAGGCCAATCTGCCTTTAGGTTTGGGGATGGTTCGTCCGAGTTCTTTAGCGGTCTCAAGCCACTCCTGAATAATCACTTCAACATTTTCAAGTGCCTCTTTATGTGTAGTCCCGTCAGCGGCGCAGCCCGGAAGTTCCGGGACTTCAGCAATAAAGGCACTGTCATCTTCGCTCCAGTAAATGATTATTTCATACTTACTCATTCTTAACTTCTCCCAACTTGTATTTTATTATAACATTTCGGACCTGTTTGACCTGATAGGGCTTTGACTTTCCTCCTTTTGACTGAAGGTTGAGTATCTCCTCGATATTATCTTTCGTGAAAATATGGTGGCTCCCCCGTATCCGCTCCTGAAATTCTAACTTTTTTAACAACTTGCATAAATCATCAAATGATATATTCGCATCTGATGTCCCAAGCAATATCTGGACCAGCAGTTTGTCATATTTGCTCATGGCAGATAGTCTAACAGGAGAGAGACCGAATGTCACGAATTATATTATTTTTTATTATGGTTGAACCTCCTATCGAGGTCCGACCTCGATATTTTTCGTTAATCCTGCACAATCAACTTCAATGGGGTAGCATCTTTATGTGTGAGAGATTTTTTTCCGGCCAACAAGCAAAGATTTCACATATTTAATTTATGAAAATTTTGCCATAATACCCCTTGCTGTGCAAGGGAATGAATGGCATCCTTTCAAATCCCCTCTCCCTTGGCGGGAGAGGGAAAGGGTGAGGGGGAACAAATTAATCAATCACCCCCACCTTAATCCTCCCCCGTCAAGGTGGAGGAGAATTAAGATGCCCCGCTTTGTAGGCGGGGAGCTTCACTAAATATCCTTATCTGTTGTGAAGTGATCCACTACTTTTATAACAGATAAAGATGCGACCCTATTCACCACGCTCCCTTCTCCTAACCTTCAGCTCCGCTTACGTTACGAAGTTTTACGGGACCGCGCTCTTTATTACATGTGGGGTTCCGCCCCCA
>CAYFXR010000093.1:0-21723 GCA_964347155.1 uncultured Nitrospiraceae bacterium | reverse complement strand
TTGTCCGATTTCATCCTTCATATCTTCCCCCCTTTTCTTAAACATCCTAAAATCTTCTTCTTATTTATTATTATCGGAACATGTTTGTAGTAACTTGAACCTTAACCCAAACAATGCAGACATTGCTCAAGAAATTATTTAATTCGATAAATTTATTAAACTTTCGTGAACCGTGTCCGTCGTCCCCTGTACCACTTCTGGTACTGGGTTCCGTTATCCGTTTTTTACGGACACGGATTACGAATTTCTAAGGTACCGTCCCAATGCTAATTTTATAACAAGAGGTTCAATAGAGGACGATTGAACTAACAGTAGAATATGTTTCAGTGATTCTAACCGTTCAAACGGATGGAACGGTTGAAACGGTTTAAAACGCCTGCATTGTTTGAAATGCGTTTTTTGGGTTAATAATCCAACCCTGCAATGCTTATTGCTTTTGCAACAATACCTTTTGTAAAATATTTTTAAATTACCAATTATTTTAGGAGGTAATAACCAATGAACACGTTTAAAACAATGGCTCTGATGACAGGGCTTACTCTTATACTTCTTTGGGCAGGATCTGCGATCGGAGGCAAATCGGGTATGACTATAGCTCTTATGTTTGCCCTGATGATGAATGCCTTTGGCTATTGGTTCAGTGACAGGATTGTACTTAAAATGTATAGAGCACGCGAAGTAAATGAGGCTGTTGCCCCTGAACTGTACTCAACGGTAAGAAGGCTTTCTCAAATAGCGGGTCTCCCGATGCCGCGTGTGTACATAATGGATCAGGATCAGCCAAATGCTTTTGCAACCGGCAGAAATCCTGATCATGCGGCAGTAGCTGTTACTACTGGTATAATGAGGATTCTGAGCCAGGAAGAACTTGAGGGGGTTATCGGTCATGAGCTTGCCCATATTAAGCACAGGGATATCTTGATAAGCACGATCGCTGCAACTATAGCTGGAGCTATTAGCTATCTTGCTTATATGGCGCAGTGGGCAATGATTTTTGGTGGTAGTGATGATGATGAGGGAGGTAATCCGTTCGCAGCTATTGTAATGATGATTGTTGCTCCTATCGCTGCAATGCTTATCCAGATGGCAATATCCCGTTCAAGAGAATATGCTGCTGATTCAGGAGGGGCAAAGGTATCAGGAAATCCTATGTATCTTGCAAGCGCGTTGAAAAAACTTCACTCGGCATCTCAGAGAATTCCTCTCAAGGCACAGCCGGCTACTGCCCATATGTTTATTGTCAGTCCGCTTTCAGGCGGGAATATGGTCAAACTTTTCAGTACACATCCCCCGATAGAAGAAAGAGTAGCAAAGCTTGAGAATATGGGACGATAGATTCCACTTTCCTTTTTGTCATTCAGGGCCTGCCTGACGGCAGACAGGCCCTGAATCCTTTTTATCAAAACAGCAAAACTAGTTACAATTTTTGTAAATGCAAATGTTGACTTATACATGTAAATAACATTTACAAATCTTCAGTTTTGAGATAAAGTCTATCCCCCTGTGTAATCCTCTATACTCAATAATTTTGTTACAATTTGGATATTATTAATAATTCTCTGTATTCAGCAAGTTTGAATGTGCATGTTGATATAGATTGATTCTTACTTCAAAAACACCTTATAAAGGTGTTACCCATGTCTATGTATTTCACAAATTTACCAATTTTTCTCCTTAACAAAGAAATAATTTTATGGTAGAATTAAATTGATATCCCTGATAACTCAATTTATTACATAAACTAAACATCCTTTAAAAAATTTCTAGCCCATTATTTCTAGTGTAGTGTTACATAATTCCCTTTACATTAAAAATCCTGCAAGACGTCAATATTGTCATTCCCGAGGTAGTAATCGGGAATATATTGTCTTTCTGAAACAAATAGAACCTGGATTCCCGCTTAAGGACTGCGGGAATGACGGCTCAAAATACTCAAAACAAATGTAAAGAACTGTTAGTAACAGCACACTAGTAACTCTGCAAAAGAGTTTGTGTCCTATCACTTTATAACGAGGGAGGAACCATGAAAATCAAAACGATATTAACAACTGTACTGGCAGTGATCTTGTGCCTGACAGGCTCTGCCGGACTGGATGCCAAAAAGAAGAAAGACCAGGGTGACCTGATCGTCAAGTCAATGTCAGCGCCTTCCTCAGCTGATGTGGGTTCAGAAATAAAAGTCATCGTAAAGATCAAGAACAAGGGGAAGAAAGCGGCCAAGCCGTCCTATACAAATTTTTACCTCTCATCAGACGGCAAGGTCGATTCAGCGGACTACTACCTTGGAAATGCAAAGGTTTCCTCTCTGAAGAAAAACAAGTCATCGAAAAAAACAAGAACCTACCTCACCATTCCTTCTGAAATACCGGCAGGGTCATACTACCTGATCGCCATGGCCGACGGGACGGAGAAGATTAAGGAGAAGTCGGAGAAGAACAACTACCGGAAGAGAAAAATAGTTATAAAGAAGTTTGAAGTTTCCGGTCTTAACATCAACCCTGACTATACGGATCCATTTATCGCCCGTATAGAGTTCAATGCTACTGATGACGTGCCTATTGAAGCCATAGAGTTTTATGGGTCCAAATCTGATGAGGTCATTAAGACTGAAAGCGCATTAGTGCATGTGGATGGTTATGATTCTCCTGTATCCATGCATTTTGATGAATTCGGCCGACCGCATCAGATGAATGCGAATGACGGATCAGCTATAAAAATAGATTATGACGAGACATATGCATATGTTCACTTTCTCGGTGATGATGGATCATTTGGTGTATTCACCGTGCCACTAGCTCAGGAGGCGCTGAATGCAGTGGCGGAGATTGAAGGAGAGAGCTCTGTAAAAAGCATCAGCGAAAGCTCACCGGTAATTAATTTTATCAACTCACAACCGTTCGAGTCTCACAGTGCATTCAGGAGCTCAGAATCTGTATCATCAACGGACAGTTTATCAGGAAAGGAAACACAAGGGGGAACAAACTGTAATGAACTTAAAGGTAATAAGTTAACGGTATGTGCACCGGTTTATGAATTTGAAATAAAGCGTACTGACGACTGGCCCTATCAAGCTTTATTTGATGTACATATTAAAAAAATATCCTGTGCTCCTTTCAACTGCAAGGTTATAATTGAGGATGTCTCAAAAGACACGAAGAAGGTGAAGGTTATTATTTCAGACACTGTTGATATTTCTCCTGCACAACTCGTGGAAGCTATTAGTACGTGTGAAAAAATACAAAAAAATCTGTTGAGTACTGACAGTAAAGAATGGGGATTCGGGGGTATTATGATAGGAATTGCAACCTGTATTGCCACAAAGGGAGCGTCATGGTTGTTTGGAACGCTTGCAGGTGTTGTGACGGCGGAGGCTACCTGGAGAGGGGGGGATTATGCAACTGCACCTCTCATAGAACAGCAGTGTTCTAAAGAAGGACCGAAAATGTTAGCCTATACCTGGTTGAAAGATAAATCTACGAAGATAATGGTGGAACTTCATAGTTACGATGTTTACATGAAAAGAAATTATAGGCATACCTTCCCTGAAATTAAACCTTTTTCACGGATTGAGCCATGGGTTGGGCCTACTTTGGAACCCTTTGGGACCTACGCGCCACTGAAACGTGGGGGTGAGCAGTGCGACACTTGCCAAGCGAATAAATCACAGCTGCATCCAGAGTATGTGCAGACTGCATCTGGCACTTCAGAAGATTTGATTCAGGTTGCTGCGTCCATAGAGAATGAACAACCGCAACCTCTTAGATCTTTTTATGCCCCTCCGGACTCTGAGTGTAAGTGTCCAAATTGTCCCCAAGAAATTAGTTGTTCTTTCCGTAGCAGGTTCATAGTTGATACCAAAAACGAGGAGACTGGTGAAACATCTTCCCGTTCAGAGCAATGGGGCCATCAAACAGCAGTGGGTAACCTGACTGGTAACTCATTTAAAGGGACATACAGTGACGACTTGTTTCAGGGGTCTTTAGATCTGACCTGGAATGGGGACTTTGATACAATCACTAGCCTTACATGGAATGAAACTATAACCTGGTCTAGTCGTACTACTCAAGATTTCATGGTAAAAGCAAATAATATACAAGAAGATAAACAATTTCCAGGGGTGGGCTCTTTTGTTGTTTTAGATGAGGCAACCTGCAGTAGTATAACCGGAGTTGATTATAAGTCCGGTGTAGTTTCTTATACGGGCCATAGCTGCAATGAACATAGTTTTATTCAGGTCAAATGTGATTGGAAATAGATACAAATATAGTGACCGTGTGTAAGAATAGGGGTCTATAACATATTCCACAAAGATAATGGAGAACAGTAGATGGGTCTTGAAATTGTCCATTGACTGTGGGTAAAGAGACGAAGCGCAGAAGAGCGAAAGCGGCGAAATGAGGAGGGTGAATAAAAAACTGTAATATATTCCGAGTTCTATCCTCTTTTTACTGATGAAAGAATATTGCGGACCCGGCGTTTTAAAAAACATAAAATAAAAATATAAGCTATTCTCTAAATGGCTTAGAATTTCTCACGCCTTTTTTCTTAATAGTACATCCAGTAATTAGTAAAATTGCTATTGATTGACGTTATCTAGTATCATCCGAATACTTAAGCCCGCGTACTGTTGAATCTTTGTGGGATTGGCCAAATGAACCTGATATTTCTCATCGGATAACAAATCAACCAGCCAGAACCAGTTAAAGGTAGACTCCACAACGATCACCTCAATATCACTTTTAAAAAGATTAAGCACCGTCACTATTAGCTCCGAATCATTCCGCAGCTTTCTCTTAAAAACTCTCCTGCCATTTTCATCGATGATCCTCAAATACGAATTATTTGAATGACGATCAAATCCTGCGTATAATTTCATATAGCACCTCCTTGGGTTAAGATTGTTCTTTTTACCTATGAGCATACCTTAAAACGTATGCTCAGGAGGCGCCCTCTATATGATTATCAGGTGTTTTCAATAACTCTCTAAGCATTCTCTGAACCGGGGTTGACAACGCTCATTTTTCTTTTTTGGAGAGGGGGAATTGCCTAATTACTCTTGATAATAACTCCGCATTCTTCGCATCTGTATTGTGTCGTGCTTTCTTTTGTTACAGCTATTTCTTCAAAGTTATATCGTTTCGTGCCGTTTACCTCAAAACACTCTGGGCAATAGCTGGCTCCAAGTTCATCGGCACTGATTATTAAATGGCAGTGCCGACACCTCAGCTTTTTTTTAGTGTCAGACGACAATAGTATGAGTTTGCTATGGTTACAGGAAGTCATATCGTAGAATATTATACATAGCACTAATTTCCAGTGCCATGATAATTTCATTATATTGTGGGAGTGATAGCTTCACGAAGCATGACAAGCTATTTCATGATCTTTGAAGAACCGCGGCTATGAACATGATCAGAGGTGGAATACCTGAAGAGGTTGCTATGAAGATGTCAGGGTACAAAATGGGCACAATCGCCTATTTTGGAAAGGAAAGAAAAACGGGAAGGATCTGTAACTTATTAATATTCCATAAAAAGATGGTGGGCAGTCGCAGAATCGAACTGCGGACACGAGGATTTTCAGTCCTCTGCTCTACCGACTGAGCTAACTGCCCACGTTGAGAATCATACCCTATATTTTTTTTCATTGTCAAGATATTGCATATTTTTTTGTTTCAAATTTTATAATATTCAATGGTAATCTGTAACCTAAATTGAGCGATTATGGTATAGCTAGATGTGCAATGCAGGTTCAAAAATTCATAACGCGATTGGATATTGGAATCATCTTGCTGCTATATTTAGTCTTTCACCTGCATTGCACATCTTTATGAAATTAAATCGTTCATTTTAAATTAAATTCTTATGATGAAAAAGAAAGACATAATATTGGCTCTGTCCTCCGGCATCTTGCTTGTCCTGGGCTTTCCACCAACTGATCTTTATCCCCTCACATGGATTGCCCTTGTCCCGCTTCTCATTGCACTGTATGAAAAGGGAGTCAAAACATCCTTTTTTCTAGGGATGTTAACCGGTTTTGTATTTTATTCAGGTACAATCTACTGGGTATTTCATTCTATGTATTTCTATGGCAACATTCCGGCAATCTTAAGCTCTCTCCTGCTTGTATTACTCTGTTCCTATCTTGGTGTTTATGTTGGAATATTTTCTGTGTTATTTAGTTTCATCTCGAAAAACTCAAAGCTTCCTGCCCTTTTTGTAATCCCCATCTTGTGGGTGACACTCGAATTTTTACGCACCTATGCGTTGACGGGTTTCCCCTGGTCTGTACTGGGATATTCCCAATACAAATTATTGCCTCTTATTCAGATTGCTGATATTACAGGAATTTACGGCATTTCTTTTATTATCGCAGCACTGAATGGTGCAATTTTTGATGTAGCCATTTATTGGCCAAAGAGATTAGGGACAATGCCCCTCTTTGCTCGATGGCCATTGACCCTGGGTATTATAACTTATGCCATTATTATCATAATGTCACTATTTTATGGTAATAATAAACTCCATGAAGATGACAATGGATCAAAAATCAAAATTAGTGTAATTCAGGGTAATATTGAACAGGATAAAAAATGGAATACCAAATTTCAGAAAGAAGTAATTGACACCTATAAAAGACTTTCAATGAATGCGTCAACAGCTGCTCCCGATCTGATTGTCTGGCCTGAAACGGCTTTACCTTTTACCTTTGGATATAATGAAACTCTAACGCAAGAAGTCATTACATTTCAAAAGTCACAACTTTTCGGCAATCCCTATCTGCTTTTTGGAAGTGTTATTGTAAAGGATATAAAAGCAGAACAATCCAGGATGTCAAACAGCGCTATCCTTCTGTCTCCTGAAGGAGGAATTTTATCGATTTATGACAAAATACATCTTGTACCTTACGGTGAATACGTCCCTTTCAGGAATATTTCCCCGTATATTAAAAAATTGACATATGGAATCGGAGACTTTACTCACGG
This sequence comes from uncultured Nitrospiraceae bacterium, assembly GCA_964347155.1. Lineage (GTDB taxonomy): Bacteria > Nitrospirota > Thermodesulfovibrionia > UBA6902 > UBA6902 > CAYFXR01. The sequence goes on along the minus strand of CAYFXR010000093.1, from coordinate 14,738 downwards.
GAAAGAGACTGTAGTCATGAATACACCCTTTTCAAGGATTGGAAACCTTATCTGTTATGAAATCATCTTCCCGGGTCTTGTGAGGAAATTTGTTAACAAAGGCGCCAATGTCTTGGTAACGATAACAAATGATGCCTGGTTCGGCCGTACATCTGCACCTTATCAGCATTTTGTCATGGCAGTATTCAGAGCGATTGAAAACAGGACTCCTGTAGTGCGATCTGCGAATACAGGAATCTCAGGTTTCATAGACACCAAAGGAAGGATTAAAAGAAAAAGTGACATTTTTGTTGAAGCAACGATAACAGAGGAAATATCAATCGGGAATAAAAAGAGTTTTTATACTAAGTACGGTGATCTTTTCGCTTTTTTCTGTATAATTAGCTCTGTATTGCTGATGATAAATAAGCTCTCTCCTTAAACCAAACAAGGTTCTACCTCCTGCCTCTCTTAGTAGATTCTTCTTCAAAGAATTTCTGATAGAGCACGTCCCATTCTGTGCTGCCTTCGTAAATCTTTTTTGAGTAGGATTGTAGTTTTTTCCTGACTAATTCATCTATCGTATCTGCAAGCTTCAGCTCTCTTAGGATAACCCTCCTTATTTCACGTCTTATATGTCCCTCTTCTTCAAGAGGGGCAATAACTTTCTTTTCAAGAAGACCTTTCAGGACAACATGTGTGATATGACTTATCTTATCTTCAGAAAGTCTCATAAGACAATGTTACGTTCTTTGACAAGTTTTCGTTTTGTCAATTCAAAAAGCATGCGGTAGTCCAGCTTGCCCTTTTCAATCTCTGAATCGTACTGTTTTAAAATTTCCCTTACTTCTTCATTAAGCCTGTCTTCCACCATGAGCTCATTAAACATCAATTCTTCCAACAATTCCAAGATACTTTCTTTAGATGCCTTTAATTCAATCATATCTTTCTTTAGGAGATCTTCCATAATCTCCCTTGATAAAACAGGCATCCAGCTTTTTGGTATTTTCATTATTTTTCTACAAACGGCAGGAGTGCTATATTCCTCGACCTTTTAATAGCCTTTGTAAGCTCTCTCTGATGTTTTGCACAATTACCGGTCATTCTACCGGCTATTATCTTGCCTCTTTCGGTAAGATAATTCCTCAGTGTCTTGATGTCTTTATAATCAATGAATGCGATTTTTTCTGCGCAGAATCTGCAGAACTTCCTTCTCTGAAATCTTCTATAGCGCACTTTTCAACTCCTTATAGATTTAAATATTTTTTAATGTATTTAAAAAGGTTCTATGTCCGTCGTTTCATCAGGCGGTACAATTTCGGCTCCTGTAATTGAATCAATATCAGCAGGTACCTGCCTCTTTGAGAGGAAACGAACATTTTGAGCAACAACTTCATGCTTACTTCTCTTTTGTCCCTCTTCTGTCTCCCATCGCCTTTCCTGCAACCTGCCTTCAACAAGTACAGCACTGCCCTTATTTAGATATTGTCCACACGTATCAGCCTGTTTGCCAAAAACAACTACATTAATAAAAGTAACCTCTTCTTTCATTTCTTCTGCCTGTCTATACTTACGATTTACAGCAATTCCAAAATTACATACAGAGGTTCCCTGAGGTGTATATCTCAGCTCTGGATCCCTCGTAAGATTACCTATAAGAATGATTTTATTAAACATTTTTGTTATCCTCCTGATGTGTCACGCCCTCTCCGGCCTGTGCTACCTTCTCCTGTGCAGTTTTTGTCTCTTCTAAATCAGCTTTTGCAGATGTCTCAGCTGGAGATGGCAAAACAGCTTCTATTTGTTTTTTCTTTAGCAGCCTTATGACCATCCATTTAAGGATAGAATCAGCGACCCTGCAAAATCTTTCAAGTTTTGCGATAGTAGCAGGAGGGGACTTAAAATGCAGAATTATATAGTTGCCTTTCTGATGTTTGTTCAATTCATATGCTAATTTCCGGCGACCCCAGTTTTCAGTCTTAAATATCTCTCCACCTCCTTTGATAATTACATCCTTAATCTTTTCAATCGTCTCTTCAACAGCACTGTCTTCAAGATTCGGATCGATGATGAGGACCTTTTCGTAAAAATTCATTCTATTCCTCCTTTCGGGTTAGCCCTTTCCGCAAGCACTTTAAATAGTTCTTCACTACACGAAAAGGTAAGCCCTTACTTTCTCTTGTAAGAGCAAAAAGTATATTTTTATATCATATTAACCAGTAAAAATCAATTAACCGCTGAACAGTCTCTCGCATTACTTTCAAGTTTCTTTTTTAGTTAATGATGCATCATAATAAACAGCAATAACTAATATATTTGCTGTTTAAGGAGGATTTTATGGACTGGAAAGTATTTTTTGCTTCATTTGGAGTCGTATTCATGGCAGAGCTGGGTGACAAAACACAACTGGCAGGGCTTAACCTTGCAGCAAAATCCAAGATGCCTTTTTTGGTATTCCTGGGCTCTGTTTTAGCATATGCAGTAGTCACTTCCATCACAGTAATGATTGGAGATACCCTGACAAAATTTATCAGACCTGAACATATCAGATACGGTGCAGCATCACTATTTATTATCATCGGGATTCTTATTTTTTCTGGCAAGCTGTAAAATTCGTCATTCCGCACTTGCCTGTCCCTTTTACTGCTGGATCAATCGCAGGCGATTGACCCAGTAAATTACAATAAATATATGATTTATATCATGGTTTTTCTCCTGGAAAAGCCTTATATTTCTATTTAAATTAACCCGTTTGGAAAGATGCATGGGGCAAATTTGGTAATTAATCCTGCAGAGAATGGCAATCTTTAAAAATTAAATTATTTGCGCTATAGTAAGGAAAAATAATTAAAAAATAGAAATTGATTGAGGAGAGGACGTAATGAAGATAGGTTTCGTTGGTCTAGGCAAAATGGGCATGAATATGGTTCAACGCTTACTGAACGATAGACATGAAATAGTTGCATATGCGAGAACAGTTGAGACTGTTAAAAAGGCGGAAGAGAAAGGGGCTGTTGGAGCAAAGTCTCTTCAGGATATTGTGGACAAATTAGAAAAACCCCGTATTGTCTGGCTGATGGTGCCCGCAGGTAACGCAACAGAAGAGACCGTCAATACGTTTGCTGACATGTTAGAACAGGGGGACATCCTCATTGATGGAGGGAATTCTTTTTATAAAGACTCAATGCGTCGGGCCAAAGAACTTGGGAAAAGAAATATTTATTTTGTTGATGCAGGTACAAGCGGAGGAATATGGGGACTCAAGATAGGTTACTGTATGATGATTGGCGGAGATAGAGATGTCTTTAATAAAGTTCAACCGATATTTAAAAGCCTTGCTCCTGAAAAAGGTTATGCCCATGTCGGTCCACACGGAGCTGGGCATTTTGTAAAAATGGTTCATAACGGCATAGAATATGCACTGCTTCAAGGTTATGCTGAAGGTTTTGAGATTTTGAATGCTAAAAAGGAATTCAATCTTGATCTTCAAAAAATAGCCAATTTATGGAATCATGGCAGTGTAATACGGTCATGGCTATTAGAACTTGCCGAAAGCGTATTCAAGAAAGATCCCGATTTAGAATCAATCCGAGGTTTTGTAGAAGACTCAGGGGAAGGCCGCTGGACAGTTGCGGAAGCAATAGAAGAAAATATACCTTCGCCAACGATCATATTATCTCTATTAGCACGTTTTCGCTCCCGGCAGGAGGAATCTTTCAGCGCCAAAGTTATTTCGGCATTGCGAAATGAATTTGGTGGACACGCTGTTAAAAAATCTTCAGCCGCAGACTGACACATACTGAAAATATATAATTACAATGACCAAATTCCAAATATAAGTAATAAATGGTTAGTAGTTGAGGTTCTTCCAAGTTTTGTGCTGACAAATACCCCCCTTTAGAAAAGGGGGGAGAGGGGGATTTGTAGACATTATCATTATAAAATCCCCCTTACTCTCCCTTTTTCAAAGGGGGAGATATACAAGGAGAATTTTTTTGTCCCTCTTTACAAAACGGGGTATTCAAAGCTAGATTTTCACAAAGGAGCATCATATGTCTGATAATAATCCGAATATTCCTGCTCATGACACAGAATTACAATTCTGTGAAATTTTACCTGAAAAAGTTGATATAGAACCTTTCACAATGGTTATATTCGGAGGTACCGGTGATTTGAGTAAAAGAAAGCTATTACCCACACTTTACCATCTCTGCCAAGATCAAAATATCCCTGATGAATTTGCCATTATTGGGGTCGCATCCAGCGAAAGGTCAGATGAAGAGTACCGCAAGTTTGCAAAAGAGGCTATCGAGGAATTCGGCGAAGAGCATATAAAAAAAGAATGCTGGGAAAAATTCAGAAAGAATCTGTTTTATGTCTCTGGCAAGTTTGATGATGAAAATAGCTATAGAAAGCTTTCTCAGCGGCTGAAAGAAGTTGTGAAAACTACTAAAAAAAATTCAAGAGAAATAATTTATTATGCTGCTGTTCCTCCCCAATTCCTGCCTGAGATTATAGAACGGCTGTCATATTGCAACCTCTGTAAAGGCATGTTTAATACAAGGCTTATTGTAGAAAAACCATTTGGACAAGACAGGGTATCAGCAGCTGACCTCAACAGTCTTATTGCAAAAGCATTCGATGAGAGTCAGATTTACCGAATTGACCACTACTTAGGCAAAGAAACTGTTCAGAATATTCTGTTTTTCCGATTTGCCAATAGTATTTTTGAACCACTCTGGAACAGACGTTATATTGATCATGTCCAGATTACAGTAGCCGAAACAATTGGTATTGAGAACAGGGCCCGATTCTACGAAAAAGCAGGTGTAGTCAGGGATATTGTGCAAAATCATATGATGCAACTCCTTGCCCTGGTAGCAATGGAGCCGCCAATCGGTTTTGAAGCGGATTTTATTCGTAATGAAAAAGTAAAAGTATACCGGACTATTCGTTCTATGGATGAAGAATACATAGACAAATGCACAGTACGAGGCCAGTATGGAGCAGGAACATCAACCGGTAAAGAAGTTGCTGGTTATCGCAATGAAAAAGATACTTCCCCTGATTCAAATACACCGACCTTTTTTGCAGGCAAGTTTTATATAGATAACTGGCGGTGGGCAGATGTTCCGTTTTATCTTCGTACAGGGAAACGATTAAAAAAACGTGTTACCGAGATCAGCATTCACTTCAAACAACCTCCCCTGAGGCTTTTCAGTACAACCTGCGAAATAAGAGAACCAAATCTTCTTGTACTCGGAGTACAGCCTTATGAAGAAATCTCTATGCATATCGGCGTGAAACATCCAGGTATTGGTAATCAACTCTATCCTGTTAATATGGATTTTAATTATGAAAGAGACTTACAGGGCGACGTTCATTTTCCCTTGCCTTATGAACGTCTGTTGCTCGATTGCATGAAGGGTGACCAGACCCTTTTTGCCCGTCAAGATGGTATAGAGGCAATGTGGTCGGTGGTTGATCCCATAATTAAAAGATGGGAAAATACTCCAGCGCCTGAATTTCCAAATTATTCTGCCGGCACATGGGGGCCTGAAAAGGCGAATGATTTAATACAAACCGACGGTCGCAGGTGGCGAATATGGTAAATAAAGAAATTTTCATCTTTGAAAATACAGATCAAATGGCAAATTTTGTCATTGAAAAGTGGGTGGAGATTTCTGAAATAGCGATTAAAGGCAAAGGATGCTTTACAGTTGCATTATCAGGTGGAAAAACCCCTGTACATATATATAAAAAACTCTCTGATCAGAACAATGTATCGTGGGACAAGACACATGTCTTCATGGTTGATGAACGCTTTGTGCCGATTAATAGTGATGAAAACAATTATCATATGATTAAACAAACATTATTGCGTATCCTGGAAATACCGGCAAAGAATATACATCCAATTCTCACATCTGAAATCTCACCGCAATCTTCAGCAATAAGATACGAAGAAGATTTAATCTCCTGTTTTAAATTGATAAAAAATGAATTTCCGCGATTTGATCTTATCTTGCTCGGCATAGGCGAAGATGGCCATACAGCATCTCTTTTCCCCGGCACTCAATCTTTACATGAAACAAGACATTTAGCATTAGCGGTTTCTCCCCCAGACAAAGCAAAGAAGGAGAGAATAACTCTTACTTTCCCGGTAATCAATAATGCAGCGAATATTATGTTCTTAGCCTCAGGAAGCAATAAGGCTAAAATAATAAAAGAGGTCATTGAAGAAAAAAACAGTTTAGTTCCAGCTGCAATGGTTAAACCCCAAAAAGGAAAAATATTTTTTTTGCTCGATGAAAGTGCCGGGTCGCTTCTATCCAGGAATGAGTGAAACAATATCTAAATCCAAAAGTTATATTTTCAAATAAAAAAATTTAATATTTCAATTGTTATTATGAAATTTTTCTAAAAAATCAGCAGTTATTTATTTTGTCCTTTATTTGTCACGGGATCGTTTGCATGGCCGAATGCAGTAAGTCGGGTTATAGTGTTGACATTAACTTGAGATTTTAGTAATCTTGTATCCGACATTTTGAACCTGATAAATCTAATAATTCATGTTTAAAAAGCTCCTTCCAAAAGAGACCGATTTCTTCAGTATGTTTGAAAAGGCAGCTGTCAATGTCAATAAAAGCGCAACCCTTCTCGTTGAAATGTTAGAAAACTTAGGTGCCGCTGAGGTCAAGGCCAAGGAAATCTATGAAGCCGAGCAGGAAGGAGATATGCTCACCCATGAAGTAATGCGAAAACTGAATAAGACCTTTTTGACCCCTGTCGACAGGGAAGACATTCATGCCCTTGTTGGCCGTATAGATGATGTACTCGATTTAATCTGGGCTTCAGCGGACAGGGCCGTTTTATTTAAATTAGATTCAGCACCACAAGAGGCTATTGAGCTTTCCAAAACCTTGCTTGAGACCACAGAGTTTATAACCAAGGCTATAGACTGCCTCAAGGACAAAAAATATTCCTATATTCAGGAATACTGTATTGAAATAAACAGACTTGAAAACAGGGGAGACAGAATCTTCAGGAAGGGTCTTGTCAAACTCTTTGAAAATATAAAAGACCCCATCCTTGTGATAAAGTGGAAAGAGGTCTATGAACATCTTGAAGATGCTAATGATACGTGTGAGGATGTCGCAAATATTCTCGAAAGTATAGTCCTCAAACATGCTTGAGATAATAATCCTCATTGTCTTTCTCGCCCTCCTTTTTGACATAAGCAATGGCTGGAATGATTCAGCAAATGCAATAGCTACGGTAGTCTCTACAAGAGTGCTTACCCCTTTGCAAGCCGTCTTAATGGCTGCCAGTATGAATATTGCCGGTGCTCTCTTTTCAACAGCCGTGGCAAAAACAATCGGAAAAGGTATTGTCGATCCCTCCAATATCACAGAACCGGTTGTCGCATCAGCACTCATTGCCGGTTTTGTATGGAATGGGGCAATGACCATTTTCGGCTTACCCGTCAGCGCTTCCCATGCCCTTATCGGTGGAGTAATGGGTGCCGCTATTGCCTACGGAGGTTTTGATATCCTGAACCTTGCCGGGCTTACCAAAATTTTTACGGCACTGTTAACATCTCCTATAATCGGTATATGTTTCGGCTACCTGTTTATGAAACTTATCCTCAAATTTTTTTGCAATATTTCACCCGGTTCACTGAACAAATACTTTGGCCGTTTGCAGATTCTTTCATCAGGTTTTATGGCTTTCAGCCACGGCATGAATGATGCCCAGAAAGCTATGGGAGTAATAACCCTCGCCCTCGTGAGCGGAGGCTATTTAGAAAGTCTAGAGGTTCCTTTTTGGGTAATAATAGCCTGTGCTCTTGCCATGGGTTTCGGTACAGCCGCCGGTGGATGGCGTGTCATAAGAACACTCGGGCATCAGATGTTAAAGCTCCAGCCCGTTCATGGATTTGCTGCTGAAACGTCTGCAATAGCTGTCATTGCAGGGGCTAGTTCTTTAGGACTTCCGGTCAGTACCACACACGTAATTACTACGTGTATTATGGGTGTTGGTGCTACAAAAAGACTTACAGCAGTAAGATGGGGAGTCGCTAGAAAAATAGTTCTGGCATGGATCGTTACCTTGCCCGCATGTATAGGAGTTGCATGGCTCACGTATAAAATAATAACAATATTAGGGATACATTAAGTCAAAAAATGCAATTAAATAATGCAGGCGTTGGAAGAAAATTTATTTCTCGACACCTGAGACGCAATTACAACCAATCTAAGGTGAATATGTTTGTTCCAAGCTATATGCATAATTTAATAATAAATCCATCCCGTAAAATTTTACTATTCACGGGATAAATCGAATTAAATAAATTTTATTACAATGTCTGCATTATTTGGGTTAAACCTCTTTTCGTTGAATATAAAAGAGATAAGGTTTAATTCCGAGTTATAAAATTTCTTTTTAATCCAATACAATACTTCCTTGTCTTAAAACTTTAGGCGGAATAACAGTAACATCTATAATCGTTGAAGGCTTGCCGCCCCGTGTCTTTCCTGCATCAATAATTAAATCTATGGAATCTCCAAAATAATATATAACTTCCTTTACATCTTCTGCAGGTGGTTTTGAAGAGGGATTGGCACTGGTAGCAGTGATAGGTAATTGTAATGCATTTGCCAGAACAAGGGCAGCACTTTCACCTGGAATCCTTACTGCTACCTTACCAGTACCCCCTGTTAACAATTCAGGTACATTTCCTTTAGCTTCAAATACAATAGTTAATGGACCCGGCCAGTATTTCTCCATCAAATTCCTTGCCTGTGAAGGAATGACTTTTACAATAGTTTTGAAGGTGTTCATATTACCAACGATTATCGGTAAAGGTTTTCCTGCCGGTCTTTTTTTTATTTTATAAAGCTTTTTAACCGCACTTTCATCCATTGCCAGGACTCCAAGTGCATAGAAGCTCTCTGTAGGATACGCAACTATTCCGTTATCTTTAAGTATCTTTAAAGATTCAACAACCGTCTTTTGAAAAGTATTTTCTGTGAGAGGCAAAATGAGCATTTTAAAATTGTAACATCAACCTTAATTTTTTACTTGTAATTTATCTGAATTTTTGGTATCTCATTAGAACTATATAAACAGGAGGTTTTATGAAGAAAGTAAAAAAACTGATACTTTTAACAACTGCCCTGTTATTTCTTTACGGCTGTGCTGCCGCATGGTTTGCAGCCGGGGGGCTTGCCGCATTAGGAGGTTATAAGTATATAGAGGGCAATTTATCGAGAGATTACCCTCTGGCATATGCAAGGGCATGGGATGCAACCAACAGTGCACTGGCAAATCTTCAAATCAGCATATCAAAGAGTATGGACGAAGGCGCTAAAGGAGAAATAAAAGCAGTGCGAAAAGATGGAAAAAAAGTAGTTGTTACATTAAAAGATAAAGGACAGGGAGTCACTTCAATTACAGTAAGAGTAGGGATATTTGGTGACCGTAGTAAATCTGAAAGGATACATGATGAGATAGCATCTGTTTCAGGAATACAATAGTTTTTTCTGCTTCCAGCCTGACATCACTACGAGTCATTTACCGTGGTGAGTCGTACCGACCTTAGCGGTGACCCGCTTCAGGATGCCTATTCTATTTTCCGGTTTTAATTGAGACCTACATTGAGCGATTTAACTTCATAGAGATGTGCAAGGCAGGTGAAAAAATACATAGCGGTACCTCTGGGCAGGTATTGTCTTGCTTTTATCATCTTCACTCTTTAAGTGAAAGACTAAATATAGCAGTAAAACAATTCCAATATCTAATCGCATTATGAATTCTTGAACCTGCATTGCACATCTTGCTATATGAGAATCACTCAACGTAGGTGGGAATAAAATTTACCTTAATTTTTGATTTTTTCCAGCTCAGTTAATATCCTTTTAGAGGTTGTGCGAAATCCTTTACTTCTGAGGGCATTAAATACGTCCTCGGAAGCAAGCGATTTAAGGAATTTTTCTCTCTTTTTATCATCTCTTATTTTTTTCAATGCCTTTTTGCGTATTGACTCCACAAACCGCAAATAAACAGCGAACTCCTTGCCGTAATGTTTTTCAATCTCCTTTCTTATTGCTTTCGATACTGCGGGGCTGGCTCCTTCTGTTGATACTGCAAGTGTCAAAGGACCACGTTTAACAAGAGAAGGGACTATATAATTTCCTTCATCAGGTGCATCAATCACATTTATCAGATGCCTTGCATGTTGAGCAATTTCTGTATTAATTTCAGCAGAGGAGGTTCCGGCAATTACAATGAATGCGTCTTTCAGGTCACCTTTTTTATAATCTCTCTTTATATGTTTAATGAATCCTCCCTCTTTTAATTTTGTAAGATTTTTTGTAATGAAGGGGCTTATTATGGTAACAAAAACGCCTGCATTTACCAGGGGACGCACTTTTCTTTCTGCGACCCTGCCACCGCCTACGACAACAGCCTTTTTGTTCTTAAGATTCAGAAAGACAGGATAATATTTCACTTCTTTTTTTCGAATGATGCAATCAGCTCTTTTGCTTCGTTGGTAAGCTTAATAGTGGGAAACTTTTCAATAAGGGCAGTCAAAACAGTTATAGCCTTTTCCCTTTTTCCAATATTTTCGTAAGAGAGGCCAAGATAATAAAGTGCCTCTGATTCCTTTTGTGAATCCGGATAATTTTGGAGCATATCCTGGAAACGATCTGCTGCAGCTTCATATGAACCTTTTTTAAAATAAAAACTCCCGACATAAAATTCATATTCGGCAAGTATATGTTTACACATTTTGATTCTGCTCACGGTAATATCCATGTAAGGATTCCTCGGATAATTTCTTTGAAGCTTTTCAAATTCCTTTAATGCCCTCTGCGCCCATGAATAGCTTACATCAACGGATCTTATCTTCTTGAAGTAGCACATTGCCAGTTTATACTGTGTATATGAAGCATATTTATGGTACGGATGAATATCTAAAAAAGATTCATATTCTACAGCCGCCTCTTCGTATGATTCTTCTTCAAAATATGAGTCGGCAATACGTATCTTGGCTAACGTGGCATACTTTTGTGAGACATCCTTTGCCTTGATAGTTTCCAGAAGCTCTCTTGCCTCTTCAAAATATCTGTCCTTAATTAAGTCATTCGCCTTTTTAAAAGACGCTTCTGGTTCAAAAACGTGCGAATCCTTTTCCTTCTTGAGGGAAGAACATGAAAATGTAAGGAGAAGCAAGATAACAAGCACGAAATATGTTTGCGGAATATTACAGGATATTATTTTTATTGACATGCTGAAACATTTCTCTTTTTTGACTAATTTTATCTTAAAAACCATGTTTAAATCAAACCATTCATTAAAATCGGAGGATGGAGGAGATTTCAAGCAGAAATCCGCATTCCTTTAAGTCGTGAGAAAGGAATGTTGTAGCAACGGGTCAAAATCTATTTCTTCCCAATTCGCAAAAAATCAAGCTGCTCCTTTTTCCTGTTTTACCCGTTCATGCAACCATATTTTTATCAATGCCCCTCTATCAACTCCAATCGCCTGACGTATTTCATCTATCTCATTTACCAGCGATGCAGCAATATCTAGCGTGATTCGCACTTTCTTCCCGGGGCGCGTAATTGTCGCTTTTGACATGTCTATGAGATCATGAATATCCTCCCCCTTGTCAAATCGCTGATCAAATTCTTTCGTATTCTTAGCCAGCTTTTTCTTTTTCATATAATTCCACCTCCTTTTTCCTCGATCGTCTTACTGAAATGATTCGAACAGCATTACCTCTTATGGTACAGATAGCCGTCTATAGTTTTCCTTGAAGCTCTCCTATAACGATACCGCGGTTCTCAACGGGATGTGGCGCATACATTTCTATTCGGTGTTCATCCTGCCATAATCCCGTTGCTGTTTGAAAATCAATATCGTGCTTTTTCCTGTTTGACTCGCTCTTTGCGGGATCCCATTCGAATTTCATACTATATCATTACATATTTTGTACATATATGCAACAAATATTATTCATATTAAACAGTAAAAATCCCGTTAAAAGGACGGGGTTTTCCAACGGGGCAAAATACAGTATTTGTAAACTTACAGAAATCTTCATTTTTGATAAGCTACATCAAACCGAAGATAATAGACTAAAAGGTACACTTCTATAGTTTGTTTCTTTGGTGAAGATTTGTACTGGTATTATTCATATAAGCAAGGCTCGTCGATTATTTACAACACCTGCTAATGTTCAGATTTCACATTGCTGGAAATTTATTGAAAATACCTATTAACAAACAATTTGAACACAGTTGAAAATTATTGATTACCGATTGAAATAAATCATAAACAGCTATAAAAATTTACCCACTGGCCTAAAGACAAAAACCGGTTGGCGTTAAATTTTTGGATGTAGAAATACTTTTCAACAATGAGCTATATTTTTTACTAGCTCATTCACAAACCCATTCTTATCCACAAATCCTGAATCATTATTGCCATTTCAGAAGCCATATCTCCAGAGACAAAGTCCGGAGGCCTTAGTTGACCTTCGGTTTCTTGTAAGCATTAGTGAAATACACATATTCCCAAACAATATCAACAGCATCAATGAGATTTCTTGCCATGAACTGGTGCGGCAAAAAAACCATGCCCGTTCCAACCGGTGTCATTGTATAGTCCCACAATCTTGCCAGTTTCGTCAATATCACGAGCGTAAGTACCAATGGCGCCAGGGACAGGGACATCAAGAGTGGTATAGGAATCCCTGTCATACAGAAAGCCATGCCAGTTCCCACTGACGTCATAGTATTCTCCCAAAATCTTACCAGAGTTGTTGATACCAAAAGCGAAAGTATCAATTGCGCCAGGGGCATCAAGGGTGTTATAGGAACCCCTGTCATATAAAAAGCTATACCAGTTTCCACTGGCGTCATTGTATATTCCTACAATCTTACCAGAATTGTTGATACCAAAGGCGAAAGTATCAATTGCGCCAGGGGCATCAAGGGTGGTATAGGAATCCCTCTCATACAGAAAGCCATGCCCTTTACCACTGGCGTCAACGTATTCTCCTACAATCTTGCCAAGGTTGTTAATACCATAGGCCCATGTAACAGAGGCGCCAGGGACATCAAGAGTAGTATAGGAACCTCTGTCATACAAAAAACCATGTCCGTTCACACTGGCGTCATAGTATCCTCCCACAATCTTACCAGAATTGTTGATACCAAAGGCGAAAGTAAAAATGGAGCCAGGGACATCAAGGGTGGTATAGGAACCCCTCTCATACAGAAAGCCATGCCCTTTACCACTGGCGTCAACGTATTCTCCTACAATCTTGCCAAGGTTGTTAATACCATAGGCCCATGTAACAGAGGCGCCAGGGACATCAAAGGTAGTAAATACATATGAGATTGCCTGGGCTTTTGGAACCAACACAAGAAGAAGCCCACAGACTATAACCAGCCCGATTAACAAAGTAAAGATTTTCTTCATATCTTTTACCTCCTTTTAAATGAGATTTTTTGTAGAGTGAGCTTTACACTTACTCTTTTCCAATGCAAAAAAACCGAACTCACCTAAGATTAATCCTTCGGCTGTTCGGCTATTTCAGTGCTAATATAATTCACATTACGTCTCCTTCTTAAAGATGGGGTTTACCCCATAAAAAACAGGTATAGACTTATGTAAATAGAAATTGTTTTTTAGGAAAAGAAAAAGTAAAAGAATAAGCCCCACTCAATATAAAATATTATGACACAAATTACCCCCTTTTTTCAGAAAATTGTAATTAACATTTGTTATCTTGCATTATGAGGCAGGATTGATATTATTGATTTGAGGAAGTTATTGAGCTTTAATGAGAAAAAATTAGAAACAACATAATAGAGGATTATTAATGATAGATACATGACTCTTAAGATCGCAGATTTCAATCGTAAATAGTTATTTTAATAGCTTCGCATGGATTGCACCTTTTGGTAGGAAATATTCAGCTTTGAAGCGGCCATTTGAATTGAAGTGTCAAAACGGTTTTAACTACTTAATTGGCGAAATGTAAATTTGTAGTTAAAATGTAGTTAATAGTATGGGCGTAGTAAAAAACACCTTAAAAGACAACTATATTTTCTTCGTCAGAGAATTGGCCAGATTAGATGACGAAATCAAAGTGCTGCCTCCTGGCAGCATATACTTCAAAAAGATCGGAAAGCCCACTTTTTATTATCACCAGTGGTGGAAGGTTATTAAAGACCATATTGCGGAGCAATTTCCGGAATCACTGCCTTAATGAGTGTGTGGGGTATGTTTAGACTAAAGTTCGCACTTCTCTAATTGTATTTATGAGTGAAGATTTAAAACGCTTATCGTTGTATTATGTATTAAGGGAAATTGATGATCACCTTGGTGTCCATTATTCAACGGTAAACCGGGTGGTGATGCAAGACTTTATCCCGTTTCCGTGGCCGGAAAGAAGAAGTAAGACACTTCCTCACTGAGGAAGCCTGTCAGTTTCTTTTCCTGTCTCATATCTGTGTTGAGGGAATATTGGTTGGTTTGTATGCTGTGAAATAAGGAATAGCAAGTTTCCTGAGTCGCTCCTCAATGTGTGGATAGAGTATGAGCTCTTCCACTTCAAAGTCCTCAAAATCCCGATGAATGGCCTTCAGCCTTTTTCTTAAGGCCTTTATGTTTTCCCGCGGGCTAAAGCTTATCATGCATGCCGGCTGGCAACTCACATTCCACCGGAGGAGATTTTCAAG
>CAYFXR010000092.1:0-2880 GCA_964347155.1 uncultured Nitrospiraceae bacterium | reverse complement strand
TCCTGCTTGCAAAGCAGGCGCTCTCCCAGCTGAGCTACACCCCCACAATTAAAGGCAAATTCCAAATATCAAATTAAAAAATACCAAATAAAATGAGAAATTACAAATACTAAAAAAATCAAACCTTGTAATTTGGTGCTTGGTAATTGTAATTTTCAGTTTTTGGAATCCAAAAACTGATGGTGGGCCTAAGTGGATTTGAACCACTGACCTCACGCTTATCAGGCGTGCGCTCTAACCAACTGAGCTATAGGCCCGAATTTGAATTCAAGAATAGAAATTTCAAATTTAAAATTGCGAATTTAAAGATAACTTATGAAAAGACTGATTGTCAACGAAGCAGAATGCATGATTGCTGTGTTTTAAAGTCTTTAAACACTGATTTTCACAATGAGGGTTGAGGCAATTCAAATTTTTTTATCCATTCCTTGTATTCAGGAGGAGGAGCTAAAATCTTCATTCCCAGGATTATGGTATCCTTATCAGGATTAGGTTTCAAATACCACCTTACTTCACAACTCAGATTGAGTTTTCCACCTGAAGGGATTTGAAAAACAAGATCAATTACTTTTTTAGGAGTAAAATCTTCTCGCACTTGAACAAAAGTCGTTAGTGTATAAGCTACCCCTTCTTCAGACACGTTTCCTATGATCCCTTCATAACTTTTGCCGTCTGAAATAACTTCGGCATTTAAGGTAACAGCGAATCTCTTGTAACGTCTTTTTTCCATTTAAAACTTTTTTATTATATACAAATATTATATTTTTTTGTGATTATATTAAAACTCCTCGCGAGTTCTGTCTTATGTCTATTACTCCCACTTTTCGTTTAAAAGCTGCGTAATATCTTCCTGAGGAAGTGGAGCGTTCATGAGATACCCCTGCATCTCATCACATCCCATTTCACGTAATAATGACAGTTGTCCTTCTGTCTCAACTCCTTCGGCAACTACTATTAATTTCAGGGTGTGCGCCATTGCAATTATTGCATTGACAATGGCTATATCTTCTTTATTGTGAGTAATGTCTTTAATAAAGGAACGGTCGATTTTGACAATATCCAGTGGAAATCGTTTCAAATAACTGAATGAAGAATACCCTGTACCGAAATCATCTATGGACAGTTTTACCCCCATGCTTTTTAATTTATTTAGCATGTCAATAGTTATATCTGCGTTTTTCATAATTATGCTCTCCGTAATTTCCAATTCAAGATACTGAGGGTCCAACGAGGAATCATCTAACACTTTTTCAACAATTTTTATCAGACTTTCTTGTTGGAATTGATGCCCTGAAAGGTTTACAGAAACAGCAACACGCCCATTCAGGAAACCTGCTACCTGCCATGATCTGTTTTGTTTACAAGCGGTCTTCAGCACCCATTCACCTATGGGTAAAATAAGACCGGTTTCTTCAGCAAGTTGAATAAATTGGGCTGGAAAAAGCAATCCTTTTTCAGGGTGATTCCATCGAATAAGCGCCTCTGTACCAACGATTCTTCCTGTATGAATATTTATGCGTGGTTGATAGTGAAGAAGGAGCTCCTCCCGTTTTATTGCCTTGCGCAGGCTGTTTTCCAAGTTCAGCCTCTCCATCGCAGAAGCATTCATAGACTGTTTATAAAACTGGAAGTTGTTTTTTCCTTGATCCTTGGCATGATACATTGCTGTATCGGCATTTTTAATAAGCATGTTCATATCTTCACCGTCGTGGGGAAAGACGGCTATGCCGATACTGGCAGTAACAAATACTTCATGGCCTTCCAGTTGAAAAGGCCGAGATAATATATTCAAAATTCGCTGTGCCACCTTTGCTGCGTCTTGCAGGGAATTGATCTCGGTGAGTAAGACGGTGAATTCATCGCCACCCAGGCGCGCAACGGTATTCGTTAATATATTTATGTCCTGCCGGGCAACAGTATCGGCTGATCGCAAATAACTGCTCAACCGTTCAGCAACTCCCTTTAGCAACAGATCGCCAATACGATGTTCAAGGGTATCATTGATACGTTTGAAATTGTCCAGATCAAGAAATAAAATAGCAGAATTCCCCTGATAGCGCTCATTATGCGCTAACGACTGCTTCAATCGATCTTGAAACAAGGCACGATTCGGCAGACTTGTTAAGCTGTCATAGTATGCCATTTTGATAATACGTTCCTCTGCCCGTTTATGTTCAATAGCATATCTGACTGATCGCTCCAGCAAATGCGCAGTCACTTCTGCCTTGTTCAAATAGTCCGCTGCACCTGCCTTCATTGCCTCCATATCTACCTCATGATCTCCCTTACCTGTCATCAGAATTATCGGCGCCTTACAACCAGCTGCAACAGCCCTATTCAACAGTTCCAGTCCTGTATGTTCACCTAACCGATAGTCAAAAAGACAGACATCATGACTGTCCTGTCCGATCAACTCCAGTGCAGAGTCATAGGATGAAACCCACTCCAAATCGTACTTTGTGATCCCGACTTCAGATAATAAGTCCCTTGTTATGATATAGTCTTCTTCATCATCATCAACAAGGAGTATTTTTATTCGTTCCTCATTCATACTATCATATTAGTATCTACCTATGTTGCCATTGCCCGGCATCTGAACGATTTGAAACCAGTATTGAGCCAATGCAGTCACTACGTAAACCAATCCCTCAAAGGAGACAGGCTTTGTGATGAATGAATTTACTCCAAGGTCATAACTGCGATAAATATCCTCCTCAGCTTTGGAAGTTGTCAGCACAACAATCGGTATGCGCCTCAGATTCGGGTCTGACTTGATCTCTCTGAGTGCTTCACGCCCGTCCTTTCTTGGCATGTTCAGGTCAAGAAGGATGAGTCCGGGACGCGGTGCATCATCGTGACCGGAATATTTGCCGCGATGAT
>CAYFXR010000091.1:0-31989 GCA_964347155.1 uncultured Nitrospiraceae bacterium | reverse complement strand
ATAATAACGGATTTTTGGTGAAACTGGATTATGCTCTGGACTGAAGGTTTCAAACGGTTATCCGTAAAATGGAAAATTCTTCCCGAAAAATAAAGCTTATAAATGATTATAGTCAAATGCTGAAGTCCATCAGATTACTGGCTACACCTACATGTGAATTATTTTAGTAGAGATAATTTTTATTGATAATAGGAAATTAATTACGATCTACTAATACTGTCAACAAAAGCCAAAAAGTTTTCTTGCGGATTTGCAAGCTCGACCCCTATACCTACATAATTCCCATCTGTCTTTGCTAATCTTCTAACTTTGACAGGAACTTCTACAACCCCATTCCTTGACGGAATATGAATGATAATTTTAGCAGGTATGACGGCTCTGAGTATTGATTTGAGAGCAGGGCATAGTTCTGTTTCAATATATATACCATTGTTCGAAAGATTCTTCATCGTGCCAGTATATTCTTCATTGTCACAAAAAAAGCTAACCGGGACGTTTACAGACGTTCTTTTATACGCTCTTTTTTTCATAAAAGATCCCCTGCTCTTTTTTACAAGATAACACTGATGAACTCATCTGTCCAATTTAATTTATTTTAGGAACTATAAGAATCAAAAATAAGCGTAGATGCGCAAATGTGCAAATAAGGATTTATGACTGTAACCTTGAATAGCGAAGCAAGATTCAAGAATCCTAATAAGAGGAAGTTATCTTGCATTCTGACAGAATTTTCAAAAACAATACTATAGAGGATACTTAATAGCAGCTAATTACCTGCAAGTATTCAAGATATATACCAGAAATCAATATAGTAATGAATCGCATAACAAATTTTTTTAAATGATTGTTTGAAAGTATTTGATATTAGTCAACATAACGTATAAGCTTTAATCCTCAATTACGCTGAGGATTGAAGCTTAAGCTTATACGTTATCCAGAACCTGTGAGGATTTGAAGAATATAACGGATTTTCGGTAGAAAGTGAGTATAAAAAGGGGGAGTGATTAACCCCCCCTTTGTAACTTTAATAAACATGTTTGTCTACTTGTTGATGCACATCTTATTCTTATTGTCCCACCTGCAGGTAGGTTGCGCGTTGCAGAGTTGCCGGGTTGTGTAGTCTGAACAGACTATTTGATTTTGCTGGCAGTCCGGATCATCGCCGTCGACCAAACCGTCACAATCGTTATCTATGCCGTCAAGACAGCTAATCTCTGTCGGTTCGTTAGGCGTACAACCTGGTGCAGTGCCCCATGTAGCAGTTGCCATGGCGAAAGGCGGAACCATGCCGGTTTTTACCCATGCATCGAGGAAGTTTTTACCCTCATCTGCCAAAAATGGAGTAACAACGCCGGGTATGACGGCATTATTCAGGAACTGGACATACTCCCAGCTAGTGCCCTGATAATACAGGGTAATATCAGCGTAAACCGCACCGCTCGGAGGATTAAGCGGAAAATCGTCTGAATAATTATATGTGCCAGAGCAGGTACCATCAGCATTCCATGTCAACAGGTTTCCACCGTACTGTGTGTTTGGTTTCGGTAGAGCATTTCTCTTTCTTGCCTCCTCACAGTCCATGCCGTAGGGAGGAATACGGTTGTCCTTTGCCACGTAGTTATTGAGAACGAAGTGAAATGTCTCTGCATATGTACCCGGTGCCTGAGCTGCCAAGTCAGCTATGGTTCCTGTAGGAAGACCGGAGAGGCGGTCATAGCCGAGTGTGATCGGACCATAATGTGCAGGAGCAACAGCCATAAGCGTTGCTGCCCATTCCTGCGTAATGGCCGGATGAACCTCATAGATCTTGGTGTTCGGATCATGCAGATCCAAGATCGACCACGGTTCGAATTGTTGATTGTCTACGGGATTGGTGAATATTACCCCGAGAGGACCGTAATCACCGTCTATTCTGATCGGATCCGGGTTGACGCCATCATACCATTTGATATTGACCCACATGCGGCGTCCTTCCGGATAGCCGGTGATGAGCTTGTGGCCAGTCAGGTTGGTTATCTTCAAGGTGTTGACAGTAACCTCAAGAGAGGCCGCCATCCTTAGTTGGTCTTCGGCCCTGATCTGCCCGGCATCAATCGCTTCGAGTTGCGTAGCTGTCAGTCCGCCGCCGAGACGGAGCGTTCCCTGTTGGTCCTGATACTTGATCAGAGGCCATACCCAGTAGTTGCCGCCTGTCAGGTCATGCTTAGGAAGATCCGCACGTGTGGGAACCGTCTTGTTGCAACCTTCCCCAATGTCCGCTCTCATGTGACAGCCATTGCATGTGAATGTCCGAACGGTTCCGTCTTCATAAGTGCCACCAGCCAGCATAGCCGACTGGTAGGCCATATTTAAGGCACCAGCCTGAAACTGAAGGTCAGCGGGGAGCGTTGTGAAATCTCTTACGTCCATTGTACCAAGGGCGCTGGACTTCCACTCACTGAAGGTCCTCTCCACGATGCCGAAGGCATAGGGTGGATTATTAAAGGCCGCCTTGTCTTCAATGGGACCACCAAGGCAGGGACCAGGATCATCATGGACCCCATCGTTATTGCAGTCAGTATCATCCTTACTGGATATCACCGGAGGTGCGGTAGGTTGTTTACCACTATTTGGTGCCAGATCTCCAACAGCAGAGTTTGAGACATCATGACAGGAACCACAGAGGTTGTCTCCTTTTGTAATATCAATATTTCCCTCCGTGATAGTGCCACGGTGGAACCGCGACGCCATCCATTGGTGCCTTGCCTGAGCATTATTATAAGGTCCGAGCTTATCAGAGCCGCTCCATAAGGAAAGCATCCCGCTTCCGTAGTAGCCCTCTCCAGTCAAAGCATCGTTGGCAACAAAAGGCGGATTCATAACCCCTAGATGCTCCAAATTGTTGGGATTGGTTGCTTTATGACACGTATCACAATCAACACCATCATCATCGTCGGCTGCCAACCCGGATCCATCAGTAGGTGTTGAACGTCCAGCAATCCAGCCACCCGCGCTGTGACAGCGGATGCAGAGGTCACCCGCACCATCGAAGTCCTGTTCGGCAATGGCTAATGTTGCCCAAAATATGGGATCCCGGCCTGCATTGCCCATGGCGCTGCCGCGCCAGCCAAAAGCAGGCTCATTAGAATAAATAGCTGAGTCATATCCGCCGTGGCAATTATCGCATTTATCAGGAGATTGAAAATTTGACACTTCTCTTGGTTGTGTACCCGGCATCATAATCTCGTTTGGAACCGTGTCCGCAGTAAAACCTACTGTAGACAAAGATAACAGTAAAAGAAATGTTGATAGAACAATAATGCTTTTCATTCTTTACCTCCTTTTTCATTTTTTTGTTGGAATTTTGCTGCCTATATTTTTAAAGAAAATAGATTAAGATTTTTTTAACTAACCACCTCTTTCCTTGATAATTTTAACCATTATATGATTAGTGAAGATTTCTAAAACTTAAGTGAAGCTGATGCCCGTTCGAGAGTTCCTTAATTTACTAAATTTTATTTAAAAAAGCATTTTAAAAAAATTTTATCAAAGTTTCTTTATTTGTCAAATATTTTTATAAGATATTAATATTCTTACAATTTATTTTATTCCAAGCCTTATTCCTTGTTGTCCTATTAAGCTTTCTTTTGGTAATAAACAACTTAGCTACGGTCTCAAAAATGAAGATTAGAGAGTGTTTTATCCGTAGTCTATTGTTAAAGGGAAATTCAAAAGAATATCAACAAAAAACAAAGGGGCAGCTGTGAAATTCCATTTCCTGATCATTACAACCTTATCATCACGATCACATTTCAGGTGGGCTACAAATTCAACAGTGAAATTCTCGCGAGTAAACTTGCGAATACCGGATTGCACCTTCAAAGTTCAGCAACTCCTCCCTACTGAGCCCGACCAGGAAGCGAAGAACCGTAGTATGAACATTTCAATATCATTAATACCAGAGATAATAATACTTATGTGTGGTACGAACCTGTTCACTATGTAGATGAGAGCGACAAAAGGGTAAAACACCCTCTACCAAAGGAAGCATATTTAATTAAAGTTGAAGATGCCCAAAAGGCTGATGACTATTATCGTGGAGAGTGTAATTTGGAACTTATTGAGAATGAGGAAGTTTAAACTCTGTTAAAGCTTATGGGATATTGTAATTAAAATAGAATTGCCTCTAATTCAAACTCAAATGTTGCATTACGTTCACAAAGTGAGGAACAATTGGACTGTGCACTATACAAGATAAAAGAAGGGATAACACCGTCAAATATGCTATCCCTTAAAGTGAGTTTTTACAAGTAAAATCAAGCTACAGCAAGTAAGGAAGAGATAAAGATCAGCTCTTGAAAATACATGGCATTCAAGAGGTTGAGGGTTCGATCCCCTTCAGCTCCATTCTTTATTTTCATCATTCAGAGATCAGAAGTCAGAGTTCAGGGCCTTTTCAGAAGAATTTTTCTTCGAATTCGAGACCGCTATCCCTTAACCGCTTGTAATCCATCTTCAGCCGTTCATTTGCGATATTTTTGTTAACATTTGCGTTTTCCAGTGATTCTTCCATTGATCCAAACATATACACTTTCGAAACAGTCTGCTCTTCTTCTCCTGTCCTAAAGGCAAAGTTACCCAGGAGGAGATACCTGTCTATTTCGCCCTTCATATCCTCTGTTTGCCCAGGATGAATCTTCTCTGTAATAGTATGTTTTTGTAAGGTGATCTCCAGTGCTATGTCTATCCCTTTTCTGGCAAGATCAATAAAATCCTCAAGCCTGCCGTGCGTTCCCTGTGCAGTTAAATTTGCCATATTTATAATACCCCCTTTCCCGTATTCAAGATATGAGGGTGGTTTATCCCCTCGAAATGCACTACTTGTACGAGCACTATATCAGTGATTCTTCTTACATTTTATCAGATTTTTTGAAGCTTGCAACCAAAAACACTGATCTCTTATCTTCTTCTAAGAAGGTTTCCAATGTCAGGTGCGACCCTGTCATTTTTACAAGGCCATCCCAGCCGGTATCTAGTATTTTCTCCGGATGGCGATATCCGTTGATATTCTGGCGCCAGATGGTTTGGATGCAGGCAACCATTTGAATATTTGTAAGTAAATATATTCCCCGACTTCATCTCTGACACCTGGGACAGAAATAAGAATATCTCCCCTGTATCTTCACTCTGTGAAGATTGCCCTTGCATTTTATGCAAAAGCCTTTGCCCCTGCCATACAGAAACCAGGTCCTCATTGATGACAAGTCGGCATTCAATTCGCATGCCTTTTTCAAAACATATCTAATCTTTTTGTAAAGCTTTATTTTCTGGTTTTCCGTTAAATTATGAGTTTTTCTAGTTGGCTTGATCCGGCTTTGAAATAATATCTCATCACCATATATGTTTCCGATACCGGCTATGAAGATCTGATTCAGAAGTAGAGACTTGATTCTGCCCTTTCTCTTTTTTAATTTCTCAACAAATATTTTAAAATTGAAATCCTTAGAAAGTGGCTCCGGCCCCATCTTTTCTAATCCGGGAATTTGGCGAAAGTCCATATCGTTGGTAATATATAGCACGCCAAGTCTTCTCTGATCAATAAGACGCAAATCCTTACCATCATTGATATGAATGATTAATCTTGTATGTGGATTAATTTTATCCCCAGGATTCGCAAGCAAAAGATCTCCTGTCATCCTGAGATGGATTATTACCGTTTTATTGTTCTGTAAGGAAAAAAGGATATACTTTCCACGTCTCCATATATTAGTTATTTTCTGCCAAAGGATTGATTTTAACTCTGCCTTGGTCGTTAATCTACTGTCATAAATCGATACCGATTTAATGGACCTTCCCGTTGTCCCCTGTTTTATCCTATTTATTACTGCCTCTACGTCAGGGAGTTCCGGCACCACTTCCCCTTTTTATCTTATTACTAAATCCTCCAGCAAGACAATGTTGAACATTAAGAAAGAATCTTTTTTGTCTCAGAAACCACCAACAGTTTGACGAACTCATCAAAGTACTGTATCTTTGCAACTGGAAACCCACAGCAGCTGACTTTTATATTCATAATATGATTTATAACATTTAAAGCATTTGGTTACCACAAAAATCTTGCTTTCATAATCATATAGCATTGACTGAACTGAACACATGCATGGGGGCAGGATTCTGAAAAATAAGATTTTCGATCTTTAATGAATGAATATATTCTTTGTATAGGATTAGAAAAATCGAGAAAAAGGATTAACAGCTTCCGCAACAGGAACCAATTAGACAATTGAAGCGTTTTATGTTTAGAATAGATAGAGCACTATTTTCTTTCCTTATCAAAAAATTCGAAGATATGAATTATACTAAAAAAACATAGAGCATTATGTTTAAAAAGACAGTCTTGGCAATATTGGCATCTGTGTATATTATCAGCATTTTGCTGATTGCCGGTTGCGTATTAATTTCAAGACCTGAATATCTTGGCAGGACAATGTTTATCCCGTTAAAAAGTTCTCCCGAAGGTGCCAGAGTCATATTTGAAGGAAGGCAAAAAGGCTTTACTCCCATAACCTTGAAATTCTCTTACATATCTGCTACACGCGGCAGTCACGATGATGAGACAAGGGAAAGAGTACTGAGGATTGAAAAATACGGTTATGAACCTTATATTTTGCTGTTTTCTATTCAGGGGAAAGAGTACGAAAAGATTCCAGATCCGATAATTTTAAAAAGGCTGGATGATGGGGTCAAAACAGATGACTCACATGGCAAAGACAGGAAAAATACAAGAGATCTGAATGAAGGGGAGAGGGAAAATAAAGAAACTGAAAAAACAGGAAAAGACAATACACAAAATATTAAACAACATAATGACACCATAGAAGATTTACCTGCAACGGATTGGTTTGAGAAAGGACTGGCATTAGGTAAAGTTAAGAAATATAAAGATGAGATAGAGGCTTACAAAAAAGCAATAAAGATAAGACCCGATTACACAGAGGCACATTATAATCTTGTCCTCTCCTATTTAATATTAGGCGATAAAGATTCCGCAATTGAGGAATATAAGATATTACAGAACCTTGATCCTCAAAAGGCTGATGTTTTATATGAAAAAGCTATTGGGAGATCCTCGACAAGTAAAGATATTTTGCAAAAAGTGACATATAAGAATTTCAATAATGAAAATAAATTAATTGAAAAATCAATGGCTGGTCATCAGTATGAATTTCAAGTAATTTATACAATCCAAACAGGGAGCTTTATTGAAATCGAACGTGCCCAGAAGCAATTTGAATCTATCATTGAGAGTTTAGATAAGAAAGATCTTGATTACCTCAGGATAGAAAAGGTTGGGGAATTTTATGCTGTAAGGCTTGGTAAATTTGACGATTATACTGCTGCTGAGAAATTTCTTGAGGTAATTAAACTAAAGCATTCTACGGCCATCATATTGAAAGCCTATATTAAAGATGAAAGGATTATGAGGTTCTATAATAATAAGTCAATCTCATCATCCCGTTTCAATTAACCCAGATAATGCAGACATTGCTCAAGAAATTATTTAACTCGATAAATTTATTATTAAATTATGCATATAGCTTTGAACAAAAATATTCACCTTAGATTGGTTGGAATTGCGTCTAAGGTATCGAAAAATAATTTCTTTCACAACGCCTGCATTATTTGAAATGTATTTTTTAGGTTAATTTGATAAAGAATTTGATGGTTACATTTCAATCTCAAGCTCTTCCAACAGTCCTTTTAATTCACTGAAAATTTGTTTCCACTTTTTATTTCTCAGATCAAGTTCGATTCCGCCTTCCGGCAGGAATTTGATATATCCTTTTCTTGTTTGGTAAAGGGAAAATATTTTCTCTGGAATGACAGGTGTCTCTGTGGCAAAGAAAATTTTTACCCTCCCTGCTACATTTTCTACCCTTTTGATAAAAAGGTTTCTTGCCATAATCTTAATATCCATTATTTCAAGAAGCCGTCTTGTCTTTTCAGGCAGCGTTCCAAACCTGTCTTTCAGCTCTTTTAAAATTCTCTCGAGAGATGTACGATCTTTTGCAGATGCAATTTTTCTGTAGATGCTTAATCTCACATCAGGGTTTTCAATATATTCTTCAGGAATAATAGCTGTTATTTTGAGGTCAAGGACAGGTTCAATCTTCGGCGTTATTTTTTCCCCCTTCAGTTCTGCAACTGCAGATTCAAGCATTTCCAGGTACATGTCGAAACCAACAGCCTCTATGTGACCTGATTGCTCGGCACCGAGAAGATTTCCTGCACCCCTTATCTCAAGATCTTTCAGTGCAAGCCTGAAACCTGCGCCAAGATACCCCAGTTCCTGAATAGCCTGGAGTTTTTTCCGGGCCTCTTCGGTGATGATATCTTCTCCCGGGATAAGAAAATATGCGTATGCCTTGATATCAGAACGACCTACACGCCCTCTTAATTGGTAAAGATCTGCAAGTCCGAATCTGTCTGCCCTGTTGATGATTATCGTATTTGCAGAAGGTATATCAAGCCCGGAACCGATAATGGCTGTTGAGACAAGGATATTAATTTCCCTGTGATAGAAAGCCCTCATGACTCGCTCAAGCTCTTTTTCTCTCATCTGTCCATGAGCTATGCCAATTTTACCCTCAGGCACTAATTCTCTTACAAAATTTCCTATCTTCTGTATATCCTGAACACGATTATGAACAAAAAAGGCCTGTCCCATTCTATCCAGTTCAGTCTGAAGGGCTTCTTTTATTACCTGAGGATTGAAACGTATAACGAAACTTTTTACCGCAAGCCTGTCTTCCGGCGGTGTCTCAATGGTGCTCATTCCTCTGATACCTGAAAGCGCCATATGGAGAGTTCTAGGAATCGGCGTGGCAGATAATGTGAGAATATCAACATTGGTTGCCAGTGCCTTTATTTTTTCCTTATGCGCTACACCGAACTTATGCTCTTCATCAATAACCAGAAGACCGAGATTATGGAAGTGTACGTCTTTGCCCAGAAGCCTGTGTGTTCCGATGATGATATCCACGTTACCTTCTGCAATGGCCTGGAGTGTCTGCTTCTGTTCAGCCCTGCTTTTAAACCGGCTCAGGAAGTCAATCTTTATTGGAAAGGCAGAGAACCTCGTAGTAAAGGTATCATGGTGCTGCTCAGCAAGTATTGTAGTTGGCACAAGCACGGCAACCTGCCTTGAATCGTATACTGATTTAAAGCACGCCCTCATCACTACCTCTGTTTTGCCGTATCCAACATCTCCGCACAAAAGCCTGTCCATGGGAGTTGACTCTTCCATGTCCTGTTTTATCTCTTGAACAGAAGACATCTGATCGAGGGTTTCTTCATATGGGAAAAAGCCGTCAAATTCTCTATGAAGTTCGGTGTCTGCTGAAAAGGCGTTTCCGGTTGCTGTAGACCGTTTGGCATAAATGGTTAAAAGCTTCTCTGCCATATCTTTTATTTTTTGTTTCACCCTCTTTTTCGTTTTCTGCCACGTCTTCCCTCCCAGTTTGTCCAGTCTGGGTCTGACATTTTCAGAGGCGTGATATTTTTGAACACAATCAATGCGTTCAAGGGGGACGAATAATTTATCACCTCCAATATATTCAATCGTGATAAAATCATCTTCATAATCCTCTATTTTTTCTTTTTTGATACCTAAAAACCTTCCTATGCCGTGATCTGCATGAACCAGAAAATCCCCTTCTTTAAAATCTTCTATTGAAGAGATGAGTTTTGATACTCGCGACTTTTTAATAGGCTTAAAGGCCGGCCTCTTTCCGAAAATATCACGTGCGGAAAGAACCATGATATTTTGATATATAAATCCGCTACTCAGTTCACCTATAGTAATTACAGGGCTGTATGTTCCATTTAAAACAGCGCTTTCTGCCAGAATGGGAGCCTCGAGTTCCTTTTCAGAAAAGAGATCCTTTAACCTCTTTGCCTGGCCTTCTGATGAGCATACCGTGATGATAAAGAACCGTCTGCAAAGCTCTTTTGCTCTTGTGATAAAATCCTCTATTGATTTTCTTTCTAAAGGCAAAAGACCGAATCCTGAAACGTTACCTATGGAACAATTGAATCCTTCCCCGTGTAATGGTAAGGACGTAAATTTAATAATAATGGGGGGTTGAGGGGTGATTTCAGGATAATGCCTTTTAATATCGTCAGGCTTACTGAATATAATTTTGCTGTCAGGTAAAAGGTCAAAGAGGGTTACCCCCTCGCCGGGACCTGCAGCAGGACATATTTTTATCTCTTCTATCTCAGTAACGGACAATTGTGTGTCTACATCAAAAAATCTGAGTGATTCGATCTCGTCGCCAAAAAACTCTATTCTCACGGGATCCTCTTTATCTGGAGAAAAGATATCCAGTATCCCTCCCCTGATACACATTTCTCCGGGTCCAGAAACAATTGGAACAGAAAAATATCCCTGATCATACAGCTTTTTAACCATGTGGTCTCTCTCGACATTACTCCCCTTTAATATACTGATTAATTGAAACTCTTCCCTTTTCCATAAAGGCGAGGGCAAGGCATCGACAGACGCTATAACCTTAACCCTTTCCAGCGAATAAAGCTGTACAAGATTTCTTAAACGTTCTGGTTCCCCCTCCGGTTGAATAATAATAGGGACCTGAACACCGAGGAGTCTTGACCAGAATACTGTATCCGAATAAAGTTCTCTTGCTTTTGTATCAGATGAACAGAGGAGGAGACATGGAGCCTTCAACATGGAAAATAACAATGCGCCGGAAGAGCCTGAGAGAGAGGTGAATGTATCTGACTTTCCTTGCTCTATGGCTTTGACGGCTTCCTGAAAAATGGAAAGATCAAGCGGCATGGTTAATCCCTCCTAACCTCCCTTTATGAAAGGGAGGGATTGTAAGGTCCCCCTTTGGAAAAGGGGGATGTAGGGGGATTTTCATCTTTTTTAAAACAAAGACCTATTAATTTTTTAAGATGCAAAGTTCTATCTAAGTATTGGTTCTGCCCATAAAGACATTGATCATAAAGTATATCATATTGTTAATTTATTCAGTTATAATAAAATTTGTTTTACAGTAAGATTATTTAAGACCTAAAATGCATTTAACGGTGGCATAGGTGCCTGAGAAAGCTTTAAAAGCAACACCATTAAACATGCCATTTTGTAATCTCAGGGGTATTATTTTATTCATAAGAATTTTATCGATTACAAAATGGCATTGATAATCATAGTTGCATTTTTAAAGATTTTGAAGGCATCTATGCCATTCTTTACATGGCTAATTGCATTGTATTTGTTTAAGACGTAGTGAAGAAAATGCCGACTGTTTTGTATATGAAGACGTACTTCAGACCTTTTTTAATGATTCTCTCATTCTTTTTTCTGATTTTTCCAGGATGTACAGAGAAAGAAACACCCAAAAAGGTAAGTCTTGCGAAGAGGACAGGTGAAATTTCAGAGGGTATAGAGTATCTGCAGCCAAATACTATCTGGTTCGGATTTGATCTAAGGCTCGGACCAAAAGAAGAGGTGCAGATTTACACCCCTTTTCTGAAATACCTTGAAAAGACTACAGGAAGGCGTTTCCGTATAAAATTTACCGAAAAATATGAAGATACAGTTAAAAATCTTGGCAAAGGAATTACCCATTTCGCTGCCCTCGGGACACTTAGCTTTGTTATTGGGAAAGAAGAATATGGAATTGAATATCTTGTCAGTGGGGTGAATAAGGTGGGAGATACAAAATATCGTGCCATGATCATCACGAGATCAGACAGTGATATACAAAATATAAAAGATGTAAGAGGGAAATGCTTTGCTTTTGGATCAAAGATGTCAACCCAGGGACATTTAATCCCGCGGAAGATACTCGAAGACGAAGGAATGGTCCTTGAAGATTTAAGCAGGTATATCTATACAGGGTCTCATATTAATGCCGTAAAATCCGTCTTAAATAGAGAGTGTGATGCAGGGGGTATTCAGGATACTCTTGCGATCAGGCTTGAATCGGAAGGAAAAATAAAAATCTTAAAGATATCAGAACCATATCCAAGTAGTGTTATAGCCTATAACAAAGCTGTTGATCGCAAGATAGTGAAAGCTGTCAGGGACGCCCTTCTTTCATTTGATCCAACGGGAACGCATAAAAATATGCTTATTGACTGGGATAAGACAGAGATGCCCCTTGGATTTACAAAAACCGATGGAATCGAGCTTCATAAGGTAACTGCCCTTGCAAAAAAATATGGACTTTTATCACGTTAGAAATTCTCGTTCTTTTAATGTTTACCTTTTCTAAGAGGGTGACACAATGAAATTAAGAACAAAGATAACTTTCCTTACAACAGCAATTGCGATGAGTGTTGTCTTATTGCTTTTACTTTCAATAAGAGGAATCGTGATAGATACATTCAGGGGAGAACTTGAGAAAAGAGCGGTTTCGATAGCAGGTAATCTTTCAGATAGAATAGCTAACAATGTTCTCTTAAGACAATATTTTCAAACAACAAAGGCATTCAACGAAGTTCTTATTAAAGAAAAGGATGTGGAATATATCTTTGTTACAAATGAAGAGGGCAGGGTCTTCACTCATACGTTTCATAATGGCGCTCCTCCTGACATCCTGACCTGGAATCCCCTTCATAACAAAATATTAAATATTCAACTCCTTGACACGGGAAAAGGTTATATAAGAGATGTAGGGGTAACTGTTCTTCCAGGCACGAAATCAGAGCTTCACCTGGGTATCAGAGAGGACAACTTACGACAAACACTTACAAGGATGAGGTACATTGCATATCCTATTATTATTCTTGTAATACTCCTGGGTATTTGCGCTTCCCTTATTTTTAGCCGGTTGGTTACAAAACCCTTATACAAGTTTGTTGAATTTACAAAGGTGCTTGGAAGGGGAGAATTCGGCAAAAGGGTGGATGTTCCGTACGGAGATGAAATAGGATACCTTGCCCGCAACTTTAACAGACTTTCCATGCAGCTGAAGGTTGCAAAGGATAAGATGGAGGAAGCATATACGTATACACATCTTTTGCAAACGGAAAAACTTTCCTCTATCGGACAGATTTCAGCCGGCCTAGCACATGAGCTGAAAAACCCCATGACTACCCTGAAGATGCTTTTTCAAGCTTATAAGGAAGAACCGGACATGACGAAAGAGGATGCCGAAGTTATCAGCAGAGAGATAGAAAAAATAGATGCTATTCTTTCAAATTTTCTTGGTTTTGTAAAACAGAAAAGCTTTCATTTTTCTGATATAGATTTAAATGTCATTATTGAACATGTTTTATCACTTGCTACCTTTGATATGGAGAATGCGGGCATAGTTGTTCATAAGGATTTAATTGATGCCCTTCCTATTATAAAAGGCGATAGGTCTCTCCTTGAACAGGTCTTCCTGAATCTCATTCTTAACGCTGTCCAGGCAATGCCTGACGGGGGTGAAATAAGGGTTTCCGGTAAATCGGATAATAGTTATGTTGAGGTAATGATTTGGGATCAAGGAGCAGGTATTCAGCCTCATATACGATCAAGGATTTTTGATCCTTTTTTTACTACAAAAGACGAAGGTACAGGATTAGGTTTGTCAATAGCTTATAATATAATAAAGTCACATGGCGGTAAATTACTGTGCAACAGCAATGAAGGTTCTGGTACGGTATTTACCGTGAGATTACCAAAAGGAAAAGAAAATGGATAAAATTCTCGTTGTAGATGATGAAAAAGGAGTCTGTCATTCATTCAGGAAAATTCTCGGCAGACAGGGCTATGAAGTCATTACTGCCAGTGATGGAACAGAAGCCATTGAAATGTCAGGAAGGGAAAACCCGTCTCTTGTTATCATGGATGTAACCATGCCGAAAATGGACGGCCTCGAAACACTGCAGAGATTAAAATCGCTTTATCCGGGTCTTGTAATTATAATAATGACAGCCTATAGCTCTTCTGAAAAGGCAATCACCGCAATGAAATATGGGGCATACGATTATCTCACCAAACCATTCAACAACGACCGTCTGCTCTCTCTGGTTAAGAAGGCCTTGCTGGATAAAAAAATGTCTAATCCCGTAACTTTTAATGAAACCGAGCAGGAAGAAGGAGACAGGATAATTGGAAAGAGCCCTGTTATGCTCGATATATTCAAAAAGATCGGACAGGTTGCGGAGAGTGACGTGACAATACTTTTAAAGGGTGAAACCGGTACTGGTAAGGAACTGATAGCAAGGGCCATTTATCATCACAGCAAGAGGGTCGATAAAACCTTCCTTCCCGTTAACTGTGCTGCCATTCCCGAAACGCTTCTTGAAAGCGAACTTTTCGGCCATGAAAAAGGATCCTTTACAGGCGCTGACAGCAGAAAAATCGGCAAATTCGAGCAGTGTGACGATGGCACCATGTTTCTCGACGAAATAGGGGATATGTCTTTATCTCTTCAGGCAAAGTGGCTGAGAGTGCTCCAGGACGGATGTATTCAAAGAATAGGGGGCAAAGAGTTAATAAAGACCGATGTAAGGATCATAGCCGCAACAAATCAAAATCTTGAGGAATTGCTCGATAATGGAGAATTCAGGGATGACCTTTACTGGCGGCTGAATGTCGTCAGCATAAATGTGCCGCCTTTACGGGAAAGAAGAGAGGACATTAAAGATTTAGTTCAGTATTTTATTCAGAGATTCGACCAGGAGTTGAATAAGGATGTAAAGGGGGCTTCGCCTGAATTGCTACAAGAATTTGAGAATTACTACTGGCCTGGAAATGTACGGGAACTTCAAAGTGTTATACAGCGGGGGATGGTATTATGCCAAACGGATTTTCTATCCATAAATGACGTTGAATGGCCCACCTATGCTGAAACTGCAGACCTTCACACAGGAGATATTGAAAAAATCCTTGAAGACGCTGCAAATGAACTTCTTCAAAAAAAAGGAGCAAACATCTATAAAGAAGCTATCTCCATTTTTGAACGTCTGTTGATTAAAAAAGCCCTTGAAATAAACAAGGATAATCAGGCACTTACAGCAAGAATGCTCGGCATATCAAGAAATACACTCAAAGCCAAACTTTTTAGGGACTAACCACAAAAATGCATTTTTCGGATTAACACATTACTTGATCAAAAAAAAACCATATGTTCAATTATTGACCAGCATTTTTCCTGATCACTTCCAAAGTTATCTTAAAATCAAATGATATTCCTACTGGCATACATCTTGCTTATTTTCCGTGATCTTGAGTTTTTAAGACTTTTAACTTTAACCCAAATAATGCAGACATTGTAAATACATTTATTTAATTCGATGAATTAATTATTGCATTATGCAAATACCTTGGAATAAAAATATTTCCCATAGATTAGTTATAGTTGCGTTTACGGTATCGATAAATAAATTTCTTTCCAATACCTACATTATTTTAGATACATTTTTTGAGTTAACAACTCCAATTAACGTTGATTTATAATAAATATCTCAAAAGGCTTCATATTAGCCTCATTTAGTCCATTAAAGAAAGGAGAATCAAAGAAATGAAAAAAAGCAGTGTGGCAGTATTGGTTGCACTGGCGTTTCTGGTGGGCGTTGCCTCATCAACTTTGGCTGCAGAATCCATTTATGACCTTGTCAAGAAGAAAGGGAGCATAAATGTTGGCCTGGGGACCGATGTGCCTCCCTTGAGCCTTATTGATCCCAAGGATGGAATTCGGAAGGGTTTTGACATTGACATCGCTTATGCCATCGTAAAGCGAGTAAGTGAGATAATGGAAAAAGAGTTAAAGCTTAAGGAAGTTACTGTTAACAATAAGACCAGGATTGCGTTCCTTGCCAACAGGAGAGTCGACCTCACTATCAGAAGCATGAGTCATACAAGAAGCCGTGACGAGCAGATTGACTATGCAGAGCCGCCGTATCTGTGGTCGGGTAAAATATTCTACGCCAAAAAGGGAAGATTTAAAAATCCTATCGACATCTGCGGTAAAAGGATGGCCGTTGTTCAGGGATCAAACGCCTACCTTGCTGGACAGGACTACCTGAAGGAACTTGGTTGCAAAAAAGAATTTAAACTGTTTTCGTTTCAGAATAATGCTGAATGCTTTCTCGCCCTGAAGCAGGGAAAAGTTGACGCCTACATTCAGGATACTCCTATCATCGCCGGAGTTGCAGGTGCCGAGGGGGTTGATTACGAGCCGGTAGGACCTATCTTCAGCCCGGGACTTTACGGTATAGGCGTTCCGCCAAACGACAGCAGGTGGAGGGATACCATAAGTTTTGCGCTGCAGGACTTAATCACAAACGGAACCTACGAGAAGATCTATCAGAAGTGGTTTGGTCCTGATGGAATAGCGCCGTTGCCGATCAATGCAAGGCCGAGACTGCCGGAGGATCTGTTCGGCGACAGGAACCAGTTTGTCTGGCCGAGGTAATATAACACCCTGTTGATTGATTAAAGGGAAGAGTTGAAAAAAAGGAGGTTGCCAATGAAAAACTTAATATATTATCTTTGCGTCTATATCATTTCAGTCGTCATAGCACTATCAGTATCAGATGCATACGCCGGTCTTAAGATATATGAAAAAGACGAAGTATCATTGGAGCTCTATGGCAGGATACAACCAAGGTTCGAATGGAAGGAAAAAGATGATTCCACAGATACTGATTCAGGTAAAGACTTCTATATCAGGAGAACGAGGCTTGGTGTGCAAGCAAAGTTAATGGAAAACATTAACAGTAAACTCGAATGGAAATATGACAACTACCTTCAGGAAGGGAAAGATCCCCAGTTGAAATTAGAAAATGCATATGTCACATTTGACTATTTTAATTCACAGTTTGTTATTGAAGTCGGTCTTGACAATTCAGTGTTCAGCCGTGAGGGTCAGCTATCGGATTCCAAGTTTCTGCTTGTTGACAGAAGCACGGTAATAAACAAAATTCAGAAAGAAGGATTCGCGGATAATGCCACCGGCCTCTATTTTAAGGGCAAGCTGATGGAAAAACGTCTGGAATATGGTCTGGGTATATATGAAGGAGGAGACGTTACCAGTATAGAAGGAGTCGAAAGCGACAGACTTCAATATGCAGCAGGTCTGGTATATCACATATTCGATCCGGAAAAAATGATGGGCTCTCACATAGGAGATGGCAAGACATATCTGACCGTTGGAGCCTACTATGCAACACAGGGTGATTTGACGAAAGATACAGACCAATATGATGCATCCACTTATGGAGCCGATGTATTCGGTCAGTTTGGTACCGCCACATTTTCTGCTGGATATTTCGTTTTTACTAAGGATTTTGATATTGCTGAAGATCATGATAATGACGGCTACTATATTGAAGGGGCTTATCTATTACCTCAGAAGGTAGGGGTCGGTGAACTGGAACTCGCTGCGAGATATCAGACATATTTACCAGATTCAGATGCAAACGCACCTGACGAGAAGCAGACAAGCATTGGAGCAAACTATTATATCAAGAAGCACAACATCAAGGTACAAACATCATATAATATTAACAGTAAAGATTCTGAGCACGACTATGACCCGGGAGACAACCTGTTAGTGCAGCTTCAGCTTGCTTTCTAACCAGCTGAATTTCTCAAAGGGGGAAACCTTGCTCAAAGGCGTCCCCCTTTTCTGATACTGGTTCAATATTTCAATATTGAACCACATGTTAAATATTTTAAGCACAAGTTTTAAAGGGGTAAGAATAACAGAAGTTCCCCCGATTTTTTAGCCGTATCATCATCTGTCTTTTAAATCTTAGCAGACCCATATGATTTCCCCCTTTGGAAAAGGGGGATTAAGGGGGATTTTGTGGGCGAATTTTTTTTTAAAAATCTCCCCTTTCCCCTCTTTACCAAAGAGGAGGATATAACTTAAAGACTGTTGCCAATGATGCAATGTCTGCATTATTTGGGCAAACTATGTTCAATTAATAACCATTATGATCAACAATTGATCATATATATCTTGCCTTTAATAATTTAACTGATTGAATTTTATACGTTCATAATTTGGCATGTTTATTGCTTCACATCAAAATCGTAAATGAATTTTATAATAGTATGTTTTTATAAGTAATAATTGCCTTTATGCGCAATCAGGCAATTTGATTAGTAAAAAATACATATTTTATTTACTATGCTATTTCTACTGAAAAGGGGGCTCAAAAATGAATGCTTTTGACAAGAAATTAGAAGCAATGAATGATTATCCTCTGAAGGCAGAAAATATTTCCACACTTCAAGTGAATATGGGATATAAGTGTAATTTAACATGCACTCATTGCCACGTAGAGGCTTCTCCTGCAAGAACAGAGGTGATGTCAACTGACATAGTTGACACGGTAATCAATATCCTTAAAGAAAATGATGAAATCACCACACTGGATATTACGGGCGGTTCACCTGAATATAATCCGAATTACAGGCGTCTTGTAAAGTCAGCTGCTGATATGGGCAAGAAGGCAATGGTGCGCTCCAACCTAGCGATAATTACAGAGCCCGGCATGGAAGACATCCCCCAATTCTGGGCGCAGAACAAGGTGAAAGTGATATGCTCCCTCCCCTGTTATACCGAGGAAGGCGTGGATGGTCAGCGGGGGAAGGGCACCTATAACAAGGCAATTTCAGTATTAAAACGTCTTAATGAACTTGGATACGGAAAAGAAGGCACAGGACTTGAAGTTGACATTATGTTTAATCCTGCAGGTGCGGCAGTCGCCCCTGACCAGCACATGCTGGAAGAGGCCTACAGACAGAAACTGAATGAAATGCACGGCATTACATTCAATCATCTTATTGCACTGAGCAACATGCCCATTGGAAGGCTTGCTAAATCAATGTCGGATGATGACAGGAAAAAATATTTAAAAGAGCTTGAGGAGAAATTTAATCCCGCTACGGTTAAGAACGTTATGTGCAGGCATTTGATCAGCGTCTCCCCAAACGGTAGACTCTTCGACTGTGATTTCTGGCAGATGATAAATTTGCCTGTAAAAGATGGCAGTTCGAGGATTGAGGATTTTCATTATAACAGATTGAAAAACAGGGAAATTGCAACACTCCCTATGTGTCTTATGTGTACGGCAGGTGCAGGCGCAAGCTGCGGCGGCGCGTTAACATAAATTTTAACAGAAATCAGTTTTTTTGAGAGGGAAAATGAGGAGAAAATGATTGAAACTAAAAAATATACGTTCGATACCGGCGGGAAAAACAGCACAGAGGTGGTCAGGAGTGTGCCTCTCAGTTATAAAAAGAAAAACGAGATAAAGAAACAATTCAAAAAAGAACTATTGGATGTATTTCATAAGTTTGGTTATCTCGATGAACAGAAGGATTATGAGGTCAATATCAGAACTACATCCGGTAATATAGCATGGATTAATATTGCCTGTATTGAAATAATCAAGTGATCCTAATCATTAAATTAACAGTTGACTTTTTCCCTTTGCCGAATGGGTGTTTTTTACATCGTGACAATTGCAAAAAGAACACAATTCAGATCATTTTGTGAATAAATAAAAGAATAGAGATTTGATAAAGAAAAGATTTTATAACTGCCTGAATAATTTCAATGAATTACGATACATCAAAATTAAACCTATGTTTGGCATTTTTATTGCCTAGTGAAAGCTGACAAAATGTATAATAAAGGCCACTTTAACCCTGTATTGTACAAATAGAAAAAATCCTTGATTTTTTTCTTGCAGGTAATTAAAGCCCGATTAATTGATGATCTAATTAATCGGGCTTTTTAATTTAAATTGATTTACCCAAATTATGCAGACATTGCTCAAATCCGTAGACCGTGAACCGGAATCCGTAGACCGTGATCCATTAACGGATAGCGGACAACGGACGACGGATTAATTTGGTATCGAAGAATAAATTTTTTCACAACATCTGCATTATTTTGGTTTATTTGAATAAGAATTTGAGATAGAATGCATGAACAGCTATTGCTGATTCAATATTGCAGATTTAACCAGTAAAACAGCACAACAGAGAAAAATGTGGTTGATGTTTATCAACAGTTGATCAAGGCAGATAGCTTTGTAAATGCCGGAAATCATGAATGAAGAATAAAGGAGGTGATGATAAATATTTTTTTTTGAAAAGGAGCAGCAGTGGGAGTGAATATAAATATATTCTCGGAAGATATTTTGAACAAAACAAGGAGGAAAAGAATGAAAAATCCAGTGTTAATTCTCTTATGTATGACGTTGGCAGTTCTACTGATCGTTCCTACGGTTTCAGCCAAACTCCATACTCCAGTTACTGAAGGCTCTTACGTAGATTTTCACGGCCACTTCAGGATTAACTATTATTCCGATTCCAAAAGCGACAATGATGATTTTAATGATGATGATACCTCGGCTGCACGGTGGAGATTCATGCCCACGATAGACTATCACTTGAGTGACGATGTAATGTTCCATATGCAGCTTCGTATTGGCCAGTTTCATGAAGGAAAATATAACGGCAGATGGAGATTCAATGATCCTGATGCAAGTCCTGCGTTTGATTTAAGGCAGGGTTATGCCCAGGTAAAATTGACTGATCAGATTACCGGCACTGCGGGTATCATCCCGATGTCTGACAAATTCGGAGATACCCTATTCAGCAGTGACTGGGACTTTGCCCCTCTCGGTTTGGTCTTTACAGGAAATGTAAACGATTTAGACTACAGGATCGGAACTGGCAAGTTGTACGAAGGCACAGAAGGTGGAAAAGGTGCAGATGATGATGTAGATCTTTATCTCGTTGACCTGGGTTATCAGGCATATGGAGTAACGTTTCTCTATCTGATAGAGCATACTGATGACTTAACGGCAGCGGTAGACCTGGACAGAAGCCTTTTGGTTTATGGTGTGAGAGGTGGACACGATATTGGTAATGTGAATATAAGCGGATTCTTGTTAGGAAGCTCTTTTGAACAGGAAAATGGTGCTGAATCCAATACAAAAGATAAAGATTCAGAAGGATACGCTGCAAAACTGGAGGTAACTGTTCCAGTGGGTAACGCCAAGCTTGGATTAATGGGCTTATACTCCTCAGGAGATAAGGATTTCCAGGATGAAAGCAAGGATTCTGCAGACAGTTTTGTCACACCGCAGTCGGTTTATTACGGAGCCGGTGCATGGGGATATACAGGAAAGATGAATGTGCAATGGCCGCTCGATACCGGCGTTGACGACCCTATCAATATAGACGGTGCGACCTATGCCAACCAGAATAATTGGGGTCTTGGTATTACAACTGTCCAGGCAAAAGCCACTTTTCCGATTATTGAAAATATTGATGGATATGTAGGTGCAGGTTACTTTAAATTAAATGATGCACCAGAAGGGCAGAAGAAAAAATTAGGGACAGACATCTACGCACAAGCTCATATTACTATAAAAGAGCATCTCCATCTTTATTCAGGTATTGATTATGCCTCTCTGGGCAAAGGACATCACAACGCATATACAGGGACTGAATATAAATCCAGGGATATCCTCACTTATTTTACACAGTTAGTGGTGGCGTTCTAAAGACAACAATTAATAAAAGCAAAGGGTGTTGCTGGGAGGGTGAAATACCCTCCCCCTTGCCCCCTTAATCGCAAGGGGGAGTTGTACTATTAAAATAATGTGTTGAGGGTTCTGATATTATTTAGTCAATATTTGAGCACAATGATCATCTATTGATCATTTTTTTATTGACTCCATATTTCAACTGATTGAATTTTCATTATTTTTTTTCGGCATAAATATTGCATGTCTTAATAAGGTTTTCTTATATCAAATAACATGTAGTCAACAATTGGCTAATTATTTAACACACATAATGCAGACATTGCTCAATAAATTATTTAACTCGATGAATTTATTATTGAATTGTGCATATGGCTTTGAATAAACGTGTTCACACTCGATCAATTAATATTGCGTTTAAGGTATCGAAAAATAATTTCTTTCACAAGGCCTGTATTATGTGAAATGCATTTTTTGGGTTAAAGACAATTTAATAAATTATTTACCAGTAAATTTATTAATTGAAAAACGTAACTATATTATCCCTTTTGATCATCTCTATTGCTGCTTTCTTTATGCAGGATATGGCCGAAGGAAGCCCCCTGTTTAATGATGGTGAAAAACTGTATCAGCACTATTGTTCACCATGTCATGGGAAAAAAGGCGACGGTAAGGGGTTTAATGCCAGAAACCTGGATCCCCGTCCAGCCGTTCATAGTGACGCAGAATTCATGAGAACAAGAACAGACAAGGAATTATTTGATGCAATATATGGCGGAGGCAAAGCCGTGGGTAAATCCACACTCATGCCGCCGTGGGGGGATACATTCAGTGAGACGCAGATCAATAATCTTATCCTTTATCTAAGAAAGTTATGCAAATGTAAGGGGTTTTGAAAGTTATTGATAGACAATTTTTTTGAAGTTTGTTTGCTTAATTGCGCTAATATGCACTGCTGTAAAAACACCGTCATAGAAAAGGGGTCTTAGATAATTTAAAGGAGCTGGCCAGGTAATGGGCCAACATTATTCGATTTCTAAAAGACAAAAAAATGCCAAGAAAGGAGAACAGGCACTGATGAGTGAAATGAAAGAGAGACATTCTACGGAAGAAAACTGCATGAGCCGGCGTAAACTTTTAAAAACAGCCGGTTGTGCTGGTGCAGCAGCTTTGCTCGTGGGCAGCTTGAGTGGAAAGGCCGGCGCTGCTTTATCGGATGAAAAAACGTATCCACAAGTAAGGGTCGCCAACATACGTGACCTTCGGGCCGGCAGGTCATTAAATTTCGATTATCCTCTCAAAGGAAGAAAGAATATCCTGATTGATATGGGATGTGCGGTAGAAGGTGGAGTAGGCCCTAAAGGTAGTATTGTTGCATACAGTATGTTTTGCAGTCATCTGGGTTGCGGTGTTGATCTGGATCGGGAAAGTGGAAATCTGATTTGTGAATGCCATCAGACTATATACGACCCGAAACAGAGCGGAAGAGTGATTGAGGGTCCTGCTCCGACCAGCCTTCCGCAAATCTTTCTTGATGTAGACGGTTCTACTGGTGACATTTATGCTGTAGGTGTTGCAGGACTGATTTACGGCCTCAGAAATAATCTTTTAGATGGAGAGGAGGTAAGGTAGGATGGCTAATGAAAAGAAGATTTCGCGAAGAGATTTACTCAAGACCTCTGCTGCAGCTGCAGGAGTATGTGCACTGGGAAAAGTCTCAACCGCACATGCAGGCAAATTTGCCGATTCCAAGGCAATTGAGTT
Organism: uncultured Nitrospiraceae bacterium; assembly: GCA_964347155.1. GTDB lineage: Bacteria > Nitrospirota > Thermodesulfovibrionia > UBA6902 > UBA6902 > CAYFXR01. The sequence goes on along the minus strand of CAYFXR010000091.1, from coordinate 8,706 downwards.
TGTAGAGCTCCCGCCCAAAGATGCTGAAAAATATTTCACATCCTGCCGTTACTGCCACGTTCAGTGCGGATACGAAGTTTTTGTATGGCCAAAAGGTAAAGGGCGTAAACCAAGGAGCGAAAAATTTTATCCTGTTGAGAAAATGAGGGGTGACTGGCCAAACCCTGTTTTTACGGTTCCGGCTAAGAAGGACGGCAGGGATGTAAATATAATGATACTTCCTGATCATAAAGATGTGGCCAGCAAATCAAATTATTCAGTAAGAGGAGCATTTAACGCCCAGAGCATTTATTCAGAAAAGCTTCCCACCAGGATCCGTCTCAAGAAACCCATGATAAGGAAAAATGGTAAGGGAAGCCCCCTTGTTGAGGTTTCATGGAATGAGGCAATCGGATTCACTGCTGATAAGCTTCAGAGGATTATTGACAAACATGGTCCTGATTCAGTTGCGGGCATTTATGGAGACTGGGGTTATCTCCAGGGCACATATGCCTTTTTAAAATGGCTTTTCCAGGGAATTAAATCCGCATCGCTGTGCGGTAACGGATATTTATTCTGGGGTAGCGAACTGTGGGGTCTTTCTGATGTAACGGGATCCGGTTCTAATTCTCACAATGTGGAAGACTATGATTCAACGAAATGCATGTTTGTTATGGGTAAAAACCTCAAAGACACAGGTTCATCCTGGTACTACCGTGCACTGACTGCCGGAGGCTTAAAGGACGGCGATATCAAACTGATTGTAGCTGACCCTGTAAGGCACTCAATGGCCAGAGATGCTGAGCGCACCGGTGGGCTGTTCCTTCAGGTAAAGCCCGGTTCAGATGCAATTTTGTCCATGTCGATCATGCAAGAGGTGGTTAAGAACGAGTGGTATGACAAGGACTTTGTAGCTAAATATACTACCGGTTTTAACAAACTCAAGGAAACAGCATTAAAGAGCAGGTTTTCGCCTGAAAATGCCTCAAAGATTACAGGCGTCCCGGCTGCCAAGATCAGAAGAGCCGCGGAAATGCTTGCGAAATACAAAGGACAGACTATGTTCCAGTTCTGGATGGGGATCATTAAACAGGTAACCGGCTGGGAGCATCAAATAGCATTTGCTTCACTGGCAGTCATTCTCGGCAATGCCGGTAAGGTCGGGGCATGTATATCCAGAGGGGGAGGACATCCAAAAGGAACCTTTGCAGGCACAGCACCTCCTGAAGGGAAAGGACCGAGTTCCATGAGAAGTGTTCTCGACAAGATTGAAAAGGGAGAAGTTCATGCTATCTGGTCGTATATCTGTAACTCCATCATTCAGCTTCCCAATATAAACAAGTTCAAATCCGCATACGAAAATACATTCCATATCGTGAACGAGATATATCCTACTGATACAAGCAAAACTGCCGATGTAATCTTCCCGGCAGCCACATGGGGTGAATGGAACACCATTCAGGCAAGTGAAGACCGCAGGCTCCATCTCCAGCAGAAGTTCATGGATGCGCCGGGAGATGCAAAGCCTGACTGGTGGATTGTTGCCCAGCTCGCTAAAAAGATGGGCCTCAAAGGATTCGACTGGAAAAACGAAATAGAGATTTACGATGAAGTGAGAGCACAGTTGAAGGGCTCCTATGATACCGACATATCTGAAATATCCTGGAAAGACCTTCTCAAGGCAGGGTCTTCAGGAATTCAGTATCCTGTGGTAAATGGAAGAACCGCACGGAGACTCCATTCCGAGGATACAGAAAAGTTGATGGGAAAACGTTTTAACTTTAACGATGGTAAGGCACGCCTTGGACACGTTGCAGCCCTTGCCAAGTTCGACCCATACGATTACCCGATAAGAGACAAAATTACGGATAAATATCCACTCTGGAGCACACACGGTCGCGCAAATGAAATCTGGAATACAGGTTACAACGTATATAACAACGGTCTTGATATCCCTTTAAGCCCCGAGCTTTGGCAGAGGGTATCTAACCAGATTGTGAACATCAACCCCAGAGATGCAAAGGCAAGGGGGATAAAGAGCGGTGACTGGTGTGAAGTAATTTCACGACAGGGGAGCCTCCAGGCTATTGCTAAGGTCGGACATGTAACAAAACCGGGAGTTGTATCTCTCTGGTCTCAATTTCCAAAGAGAGAACAGACAACTAATTTAATCACCAGCGACAAGACTGATAAAAAGCTGGGTGTATGGGATAAACCTGTGCCTGTTGATGTAAAGAAAGTCTAACGGCAAGCATTACACACTTCCCCTTGATAGGGGGGTGATGAAGAGGGATAGGGGTTTTGGCAACCTCCCCCTTATCCCCTTCATCGCAAGGCAGATTTCAGTATAAAGGTTAATAGACCGATATAAAATTGAATATCAATCATACATTACAGCATAGTTTATCTTGACTATGAGTACGGATGTTTGTGAAAAAAGAATAAGCAGGCGTCTATTCCTCCGTATATTGGGATGGGGTTCTCTGTTTGCCACTCTTATAATATCAATCGGAAGCAGTCTGAGATTTTTATTCCCCAGGGTACTTTTTGAGCAGCCCGCCACTTTTAAGATTGGCTTGCCTGATGAATTTAAAGCAGGGGGAGAATCTGACAGCAATGGTGTATTTCAGGTATTTGAGAAATGGAAAAAAGATCAGTCAGTGTGGGTAGTAAGGGAAGAAAAACGCATATATGCCCTCCATTCTCAATGTACTCATTTGGGTTGCACCCCAAACTGGTTTGCAGATGAAAAGGTCTTTAAGTGCCCATGTCACGGCAGTCAGTTTTCCAGCAACGGCGTAAATTTTGCAGGACCGGCTACAAGACCCCTTGATCGATTCAAAATTTCCATTGATGATGATGGAATGATTCTTGTAGATAAAAGCAGAATATATACATATAAGGAATTCGATAAGTCAGATGCGTATCTGGAGGTATAATGCTGATTGCGGATTTGTGAATGCGGATTGCGGAATAAAAAAATCCGAAATCCCAAATCCCATAAAGGGACGTTGTCCCCGAATAGGGGCGTTGCCCCAATGGGGCTTTACGCCCAACGGCGAAAAGCCGCGTTGCGGCCTTGCCGATTTACGCGGGACTTTACGTCCGAAATCCAAAATTTGGAGAGTAGATTGGAAAAGAAGACAGGTTTTTTGGAAAGAATAAAAAAATCCCAGGTATTGAAATCCATATTTCGTCATGGCTATAAAGATACAGATATAAATAGGGTTCTCCAAATAAAATCTAATATATTCCTCCACCTTCATCCTTCAAAGATGCCTGAGCATGCCTTCAGGATGCGTTTTACCTGGTGCATGGGTGGGATAACCTTTTTTCTATTTATTGTAGAAGTAATTACTGGAATACTCTTGATGTTTTATTATCGTCCTGTTACTGAATACGCATATCTGGATATGAAATATCTGGAATTTGATATCCCTTTTGGAATAATTCTCAGAAATATACACAGATGGGCTGCACACTTAATGGTAATTACTGTTATGTTACATATGTTAAGGGTTTTTCTGACTGGCTCATATAAACCACCAAGAGAGTTTAACTGGGTAGTAGGAGTGAATTTACTGGTTCTTACACTTCTACTGAGTTTTACTGGATATTTACTCCCATGGGATCAATTAGCTTATTGGGCAATAACAGTAGGCACTAATATGATCAGTGCTGCACCACTTATAGGACACGAAGGGCCCTTTGCCGTGGTTGATAAATATAGAGATATTCGGTTTGTGCTCTTAGGGGGGACCGAGATAGGGGCTAATGCCCTTCTGAGATTTTATGTTTTGCATATCATGCTATTACCCCTGATAGCGATTATTCTTATGGCTGTTCATTTCTGGAGAGTAAGGAAAGACGGAGGTATATCAAGACCGCTATAGAAATAATTATTGAATTGATAACTTGTTTATCCCCCTTTAGAAAAGGGGGAAGTTTAAAAGAAGTGCTGTTATGGAAATGGAAAAAAAGAAAAAAAAGCTTATCTGGCCGGATCTGGCATTTAAAGAATTCTTAACAGCTGTTGCCTTAACAATTATCTTAATTGTGTGGTCTCTGCTTATAAATGCCCCTTTACTGGAAATAGCCAATCTAGGAATATCAGAGAACCCGTCTAAGGCCCCCTGGTATTTTGTAGGTTTGCAGGAACTATTAGTCTATTTCGACCCCTGGATAGCAGGTGTCATGATTCCAACCGTTATCATTGCTGGTCTAACACTTATCCCTTATATAGACCGTAACCAAAAAGGGAGAGGAGAATATGCCTTTTCAATCAGAAGGTTTGCAATAATAAACTTCGTTTTGGGTTTTTTAATGTGGTGGGTTTTGATACTTATAGGATACTTCCTGAGAGGACCAAACTGGCAGTTATACTGGCCCTGGGAGTCGTGGGATACGGTTAAAGGGATGGAAGAGAGTTTATGGAGCTTGGACCCGATAGTCGGTTTTATAAGTTTAGGAGCATATTTTGTGCTGGGCATGGTAATCCCAAGGCTCATAAGTCGAGATTTTTGCAGAAAATGCGGTTTTATCAGATATATACTCCTTATGACATTGATGCTCTTAATGTATATTATTCCAATAAAAATATTTTTACGGCTGATTTTTAACATTAAATATGTCTTAGTAACTCCATGGTTTAATATATGAAACTCACACGCAAGCAACATATGTTTAACGCTGTTTTTTGCCTTACCCTCTTTGGAGTCATTATCTGGGCGCTGTATGCCGAATATGACAGACCATGGAAACAATACCAGAAGAAATTTAATGAGCTGGAATACAACATTGCGGCAGAAGAGTATCAAAGACTGGTTAAATCCCCCCCTTTAGTGAAGGTCGGAATAGACTCGTTCCGAGGGGGGGAGGGGGGATTTTCAGAGAAAAAAAGCATTGAGAATATTGAGAAAAAAATAGCCCAAGTCAAAAGAAAGCTGGTCCTTATCCGGAATCGGGGAGAAAAAATACAGCAGCTGTGGCTTCAGGATCTGGGTGAAACTGATAGATGCATTACCTGCCATCAGGGAATAAATAACCCTTTGTTCAGAGAAGAAGCACAACCTTTCAAGACTCATTCAGGTGATTACCTGAAACACCACCCCGTTGAAACATATGGTTGTGTTGCTTGTCATGAGGGGCAGGGGGCAGCGTTAACTGTGAATGATGCCCATGGGGAGGCACCAAATTGGACAAAACCCATCCTGAAAGGTCACTATGCCCAGTCTTCCTGCGGAAGATGTCATTTTTTGGAGCAGAAACTCCCAATAAGTGTGGAATTAAGTGGAGCTGATACGTTTATCGAGGGATGGAGACTTTTTCAGGAACTCAACTGTATTGGATGTCATAAACTTTCAAGATATGAAAGGCAGGAACGTATTGCCCCTTCACTCACTTTGCTTGGAAGTAAAGTTGAAAGGGAATGGCTGGTGAATTGGCTGAAAAATCCAAGGGACTATCTGGCAAAGACAAAAATGCCCCGTTACCATATTACCGATGAAGGGATAGGGTATATAACCGATTATCTTTTGAGTCTTACATCACCAAAGCCTTTAAATAATCACCCCTTACCCCGTATAGGGGCGTTTCCCCAACAGGGCCTTACGGCCCCCTTTAAAAAAGAGGGGAACGAAAGAAGGGTTCCTTTTAAGAAAGAAAAAGATTTCATGAGTCCCCCTTTGAAAACGGTGGATGCAGAGGGATTTTTAAGTAATAATTTGATACAAAAAGGCGAAGAACTTTTTAATTCAAATGGCTGCATTGGCTGTCATAGAATAAATAACAAAGGTACGGAATTTGGGCCTGATCTGTCCCGAATAGGCGATAAAGTAAAACCTGAATGGCTTTATCAGTTTTTAAAAAAACCAAAGGATTATGACCCCAAAACCATCATACCTGACTTCATGATATCAGAGGAGGAGATTCCCGTCATAGTAGCATACCTTGTAAGTTTGAGAAAAGATAAGGGGAGGGGATTAGCCCAGAACCAGGACGGTTCAGGGTTAGGGAGAGGGGGAACCCTAACCAAAGATATGGAAAAGGGCAGGAAACTGGTATCAGACCTTGGATGTACGGGATGTCATGAGATAGGAAATCTTCCGGTAATATATAACGGCCCTGAGCTTGACGGTATAGGGGACAAAAGTGTTGATGAGCTTGCCTTCGGTAATATACAGGACGTTGAAAAGACTTTGATAAACTGGATGAAAATCAAGCTCACAGGGCCTGAAAGGTTTGCCACTGATACAATAATTACGAAAATGCCGCATATGTGGCTTGATGAAAAGCAGGCAGAGGCAGTAATAACTTTTCTTTTAAGCGTACAAGACAACCCGGTATCGCAAAAATATAGAAAGACATTGATTGCCCCTGATAAGGTTGAAATGAGAGGCAAAAGAGTCCTTGAGAAATATAACTGCACAGGATGCCATAAGATTAATGAAAAGGGTGGAGATATCGGTCCTGATTTAACGAAAGAAGCAAGAAAGAGCAGACCGGAATGGTTATTCAATTTTCTAAAAAATCCTCATAAAATTCGCCCTGTATCCATCCTTAAAGCAAAAATGCCGAATTTTGAATTGTCTGATAAAGAAATAAACAACATGGTTGAATATTTATCTTATGTTTCAGGAGATTCTTATCCATATAATCTGGAGGTAAAGAAAAAGATTCATGTAGACGACATCAGGACAGGAGAAAAACTGTATCATGAGATTTTTGCATGCAGTGGATGCCATGTCGTAAACAGAAGCGGAGGAGAAATAGGGCCTGAGCATACAGACCTTGCAAGCCGTTTAAAGAGGGATTGGATTGAAGAGTGGCTTATCAATCCTCAAGCCATGAAACCTGATGTCAGGATGCCCCGGTTCAGATTTAAAGGCTGGGAATTTGAGGCCCTGACAAATTACCTGATGACCCTCGGGAAATACAGGCATCTTCAGATAAAAGAAGAAAATTAAAAATTGTGGAGGTTGAAAGTATATTATCCATCTCTCAATGCTTTTTCATACGCTGAGGGTATATATCCATGTATACCCTGCCCGTTAATAACAACAAACGGAACTCCTCTTCGAGGATCCAGTCTTTTCTTGCGCTCAGCAGCACTTTTATCCTTTTCAATGTCGTATTCTTTAAAAGAGACGCCTCGCGACAGGAAAAAATTACGGGCCTTTTTGCAGTATGGACACCAGCTGGTAACATACAGTTCAACTTCATGTTCTTTGCGCGGTTTTACTTCCCCGGAGCCGGGTGTTTTACCAAGAGAACCACTTTTGGGATTATTGTATTCACTCTTATAATTTTTCTCGAATTTGAATCCTGATTGATAGGTAGGAATTACTTCAACTTTTTCTCTTGATATTGAATTCCGGGGGAGATAGTCGGACAAATGTGTTACCCCCTTCTCGTCAACCCATTTGTATAATTCGGCTGTTGCTATTCCGGACAAAATAAACAATAAGAATAAGGAAAAAGCAAATGTTTTTGTTTTTTTCATATAAGTCGACATTTCTTTTCCATCCATGAAGTATCGAGATTTTTTCCGTCCCGCAAACTCTCCAGCTGGCTGCTTGACCGTAATTATATTACGGTATATTTGATGTAAGTCTTGAATTATTCGTTATTTGAATTGGTTAAGGAGGTCCTCGAGGTTTTTGATAAAAGCATCGCCGTACCCCTCACCGTGAAAGAAGTGCAGACCAAAACTTTAAAAATTCTTCTTGAATATTCGGATTAAAGCTCTTTGATTTTACGTATTATCTCACTCGTTGAAACTCCTTCCACAAATGGGATCGTGCGGACGTCTTCTACAATGTCATTACCGACTATATCCCCTTTTTCCCAGTCTGCCCCTTTGACGAGAATATCGGGTTTAATCTCTTTGATAAGTTCTATTGGTGTGTCTTCACTGAACAGGACAATAAAGTCAACCATTGATAATGCAGTAAGAACCTCTGCCCTTTGTGCCTCTGTGATAACAGGCCGCCCTGGTTTTATTCTGGACACAGATTCATCCGCGTTCAGTCCTATTACAAGTATGTCACCAAGTTTTTTTGCCTCAGTAAGATAACGGATATGTCCGATATGAAGGAGGTCGAAGCAGCCATTGGTAAAAACGACCTTTTTGCCTTCTTTTTTTAAATGGGCAACAATTTTTTTGAGCTTTGCTTTTTCAATGACTTTATTTTTATTCATGGCACTTCTCTGTTGTCCAAAACAATGGCAAACAGCTTAATATCTTCATCAGGCAAAATCAGGTTTGTTATTTCAATAACCCGTCGATCAATTATGTTTTCGAGGTGTTCAGCCTGACGATCAATGCTATATTGTACAGGTATGATGGCACCTAATGAAATATTAATGACATAGTGATAGAAAATCAAGAGATAAAATCCTTCAGAAGTTCCCCTCCAGGTTTTTTAATTGAGGATGACTGCTTTTTAGTCAGATTCCTCATCCCGATTTTTCGGGATTCAGAATGAAATATTTTAGAAGAATTTATCTTGAATTTGCGGTATACTTTAATAGTTAAAAATATAAAATTTAAAAAAATATTTACTACTTGAATAAAATAAGATGATAAGCAGTTATTTCGGACATTTTCTTGACAGACCACTCTCGACACTAGCAAGATCAATAAACATAAACCCCAATATCATTACGATTACAGGGTTCATTATTACAATTATCGCCGCGATAACTCTTCCTCAAAGTCTGGTACTC
>CAYFXR010000090.1:0-2618 GCA_964347155.1 uncultured Nitrospiraceae bacterium | reverse complement strand
CTGGGGCGTGAGCTTAGCCTTGACAAAGATAAGATGCAGATTCTGGGACAAGCATCCCTTCTTCATGATGTAGGAAAGATTGGAACACCTGATGGTATCTTGCTTAAGCCTGGACCGCTCGATGATGAGGAATGGCATGTTATGCGACAACATCCGGAAACGGGCCGACGAGTACTTCTTTCCGTCCCGTTCTTAAGGGAAGCAGCTAAGATTGTTTATTCCCATCATGAACATTACGACGGTTCAGGTTATCCAGAAGGGCTTAAAGGCGAGCAAATACCTCTTGGAGCACGTATCTTTGCGGTTGTTGATGTCTTCGATGCCCTAAGTTGCGAAAGACCTTACCGTAAAAAAATGAGTTATGAAAAAGTACTGGAAGAGATTAAAAAAGGAATCGGGACGCACTTTGACCCAAGAGTAGTACAAGCATTTATGCAAATCTCAGCTTTTGAATGGAATAATATTGAAAAACAGATATCCGAGCGAGCTGCGTATATAACCGGTCAAAGCTATAATCTCTTAGAAACTCACATATAGCTCCTCAAAGAATTACGGGAAACTTATTTTATGACAACTTTGTCAAGGCAAAACCAGAAAGAAACAGCAATAATTGGAATATGCCTATTAGCTGTATATCTGTTTTTGTCGATATTTCCATTGGTATTGGTATTCTTTAGCCACGAATTATCCGAAGCTTTTTTTATCGAACTTGGCAAAGGAGCCGCACTTGTAGGCTTTGCATTACTGACTCTTCAAGTTGTTTTAAGTGCACGTTTCAGATTCATTGATCGTCCTTTTGGCCTTGATGTAATTATGCGTTTTCACAAACACATGGCAATATTTGCTGCGGTACTACTGTTAAGCCATCCTTTGCTACTTGCTTTAGGACATAAAAGTGCCAGGCTATTCTCCTTTGAAACCGGCTGGCGAGTCAATTTGGGCAAAGTCGCCTTGTTGCTTTTACTGCTCACAATTCTATTTGCGATCTTTTTTAAGATGCTTCGGGTTAACTATCAAGTATGGCCTTTTATCCATAAAGGAGCAATTTTTATTGTGATTTTAGGATTTACACATGCTCTGGTTATTGGCAGTGATGTTCAAAAGTATGCAATGAAAACATACTTGTGGGCACTGTTGGTTATTGCAATTGGTATTTTCATTTATCGAAATGTATTTGTGCCGTTATGGGGAAGACAGCGTTTTGAGGTAACGTCAGTTACTCAGGAAACATATAATACCTGGAATTTGGTGCTAAAATCGAAAAATAATCAGATTTTTCCTTATCAACCAGGTCAGTTTATGTTTCTGAAGCTGTCACGTGAAGGGTATCACTCCGAGGAACATCCATTCACTATTTCATCATCGCCTACACAAAAAGGAATCATCACGGCAACTATTAAGGAATCTGGAGATTACACGCGTACGATCGGTCAGACCAAACCAGGAGATGCCGCATTCATTGAAGCTCCATTTGGGCGATTTAGTCTCGTACATCACAAAGCCAAAAGTTTGCTATTCATTGCTGGGGGCGTGGGTCTTACTCCAATTATAAGTATGCTGCGGTATCTTCGGGATACTAAAGATGAACGGCAAGCTATATTTATCTACGGTAATAGAACAGAGGACGATATTATCTTTCGCACTGAACTTGAAACACTTCCTCAAAATATTAAGTTGGTACATGTACTTTCCGAACCAGATTCACAATGGCAAGAGCCTCAAGGGTATGTAAATGAACAAATTATACGAGAATACGCTAGTGATATTCTTGGGTATGCTCACGTATATGTTTGTGGGCCGCCACCCATGATGGAAAAAGTAATAAGCTGCCTCAAAACTATTGGTATAAAAACAAATAAAATACATTATGAGCGTTTTGCATTATGACGACGGGAGAAACATCATGCGTCAGAAAAGAGAAATAATAGCTGCTGTAATTATAATTGTATGTCTGTTGATGTCATTAGTGATCTTCGGAGTTCTCAGGAGCCCTCTTGAACATGAAGAATTAGCAAAGCATGAAATGGTCAACTCGCGCGATCATAAGGATACTCACGAACATGCCATCAAGGAGCAACATGAAAAAGGAGGACATGCTGAAAGAAAATATGAATTATCGGGTGAATTAGATAATGGCGTTCGAATCGTCAAAATTAAGGCCCGACGGTTTGAATTCGACCCTGGTACCGTAGTAGTGAAGGCTGGAGAAAAAGTTCGTTTTGAGGTAACAAGTGAGGATGTTGTACATGGTATAGGAATCAAAGATTTTGATATCGATCGAAAGCTGAAACCAGGTGAGACAGAAACTATTAACTTTAAAGCAGAAAAACCCGGCAACTATCATTTTTACTGCTCGGTCTACTGCGGTGACGGCCATGGTGATATGCACGGCGAGTTGATCATTCTTTCAGATTGAAAAGGCAGACAGCTTTAAAGGCTCTCCTAACGGTTACTTAGGTCAATTATTTTCTACAACTATACTTCATCCTTTACGCGTTTGGTGTATGAGTTTGAGGATTTCGTCTATTTTATGCTGGTTTTCCTTTTTGGATGTTCCTTTTACTGCTTCAGTTACATTATACCGAAACTGCTTGGCCAAAATCTTTTCTTCAACTCTG
>CAYFXR010000089.1:0-12282 GCA_964347155.1 uncultured Nitrospiraceae bacterium | reverse complement strand
AGAATAGTTTTATTTTTAATTCTCCGGTCGTTAACGAAAACACCATTTGTGCTTTCAATATCATAAATTTCAAGAAGGTCCCCGGAACAAACAATTTTCGCGTGTTTTTTAGAAACGTGGTTATCTTTTATCATTACGTCATTTCCCTTCACCCTGCCAATGAAAGTAACGGGCTTCTTGAGGACGTATTTTTCTTTTGATCCATCACTCAATAAAATACGTAATTCGTATTCCATGGCGTAAACCTTTTAATCATCCATCCCGTTTGCAGGCAAAGCTTTATGATAAAGGCATGTCCTCTTAATCCTCATTATGATTTCCCTTTTTCGAACGCCCTGCTTTGCTTGGAGGATTCACTAAATTTCTATATCGGGATTGTGAAAATCTATAGGTGTATTAGAACCTGTTGTCTAAAACGACAATTCCCCGAAAAGTATAAACTTTTTCGTGTCATCGGAAAAATCTTCTGCCCTGTAATCAACATATATCAGCCCGACCGTAAACAGTTTACTGATTTGTTTGATAGCCATCAAATCCGTTTCCGTACCGTATGTCCTGCCATGTCTTTCGGCGGAAAAGTCATGATACTCACCCCGTAAACGAACACCGTCGATAGTCGTTTCAAGAGAGACGAATAGATCTTCCAGACCATTTCCAGGAATCCACTCGAATTTATGCGTCCAGCCGTTAAACGTATGTGGCATATTTATATACCTGTTTTCGTTGTTATACCCCCACGCCAGAGGGGTTTGAAAAGCCCACATACCGTTATCACTGCTTGTCATTTTTTCATAGCCTGCCTTGACAGTAAATGGTGTGAACTGACTTCCAAGTTCAAGCCGATAGTATTCGGTATCAGGCTTAATATTCATCATGCGCTTTACATGATCCTTTTGTGATGCGTATTGCAGGTGGTACAGTAACTTGGCTTGACGAGTGATCTGACTATTGCCCTCTACAAAGAGGCCAAATGTCTTTGGCTTCATTCCTTTATCAAATTTAATAATATAACCATATCCAGCGAGTTTTATCCAGGTATGGCCCAAAAATGGAAAGTCCTCTAACCATTCCTTGCTAACATTGATGATATGGGAATTCATGTGATTATCGACCTTGGGAGGATCATGGCAGGTTGTGCATACATGATGCTCTAAGCCTATTTCTGAGTGAGCCAGTTCCCCATGGGGATATTTTTCAATGCCTCCTAATATGGTATTGACTTTGGTAAGGTAACCGTAAAAAATGCTTATATTTGACAATCCTTTATTTTGCAGAGTAATAGCGTCAAAGGTCTGCTCATTTTGTGCCCAACCGGCATTACCTATAAAACGGGCATCATCCAGGATGATCTTTTGTCTGCCAAGACGGACGCGCGAGTTAAAGGGCAGGGAGTAATCCAACCAGAGTTGGTTGAGCTCAGTAAATTCCGGATCAAAAACAACGGGACGATCTGGATTTTTTGGACCATGGGGAGAGCCCCTCGGAGTATTGTATTTATCCGAAAATAAGGTACGGGTGTCCTCCATCTCGATAAATGCCTGTAAACCGAAATATGTGCCGGTTAGGTAGCCAAGCCGTGTCCTTATCGTTGATGCGTCTGCATCCCTGGAGAAGCCGTCCTGATCGACCCATTCATAACGATAACGCACTTTCAAACTGGGTTTGCCCTGAGTCAATGCCTCGGTAAAGTTTTGACTGGCTTTTTGCTCGACTCTTTTGACCTTTGCACGGGACAGGATCTCTGATACCGACAATTGCATTGATGGCGTCTCCTGCAAGGCGTCTCTTGCCAAGTCAAAACCGACATCATGTGTCAGTGCAGTTTGAAACGCTCTTCTGGCTTCATCGAACTTTCCCTGATCTATAAAATCCAGCCCCTTTGCAAATTGCACATAGGATTCCCAGTTTTTGGTATGGATTTTTCTTACGGTTGCCGGTATTGGAGAGATACCGAGGTCCTTAAGGATTTCAAAAACGATTTCTTTCTCTAAGATAAACCAGTCATTCCTTACACCAGTGGCCTCTTGATAACCGATCTGTTGTCCACTCTCCGTTTGCGATAAGGAAGTGGTTATTTGATAGCGTGTGGTATTGAGGCCGTCTTCAAAAACCGTTCCTGTAGTAATGACTCCGGCACCAACCAATTGGCCAACACGAGCTGCGGTACCGGCCTCAACAAGGCCAGCCATCCCTAACTTCATTTCGGACAATAAGGCCTGTAATCTGATTCGTTCCACAATATGCAGGCTGGGAACATTTGAGAGGTCGGAAATGACCATCGCCTGTATGGCTTTGCCGAATTGATGCGTAGAACCTAAATCCTTAAATGGCATGACAGCCAACGTATCTTTGTCGAAAGGGCCTTTAACAAGAGAGCGCTCCTGGCTAATGGCCTTTTTTGCATCCTGTCTGGCCTCTTCCCGCACCAATAAGGTGAGATATGCCCGGATTGTCCGTGTTGTTGTGTCCTTAGGATGAAGTTCGACATACTGCTTCCATGACTGGATTGCAAGAGACAATTCGCCTTTTTCCAGGTGATGCAAACCGCGATTATAGGCATTACGTGCTTCCACGGTAGAATCTGCCAGCGCGGTACTCCACCCTATTAAGATAAATGAAAAAGTTATCATCCATCGTATAGTCTGCTGATAGACACGTTTCATCACTCCCCCCAGTTCTTAAAAGATTTTCTCATCTCATCATCTGTAAAATTAAGAAAATTATTTAGATTTATCTGAACAAAATTTAATTGATTTTAAGTAAAAAGACACTTACGTTTCTTGTAAGTAAATGAAAGAGATTTTTAATAAAATATCATAATAAATCAACACCTATCTAATTAAAAATATTTATAAATCTTATAAGAATTAATAATACCATAATTGATCAAATATAAATATGAGATGGAGGAGGCTTCAGCCTCCTCCGTGCTCGGATTGTACATGCAGTATTTGGACAGTTGGTCAAGGTCAGGGATCTACCTTTTGAGCAAGCCCTGTACCAACGTCTATTAATGTTTATCGATATATGTTCCTGTATTCCAGTTACCTCTCACACACGTAGTCATAACATTATTCGTATTATCAGGAGCCATGGTAGACATTCCCCAAACTAAATCAATTATAAAATGTTCAGGATCCCAACTCATTGTTGAAGATGTCCAAAAATTACACTTCAGCCCTGCATCCAATAACTGTTGGGGATACTCACAATCCAATGATTGACTATCTGGAAAATCTGCTGGAAGCGCTGGGTTAACATTGCTGTTGTCTACAAGTGACATGAGATCGAATATGCTGGGAAGCCTCCAGTCCGTGTGTCCTCCCAATGCCAGGTTATTACAAATCTGATTCGCTTCACTATACGTATGATATCCCGATGAATTTATTTGTACAAATTCCAACGGCCACATTAAACACGTCTTCCTGTCTACAAATGCCGAGTTGTATTCATTATCACCAAACACAATATCGAATCTTTGACCGGCAGGATAATCCTGCTGATTTCCGCATTCCTTGGTAATCCATGCTACATATTCCTTCGACGGTCCTATGCCAGGATTTTGTTCTATGTCAGGACTGTCACTTCCCATCGCGCGGACTGCTGGTTCCTCCACCACTCTTGTTACTTCTGTAACCCCGGGGCTTGTTGCCACCTGCTTTGCCGCGGTTTTCCCCGTTATTGTTACTCTAAATATGCCTGCGCTTGCTATACCCACATGTAAAATCGACATTATAATCAATGTCATCGTAAATACATACAGAATCTTTTTCATTTTGTTTTCCTCCTTTAAGGTTTTAGTGTTTTTGCTGCTTTTTGTTTCATTAAATAATTTAGTTGTTTTCATTTTGTTTTCCCCTTTTTTGTTTTTTGATTTTTTTCCTTCTTAAATTTTTTTGAGTTTTTTACTCCTTTGATTATCCTTACCCCCTTTCCTTATTTTTAATTTTTCTATGAGCAATTCCGTTGCCAGATCATAAATGGTTGATTTTGAAAGATTTTATGCCTTTTGTTCGAATGAGAAATATACCGATTTTCGGTATGGGTAAGCTTTTCCGGTAACAAAGAGGGTCAGCAAATGGGGTCAGGGGTCAGCAAAGGGGGTCAGGTCTTTCAATATAACAAAAATAACAAAAATAGAATTTTTCAATTATCAGTCATGCTATAAAGCAAATGGAAACGAACGACTGCAAATGTAACAATGAAAGACCTGACCCCAGAAAGCAGAAAGTGAAAAATTGAGGAAGCCCCTTCAGACTTGACTATTGGTATTTATTTAAAGAGCGGAAGTTCACACTGAAATTAAAAAAACTAGCGACATTAAATAAAGCAACTATTTCAATAAAAATCATAAAGGATAATTTATCTATATCTGATGCCTTTGATTCCTGGGTTCATTCGAAACCAGATGTTTTGGCATCAATGTAATTACATCACCTGCTCTACAGATTTTACCTCTGGTACTTCATTTTTAATAGTCTCTTCGATCGCGTTTTTCAATGTCATTGTAGACATAGGACATCCGGAACACGCTCCGGTCAGTTTCACTTTGACAACACCATCCTCCTGAACATCAATAAGCTCAACGTCACCACCATCACGCTGAAGAAATGGTCTTACTTTTCCCAAAACAACTTCGACTTTTTCCCTTAACATATTTTCCTCCTTTTTTATTATGTTTTTATTATAACGCATATGATAATTTATTCTATGATTTCTATCATAACTCAGCTGATGGCTGTCTTTTTATGTTTGACAAAGCTATATACTTCCTTTTAAGATTTAACTCAGAATTTTATTTTGAAAACGTTTCTAAGATCCTCAAAATTATAACAGAAATTGTATTTACAGGATTTAATCTTAAAACTCTATACATTCTGGGCTGAGCAAGGTTGTGTAATGCATCAACCTTATGATATTGAAGTCGGCGCTGGCACTTTTCATCCCGCCACATTTTTCAGGGTGCTTGGACCAGAGCCATGGAGAACAGCATATGTTGAACCCTCAAGAAGGCCAACTGACGGCAGATATGGAGAAAACCCGAACAGGCTACAACATTACTACCAGTATCAGGTAATATTAAAACCCTCACCCCCGGATGTACAGGATATCTACCTCGCAAGCCTTTCAGCCATAAACATTGATCTCCTTAAACACGACATCAGATTCGTCGAAGACGACTGGGAATCACCCACGCTCGGCGCATGGGGACTTGGCTGGGAAGTCTGGCTTGATGGAATGGAAATAACCCAGTTTACATATTTTCAGCAGGTAGGCGGTTTTGATCTAAAACCGGTATCAGTAGAACTTACTTACGGACTTGAGCGAATTGCCATGTATCTTCAAGAAGTAGACAATGTCTTCGAACTCAAATGGAGCAAAGGGATAACATACGGCGAAATACATCATGAAACAGAAGTGGAATTTTCAAAATACAATTTTGATAAAGCTGATATCAACTTACTTTTTGACCTATTTGAAAAATTTGAAGCAGAGGCATTGAGTCTCATAAAGGAAGGGCTTGTACTGCCTGCCTATGACCTTTGCTTAAAATGTTCTCATAGTTTTAATTTGCTCGATGCACGCGGAGCGTTAAGCGTTACAGAGAGGACTACATATATCGCAAGGGTCAGAAACCTTGCAAAAAAATGTGCGGAAGGCTATTTGAGACTACGTGAGGAGATGGGATTCCCATTATTAAAAAACAAGTAGATAGTAACTGGTAGATAGTAGTTGAGGAATCTACAATATGTTTTCTCCCTTAACCCCTTGCTACTAACTGCTTACTACCTCTTTGTATTTAGATTATGCAACCTTTACTCATCGAAATAGGAGCTGAAGAAATACCTGCCAGATTTATTACCAAAGGGCTGGCAACACTCAAAGAGAGCTTTACTCAACTTTTAGACAGTGTTTCCATAGAGTATGAAAATATTTACGAATATGCCACACCAAGAAGATTAACACTCTATATTGAGAATGTTTCAGAAAAACAAAAAGACAAAACTACTGAGTTTCTTGGTCCTCCAAAAAAAATTGCCTTTAATGGTAAAGGCGTACCTACAAAGGCAGCGGCAGGTTTTGCCAAATCTCTGAATATTGATGTAAAAGAACTTATAGTAAAGAAGACAGATCGCGGAGAGTATGTCGCAGCTACTGTTAAGGAAAAAGGTAGGACAACTAAAGATGTCCTTGCGGTGACGCTGCCAGACCTCATTTCGTCACTACAGCTTCCCAGGTCAATGAGATGGGGTACCGGCAATTTAAGGTTCTTCAGACCGATACATTGGATTCTGGCTCTCTTTGGCAAAGATGTGGTTTCATTTGAACTTGATGGCATGAAAAGCAGCAATATTACATATGGCCACCGGTTCCTGTCACCAGCAGCTATTAAAATAGAGAAGCCTTCTGTATACCTATCCCTTCTTCAAAGAAATTATGTTATTGCCGATCCTACTGAAAGAAAAAAAGCAATCTCAAAAGGAATACAGAAAATTGAATCGGCAATGAACTGTAAAGTCCATGAAGATGCCGAATTGTTAGATACCGTCACAAACCTTGTAGAATATCCCTCTGTCATTTCAGGAAGCTTTGATAAGAGGTATCTCTCTCTGCCAAAGGAGCTTCTCATTACCGTCATGAAGGCACATCAAAAATATTTTTCAGTAGAGGACAGAGATGGTATCATGCTCCCGTCTTTTATTGTTGTCAGCAACACCAGCACTTATAACAACGATACCGTCCGAAAGGGAGCCGAACGTGTTCTCAGGGCAAGGCTGGAAGATGCAAGGTTCTATTATATTGAAGATCAAAGGAAACCCTTGCGGGATTATGTTGAAGAACTAAAGAAAGTGACCTTTCAAGAAAAACTTGGAAGTCTTTATGAAAAAACTGAAAGATTATCTTCTTTATGTTTATTCATTGCAGAGAAGTTGAATCTTCAAAAAGAAAAACTCCACAGAGCCTCCATGCTTTGCAAGGCTGACCTTGTAACAGGTGTCGTTGGAGAATTCCCTGAGCTGCAAGGTTATATGGGAATGATATATGCTTTAAACTCCGGGGAGGACAAAGAAGTAGCAACCGCAATTTACGAACACTATTTACCGAAGTTTCCCGGCGATGTATTACCATCCACTAAAATAGGCTCTGCAGTTTCACTTGCAGACAAGCTGGACAATATCTCATCTTTTTTCTCTCTTGACTTAATACCTACAGGTTCCGAGGATCCCTTCGCATTGAGACGCCAGGCAACAGGGATTATCAACATCCTGCAAAGTGCTGATTATCCTCTTACGCTGGATACTCTTATTGACGCATCCCTCCAGGGTTTAGGGGCTTCCACAGATGCGATAAAAACGCTGTCAGGCAAAATATTGCAATTTTTCCATCAAAGGCTTGAAGGAATATTTCTATCACTGGGATATAGTCATGATCTCATTCACGCGGTACTTTCAACAAAAGAAGTCAATATAAAGGATTTAAAACACCGAATTGAAGTCCTCTCATCTTTCAGAAAAGAACCTAAGTTCCCAGGACTTCTTACAGCAGCAAAACGGGTCCATAACATCCTCGCTAAAGCTCAACCTGAAAAGGTAAAAGAAAACTTATTGATTGAGCCCGCGGAGAATGAGTTATTTACTGTTATCGAAAATATTAAACATAAACTTATGAACAAGGATTTTAAAGTTCTGTTTGAACTCGAAAAACCCATAAATATCTTTTTCGACAGTGTTCTTGTAATGGACAAAAACCCTGAAATAAGGGTAAACAGGCTTGCCTTGCTTTTCTATGTTAAAAGAGCATTTGATCACCTGGGAGATTTCTCAAAAATAGTTGGTTAGCTTTTTATTTCCACTAAATGAGATCGGCTTTGCTGTAATAACTTTTCTACCCCTTTACTGTCCAATGGCCTGGAAAAATAGTATCCCTGCATATAATCGCACTTTAAAGCTCTTAGTTGCTCAAGTTGATTCTCTGTTTCTACTCCCTCTGCAACCACATGCATATTAAGACTATGGGCCAAAGTCGTGATCGCCTTGACAATTTCCAGGTTTTCTCCGTTAAAGTCAAGCCTATTGACAAAAGAGCGATCAATTTTCAACACATCAACAGGAAAGTTGTGCAGGTAACTTAATGATGAATAGCCAGTGCCGAAATCATCAATATGCAACCTCACATTCATATCTTTTAATTTCGATAGCAATGGAGCAAAGGTTGCAGCATTTTCCATGAGCATACTTTCCGTAATTTCTAACACCAGACTAGTTGGTTCAAGACCGGTTTTTTGAAGTATGTGTTTTATATGGCTAATGAGACTGGGTAACACCTGTTTGCTCGATATATTCACGCTGACTGTGAGAGGCGGATTTGAAGGAAATTTATCATGCCATACACTTATCTGACGACATGCTTCATAAATCGTCCATTCACCCATAGGAATAATTAATCCGGTTTCTTCAGCTGTTGGAATAAATTCTTCAGGTAAAATAAGACCATTAGTTGGATGCTTCCACCGTATAAGCGCCTCTAAGCTGGCAATTTCCCCGGTTTCTAACGATACAATCGGCTGGTAATGAAGCTGAAATTCATTCTGTTTAACAGCCTGACGCAAGTCTGTCTCCAACTGCAGACGTGCCAATGCATTGGCATACATACCCTTATCAAACACCTCATAGCGGGCACTGCCTTTAGACTTTGCATGATACATAGCAATATCGGCATCGCGTAATAAGTTTTCCGGGTGATCATAGCCTGTTGTGCTGAAGGTTATGCCGATACTTGCTGAAGTAAATACTTCTCGATTATTCAAATTGAAGGGCATTTTCAGTTTCTCCTGCATTCGCTCGGCGATGATCAAGGCTTCATTCTTGTCTTTTAAATCTTCCAACAAGATAGCAAATTCATCTCCTCCAAGACGTGCAACTGTATCTCCAGGACGAAGACTCTCTTGAAGCCTGTGGCTGATAGCAGTGAGCATTTTATCACCGACCGTATGTCCCAGACTGTCGTTGAGAACCTTGAAACGGTCTACATCCAGGAAAAGCACGGCAAACAAATATTCCATGTTGCGTTTTTCACGATTCACGGAATGTTCAAGCCGGTCCATAAATAATGTTCTATTCGGGAGATTTGTCAACGAATCATGTAAGGCATCAAACATTAGTTGTTCTTCAACCATTTTTTGTTCAGTAACGTCTGTCATTGACCCTGCCATACGGTAAGCATTTACTGAGGCATCACGAACAGCAAGTCCACGGACAAGCACCCACCGATACGCCCCATCCTTGTGTAATATACGATGCTCGTTTTTGAAATTTGGAATGTGGTTATTGATATGCGCCGTCAACTCTGTCTCAACCTGCATACGATCAGCAGGATGTATTCGATCAAGCCATTCAGTAGGGGTGTTGGTAATTTCCTTATCTTCATAACCAAGCATTGACTTCCAGCGTGGTGAGTAATAAACAACATTAGACTTCATATCCCAATCCCATAAACCATCATTGGCACCTCGGGCAGAAAGCACATACCGCTCCTCACTTTCCCGCAAAGCCTCTTCAGCAAGTTTGCGGTCAGTAATATCTCTGATGTATTCAATAACATGTGAGACACGTTTTTCTTCATTAAAAATAGGATACGTATAAATCTCTATCCATATTTTCATATCGTTATCAAAAGTTACACACTTATCTTTTGCACAGGGGTCTGATGATATAAAAGTCTTTTCCACAACACAATTTTCACAAATCGAGCTTCTGTTGTAAAGTAATTCATAACATTTTTTACCAACAATTTCACCTGCTCTCTTATGTTTTATCTCTGCATAAGCTTCATTCATTTTGATTATTCTGAATTCCCTGTCGAAAATACAGAAAGGCTCACGAATGCTGTCAAACATTATATTGAGAAATTCCTCTGATTTAACTAATGCCTCTTGTGCCTGCAATCGTTCCGTAATTTCCTTCTGTATTTTTTCATATCCATCCCTGATAGCGGTACTCATATCATTAAAATGCCCGGCAAGCTCGCCAAATTCCGTTTTGTCTTTATAAGAAATTGTGGACCCAAAGTTGCCTGATGCAATCATTCTCGTTGCATTTACAAGTGCATTAACAGGGCGAGTGACAGACCTTGTTAGTCTTACTGCAAGTATGATACCGAGAAAGAAAGTTGACATTACAGTGACAAAAAGTATTATTCTTACGTCATCGAATTCCATCACGGCCTTTCTTTTTTGTTCATTAAGGCTGTCGCTTGCATCGTGAGACATCTCTTCTGTCATAGTCAGGAGTTCATTGCCTACCACAACAGCATTACTTTTAAGTGTCTTCAGTCTTTCAAAATTCGCACTTATAGTAATAAAATAACTCAACTTATTTTCATAGTCTTGAATTAGATACTGTACCCTTTCGATTCGTTCAGATAATCGCGGAGGGTGATGGCAGGAAGTACACTTCTGTGCCGATTCTTCAAGCCTTGCTACATTTTCTACAACATAATCCAGTTCTTGGGAAAATGGAGTATTAATGGCATAAAGGCTGGACTGAACATTTTGAAGATTCATAACCAAAGATTTTCTGAGTTGCTCTACTTGGTGCAGTTCAATAATACGATTTAATTCCGATGTAGTTCTTGTAATATACATTACAGCTGTCAAAGCACCAATGGTAAAGAGAACGAAAATAGCAAAAAGTGATAAGATGATTTTCCGTTTCATTTATGACATATAATCCTTACTTATTTCTGTAATCATAGTCTTTAAGGTCTATACCAGCATTTTTTGCAATGTCAAATACAGTAGAATAATCCTCTTCCTTTGTTTCTATGAAACTCTTGATTCCAAAATTTACAAGAACCTCTTTACCCTCTATATCCTTGTCCATCTCCAGAAGTACACGTTTGAGCTGCTCCTTTACGGCAACAGGAATGTCGTTTCTTAAACCCAAGCCATTAGAGGGAACATCGAGTGATGTTGCTAATATAACCAGATCCTCTTTCACACGTGGATTATCGCGAGCCAACAAATCAAAAATAGTATTTTTTGCACAACCAATCGCTGCTTCTTTATTCAGAACAGCATATATTGCAGCATCATGACTGCCGGTAAAATAGTGTTCCTTGAAGTAGGTCCCGATATTTTTTACGCCGTTATCTCTCAAATACGCAAGCGGAAATACATATCCTGCTGTTGTCGCTTTATCAACAAAGGCTATAACTGAATCCTTCATGCGGTCCACACTGTTTATGATGCTGTGTTTATGTACAAATATATATCCCCTATAGGAAGAAGTTCCGTCCAAGTTAACAGGTCTCACAACAGGTTGTACATCCAATTTTTTTATTGCCATTGCACCGGTAAAACTTCCCCAGAAGGCACCATCCAAATTTTTCTCGCTAAAACTTTCAATAATATTGCCATATCTTGAAAGTACAGTGAACTTGACTTTTATCCCTGTCTTCTTCTCAATGTACTCACCTAAGGGTTTATACCTTTTAAATTGTTTAAAGACATTCTGTTCTGGGATAAGCCCGATGGTTAATTCTGTTGCATATGATAGTCCGGATAGTATTACAACGATTAAAATTGAAACTATGAAACGCATTTGTTATCTCCTTCCACTACACATTTGAAACATTCCATTTTTTTTACCCTTTCAGCAGCAATCAACTGTTAATATTATTTACTCTATTGTCATCAATGTTTACAATAAAGCATATTTTATGCCAGATAAAATATTCATTTAATTCAAGAGGTTATAAATGATATATAAAATAAAACTAATAATATTTACCCAAAAATGTGGTATTTCACACAACTTATCAGAGAAAAGTAATGAAATTCATTAATCCAAATAATGTAATTAGCGTCTGTGTACAAAGTAATCATTTGTCATTTTCCGGCTTGCACTGTACCATTTGGTTCAGGGCTTGACCGGACAATCCAGGCGCCGTTCCTGCTAAAGTGAACCTCCCCACCTACAAGGCGGGGCTTCAAAAAAAGATTAATACTTATATATTCCCCCCCCTTTAGCAAAGGGGGGGCGTAAAGCCCCGTCCGGGTAACGCCCCTATACGGGGTGGGGGGGATTTGTCGATGTTATAATTATAAAATTCCCTTATTCCCCTTTTTCAAAGGGGGAGATTTGATAAGGAGAACTTTTCATCCCCGTTTACAAAACGGGGTATTCAAGTTCATTTCTTCATAAATTTATTTCCCTCTTTTGTGTTTTAGTTGATAAATTCAAATTACATATAAAACTTGCAATTAATAGCAAATGCTAA
>CAYFXR010000088.1:0-3805 GCA_964347155.1 uncultured Nitrospiraceae bacterium | reverse complement strand
CCATAACCCGGTTCGTCGATTTCCCATGTTTGACCAATAGCAGGGGTTCCATTTGCAGAACCCGTTTCGTTTGTCGTATCATTTATTGCCGCATCAATATCGTGATCGAAAAATGTAATTACCGTATGGTCACCTGGATCGGAGATGGTTATTATAAGGGTACCAAGGCCCGAACCAAAATCAAATCCGGTAATATCAATATCGAAATAAGTCGACAGATCACCGGGTCCGGTTATCAAGCCATTAGTATACACATCATAATTACACGGTCCTTCATTACAGTACGTCGTGCCATCTATATTGAACCCCCAATCGAATAAATAAATATCCGCTGCATACGTACCAGAAGTACCGAAGATGAAAAGCAAAACAGTTAATATAGTTGGTAAAAACTTCTTCATGTTACCCTCCCAATAGATCAATGAAGCTACCCGCCTACAAGACGGAGCATCAAAATAATTTTTTTATTCATGATAATTCAATCTGTATTCCCCTCTTTAACAAAGAGGGGTTAGGGGAGATTTTTTAAAGAAATTATTCATAAAATCCCCCTTAACCCTGTACCAGTAGCGGTTCAGGGTAATCCCCCTTTTCCAAAGGGGGAGATCTGAAAGGAGAACTTTTCATCCCCGTTTACAAAACGGGGTATTCAGAGTTCATTTCTTCATAAATTCTATATAAAAAAATTATGGATTATTTTTTTAAACCCAAGATGATCTTAACTGCAAAAAAGCATTACACAGTCATGACTAATAAATTTATTTATTTATGCTGAATTAGTGGGTGTATTTTATGATATCGTTATTTTTTTACAGTAATCAATAGAAAAGTTCTTTACAAAAAAGTGTATGTTGTGAACAATTCTTCACAAAAGAAAGGACATTCTTGAAAAGATATTTTCATGATTTATTTTAATTTTTAATTAAATGAGGCGATATGCGTGTCTTTATATTATCTATTTTTTTCCGTTTCAGGAATCTTCTTCCCATAAAAACTGCACTACCTGTAATAAAAAGAACAGAGCTGACCGGTTCGGGGACAACCGCTTTTGCACTTGAGAAATAGACCGTTGTGCTATCCTCACCATGTGTTTGCTTTAGGTGAAATCCTCCCGGCATAGGACCGGTGCTCAACGTGAAACCAATCTGAGCTATTTCACCAGCATTTAAATCAAAATTCCAACCTATCGCCATTGCAGCGTCACCATCGTGTCCGAGAGACTGACCGTCGACGGCATCGGAAAATACTATGTTATCCAGCGTACCATCAATTACAAAATTAAATTGAAGCAAATCACCAAAATACGTAGCGCCTAAAGTGCCATTCCCTGAGAAGCCGTCACCCGGCTCGTCGATTTCCCATGTTTGTCCCAAAGTGCGGGTGCCAAACGCCGCTCCATTTTCATCGAAGCTATCACTGCCAATATCAAGATCGAAATAGCCAATTACAAAATGTGAACCAGCTCCCTGAACGGTCACGCTCGCAGTACCAATCCCCGTTGCAAAGGGATTTGTTAAATCTATTAAATCGATACCTGAAGTGTCAATGTGAGAAGGCAAATCACCCACTCCTGTCAAACCTCCGCTGAATCCGACAATATCGAACGTACAATCAAGCCCATCATAACAGTACGTTGTCCCGTCAATATTAAAGCCCCAATCGAAATTTTGAGTCTGGGCCTGCACTCCGGATACAAAAAAAATAGCACACGCCAAAATAATTATCATTATCACGATCCTTCTCATTACCATCCCTCCTTTTTATTCACTCAAAGCCGAGTAACCAACAAAAATTTGTGTTTTTTTTAACATAAAGTGTAAATATTTATTGCAAGAGATATGCCACCAGTGCAAAATATTTTTGCACTGTGTTTTAATAATAAAATCAAGCAATTAAGAAATTTTTCTTCTTTTTGGGAGCCCAACTGGAGTGTATCATGACACGGATATATATTTTATTACTGTGCCATGTCACAGTTGATCCAAAAAATGCAGTTAAATAATGCAGGCGTTGGAAGAAAATTTATTTATCGATACCTTAGACGCAATTCCAACCAATCTAAGGTGAATATTTTCGTTCCAAGCTATATGCATAATTTAATAATAAATCCATCGAATTAAATAAATTTTCTTACAATGTCTGCATTATTTTGGTTAAGGTGAAATCGACCCTGCATTTTGTGGGTAAAAACAAGAACTTAGGAGGGGATATTATGGATCTACCGGTTTTTCTGTAATTATCAATCTAGCAGAGGCTCCCCGCCTGCCGTACGGGGTGAAATAAATATCATATTCCGTGTTACGTGCATCTATGGAAATAGTTCTTGTTCTACGCTTTTTACGGAAGAAACGATACATCTCCTTCTTATTCTTGCGAAACAAACGATATATCTTCATATTCCTGTGGATGAAACGATAGTACCGGGAGAGCTTTTTCTTAAAAGTATCTCCTTCATATACAGCCATTTTTATCCCTCTTAGGCCATGGGGCTTTATTTTGATCTTATATATCGCTCCTGACAGGGACACTGTTTCAGTGTCATCACGAGGTGAGGATGAATTCCTTTTCACTGTCAGGGACAGTGGCTCATGTGTTTGAAAGGATGCTGCTGATGCATCAACGAGACCAAAGCCGAATACATCATCTGGACCCTCCTCTCCTAAATCTACAGCAGTTTTTTGAAGCATAAGCCGAACATCTACATTATCAATGATACGATCCCCGTTGATATCCTCAAGATCTGAAGCAAAGAAAAGTGCTGCTGTTCCCGCAACATGCGCTGCCGCCTGTGAAGTACCACTAAGAGTTTCGTAATCCCAGTTTGCTATTGAAGACAGAATATCCACCCCGGGTGCAGCCAGTTCTATCTCAGACCCATAAGGTGAAAAATATGCCTGCATATTATTTGCGTCAGTTCCCGTAACAGCAATGACATTACTGTATGCAGCGGGATAGAGCACCTCTCTTCCGGATGAATTGCCTGCAGCCGCAATTATGAGGACCCCTGCAGAATAAGCACTCTCACAGGCGGCCCGGAGGGATTGAAGGTCTTCCCCCTGAATACTCAAGTTAATTATATCCATCCCGTTATCTATTGACCATTCAATCCCGGCTATAAGCCAGCTCAGAAGTCCAAAACCGGCTCCGTCCAGCACCTTAACCGCGTAAACGTCCGCTTCAGGGGCAACCCCTATGACACCGGATTTGTTTTCACGAGCTGCGATAATGCCTGCAATGTGCGTGCCGTGGCTGTTCCAGCTGTCATCATATGGGTCATCGTCATCAAATACGAAGTCGCGGCCACCGCGAAAATTGTCTTTCAGATCATCGTGAGTGTAATCAATTCCTGTATCTATAATTGCTATCTTTACACCCCTACCCTTATTGCCGCTGGTATGTGATACTCCTGCGCCGATATGGTACACCCCCCAGGAATTGGAATACTCCTGACTCCATATAGAATCTACAGAGCTTATGACTGCATCGTCTTCTACGTAGGAAACATTACTATATCTTTTTACTCTTTCAATAGCTTTGTCATCAAGCGTGACAGACATCGCCCGTATTCTGCCGTATGTACGTCTGATACGACCCCTGTTTCTACGAATTAAATTTTCTTCAGAGGAACTGGGCTTCTTGTGAAATCCAACAATCACTGACCTATTTGCTGTATAAGCCTGATCGGGGAAGAGAAAACAGAGAAGCATTGTAAACAGGATATAAACCAGTAACTGCCATTTCACAGCATTATATCTCCCTCAATTTTTTAAATCTTTTTTCCTGCACTTTCACTATCTTCTTCTCC
>CAYFXR010000087.1:0-23477 GCA_964347155.1 uncultured Nitrospiraceae bacterium | reverse complement strand
ATTAATCTTTGGGACATTTTAATTATTACTTAATATGCAATTCAGCATGATCGATAAGCTCAGGAAATTTGAAAGGATCATAATTTATGCCTTAATCATCATGATGGTGTTTGTCGTCATCATGTCCACCATAAGACTGGGATGGAAAATTGTCGAAGAAATGCAGCAGCCTCCCAAATATCTTCTGAATGTTGACCAGCTCTTTGTAGTCTTCGCTTTTTTTCTCATGATTCTTATAGGGCTTGAGCTTCTTGAGTCACTTCGGGCATATATTACGGAAGATCAGATTCATGTTGAGGTTATTTTTACGATTGCGTTAATTGCCGTTGCCAGAAAAGTCGTGACACTGGAATTGACGAAGCTAAACAGCCTCACCTTGATTGGCATCGCAGCCATCATCCTTTCACTTGCGATTGGATATTTTTTGATTAGAAAAGCTCATTCAGGAGTAAAAAAATAATAATTAAGTCGCAGTGTTCGGACTTATTCACTCCACTTTCACTGGTGAAATAAACCGGTCGGGTTTCACCGCCATAACCGAGCAATCAATCTGCTGCAGAATCTTTTCAGGAGTATTGCCGATCAGAAATCCCGGAATACCCGTTCTTCCAACTGTGCCCATGACTATGAGGTCAACCTGATACTTCCTAGCTGTTTCAGGAATCAAATCTGCGGCATCACCCTTCAAAAGATGGATACGATTTTCGGGAATATCAGGGGCGTTTTTTTGTATAAGCTCATAAAGCCACTTCCTGTGCGTTTCAAGCGATCCTTTAATTATTTTATCGATTTCATGAGGCCTTAGATCAAACCTGTTTCTCAGGAGGTTTTCGGCGTACAGCCTCCAGGCATGAACAACATGAAGTTCACCCTTTTGAAATTTTGCCAAAGAAAATGCCAGCTCCATGATTTTCGTATTCAATGCTTTGTTTTCTTCATGTACTGGATCAAAGTCAACTGCTGCCATAATGCGGCAAAAGCCGGTTTCATTTGAAGGTTTGATCGCCCATACCGGACACGGACACTTTCGCATAAGATGCATCGTTGTCGTACCGAAAAGCTTTTCACTGAATCCCCCGGCGCCGCCAGCTGCCGTTATCAACAAATCGTGTTCTTTCCTTATGACTTCCCTTATAATCTCAATAAACGGTGTGCCGGAAAGAACCTTAATTTTATAATTGATCCCTTTATCTTTGTAGGAATAAACTAAACGTTCAAGATCATCGTGCCTTTCATCACGAAGGACGTTGTGCAGATTAATATCTCTTATGGATTCAGGGAGTATAGGTGTGTAGTGTGATTCCTCTTTAATTACGTCGACTATCTTTAATTGTGCCACATTTCTTTTAGTGAGGGATACTGCATATTTTAAGGCTGTTCTATTATCTGTTTTACTGCTTGCATAAAGCAGGATATTTTTGAATCTTTCCATATTTATTTTCCCTCTTGGATAAAGACATAACCGGTATAAACAAAAATCTTAACTCAGAAATAATTATACAACAATAAAATTATTTAAAAAATATTATCATTGACAGAGGTGAAATATTGTGATATTTAATAATTGGGCAGCTCAGTCAGAGGGAGGAATTATTGGTGGATGCGAGAAAATAGGCGTTATTAGGCTGCAGACACAGATAAAATTCTTTAGCGGACATTAATGCAATTAATATTGAAGCATGTCATATTGACGCAATTTGAGACTTATAAATTATTTGGTACGCCATATTGGCGTTAATTGAATATAAAGACGTTACGCTTATTTATGTAAACAGCTCATATTGTTTGCTCAAGCTGTTGTTTTATAAATCAATTTCGTGAGGACATGTAACTGGCACGGATATTGTATAATCGCAATTGGGAACATTTTCTTCAAGGCGCTATAGGCGCGTGATTATCTTTTGGCCCTGTCTGTTTTTCATGAAAGGATGGAGGAAATGATAGAGGACTTTTTTAGAAGACCCTTCGGCAGGCAGACCCCGCATGGATGTCTGCCGGTTTGATAATATGGAAATAGCCACTTTTTTCATCTATGCATTTACTTCCATCTTCGTCATCGTCAATCCGATAGGTGGGATTCTTACTTTCACAGCTTTAACGAACGGTATGTCCGAAGCTGAAAGACAGCATACCGCAAGACGTGCCGTTACGATCGCGTGTGTACTGGCTATCATATTTGCCATTGCGGGCGAACTGATATTACGCGTGTTTAATATAACCGTAGACAGCCTGAGAGTGGCAGGGGGAGTTTTGCTGTTTCTCGTGGCTATTGACATGCTTCAGGCCCGCACATCCCGTGAAAGCGTTACGCCCGAAGAAATCAGGGACGCGTCAAAAAGGGAAGACGTATCCGTATTCCCACTTGCGACTCCCCTCTTAACCGGTCCCGGCGCGATTACCACCGTAATCATTGTTATAAGAACCGGAAAAACTATTGAGCTTAAGATAGTTACTGTTCTTACTATCTTTATTATTTTTGCGATTTCGTACCTAATTTTCAGATCGGCTAACAGAATAAATAAAATGCTCGGTGTAACAGTAACGCTTGTAATAACGAGGATTATGGGCTTATTGCTTGGCGCCATCGCCGTTGATTTTATCACAACCGGGATATGGAACCTTTATCAAGCGTTTAAACATTAATTTTTATCACAATAGGCGGTATCGCTGTCGGTTTACCGCTGGTTATTGCGGAGAATTTTGCCGTTTACTCGCTTGTATCACGATATCAGGAGGATATAAAAAAAGATGGCAAGACAGAAAGAGAGGCTGCTGAGGAAAAAAGATATGGTAAAGCAAAAACTGGAATCCCCGCGAGGTGCTTAGTTTGTAATGGATTTCATAAATTTATTACAGCATCAAATGTAATATAAGAAAATGCAATTCATTTTAATGAGGAAGGTCAGATGATACGTATTTTTATTATATGCATCAGTATGTTAATTGCTGCAATCAACATATATGTAGCACCACAAACTATTACAGCGGAAAGTTTGGCATCACAGGTCCGCGAACGTTTGAGAAACCGTGTAGAAGCGTCAGGGTTTCCGCCAGCCATCGCCATCGGCAGTGAGCGCGTTCACTCATCGGTGATGTTTCCGGTCTTTTATGAACGACGCGCATATATGCCTGCCTGGTTTAACGATGAAGGACTGCGCTCTGAAATAAATGATCTTATCAGATTAATACGCAATGCAGAACAGGAAGGGTTGAGGCCGGAAGATTATCATCTCTTTATAATAGACACACGTGTAAGGGATATTCGTCTGAAACCTCATTTTTCAATAAGCAGCCTGGTGGATATGGAACTTTTATTGACCGATGCATTTTTGTTGTACGGATCTCATTTGTTGTCGGGTAAGGTTAATCCGGAAACCATAGACCCTGAGTGGCACGCGAACAGAAGGGAAGCGGACATGGCAGGACTTCTTGAATCCGCGCTCTCATCTGGTGAGATTGAAAAGACTATTAGACAGCTTTTGCCCCGTCACACAGGTTACGATGCACTCAAACAATATCTGGCAGGCTATAAAAAAATTGCTGCGAGAGGCGGATGGCCCGAAGTGCCAGACGGCCCCAATATAAAGAAAGGAGACAGGGGAGAGCGTGTAAAGGCTTTGCGGGTCCGGCTTGCCGCTACGGGCGGTATGAATTCACTATCTGACGACGAATATTTATTTGGCGAACATCTCGAACAATTGGTTCGAGGATTCCAGAGAATACACGGACTGAAAGAGGACGGTATTGTGGGACCGTCAACTCTTGCTGCTTTGAATATTTCAGCTGCTGACCGTGCGCAGCAGATAGAGTTGAATTTGGAGCGGTGGCGCTGGCTCCCAAACGACCTCGGCGAGCTATATATTCTTGTCAATATTGCAAATTACAGACTTGATGTTATTGAAGAATTGCAGACTGTTATGTCGATGCATATCATTGTCGGCAGAGACTACCGCAGAACTCCTGTCTTTACAGGCAAGATGACATATCTTGTACTAAGTCCGTACTGGCATATTCCGGCCAGGCTGGCTATTCAGGACAAACTGCCCCTCATACGCAAGGATCCGGATTACTTATCAAAGCACAATATCAGGGTCTTTCATGGATGGGGAGTGGAGTCAAAGGAGATCGACCCGAAGACCATTGACTGGTCAAAGATATCAGCAAAGAACTTTATTTACAGGCTCAGGCAGGAACCAGGGCTTTTGAATGCCATGGGTCGGGTAAAGTTCATGTTCCCTAATAAATTCAATGTCTATCTGCATGATACCCCTTCAAGGGAGCTCTTCCTCAAGACAGTGCGTATGTTCAGCTCGGGGTGCATAAGGATTGAGAAGCCGATTGAGCTTGCCGAATATCTTCTTTATCCTGAGTGGACGCGCAAAGACATCCTGGCTGCGATAGAAAAGAATGTGGAAAAAACCGTTCAGATTAAAAAGCCGTTGCCCGTGTACCTTCTTTACTGGACGGCATGGGCTGACACAGAAGGCTCAATTCAGTTCCGTAACGATATCTATGGCCGCGACAAAAGGCTTTTAGAAGCTCTTTATGAAATGCCTCCACGCATGTAATTTCAGTAATTCTGCCTTGAAGAAAACAAATAAAAAAAACTTTTCATGCAGCACTTTTCAAGTCTCCTATGGAATAAGAAAAGGGGTCAGCAAGGAAAATTTCAGTTCCTATGATCGTTCTACAACCTGTACAATCCGTATCCATTCTGATTGTGGATAAAAAAAGATTGTGATATGATTTTTGTAGTCAATTGCAATTTTAAATAATAATTTTTTCATGAATAAAAATATTCAGGTCACAAATAAAATCAATTGGCATTCTCTGGATCTGGACAAAGTTTTTACGGAGGTCCAAAGCGGGACGGGGGGACTTACTGACAAAGAGGCATCATCTCGCCTATTTCTATACGGCCCTAACAAATTAAGCCCTCCCCCAAAGCGGTCCCCGGTTACACGATTTATGATGCAGTTTCACAATGTGCTTATTTATGTTTTACTGGCTGCAGGTGTAATTACGGCCCTGATAAGACACTGGATAGATGCAGGGGTCATTGTCGGCGTAGTTTTCATTAACGCAGTCATCGGATTTATTCAGGAAGGTAAAGCGGAGAGAGCACTTGAAGCGATACGGACGATGATGTCTTCCCGGGCAACAGTCCTGAGAGACGGGAAAAGGGTTAATCTATCTGCAGATAGGCTCGTGCCGGGCGACATTGTATTTTTTCAAACCGGTGATAAAGTGCCTGCCGACATACGTCTTTTCAAAGTCAAGGAACTGCGTATCGATGAAGCGGCTCTCACAGGCGAGTCATTGCCGGTTGAAAAATTGACCACCACTGTGGATGAAACCGCGACCGTAGGTGACCGGAAATGTATTGCATATTCAGGAACGCTTGTAACCTATGGCCAGGGAACAGGTGTTGTGGTTGCCACAGGTGATGGTACAGAGATAGGCAGGATCAACATGATGCTCAAGAAGGTGCGTCCTCTTACTACGAAACTCCTGAGACAGATAGCCGAATTCGGCCACCTGCTGACAGTCGCCATCGTGGCCGTTGCAGCAGTGACGTTCGCCTTCGGGGTACTTGTAAGAAAATATGAAATAAGCGAGATGTTTCTTGCGGTTGTAGGACTCGCTGTTGCGGCGATACCTGAAGGGTTGCCTGCAATCATCACAATTACTCTTGCAATAGGAGTGCAGCGTATGGCGAAAAGAAATGCCATTATCAGGCGTTTGCCTGCAGTGGAGACGCTGGGGTCAGTAACGGTAATCTGCTCCGACAAGACTGGGACACTTACGCGAAATGAAATGACGGTCAAAACTGTTATCACCGCCAATTACCTGTTTGATGTAAGCGGCGAGGGATATGATCCAAATGGAGGATTTTCTATCGAAGGAAAAGACGTGCAGACTTCGGATTACTCCATATTGAAAGAAATCGCGAGGGCTGGACTGTATTGCAACGATTCCCGACTTCAGGAAACGGACGGGAATTGGAATGTAGAAGGTGACCCGACAGAAGGTGCGCTTATAGCTTTGGCGAGAAAGAGTGGGCTTGATCCCTCTTATGAAACAGAACAGTTCCCGAAGACGGATTCAGTCCCTTTTGAATCGGAACACCGGTTTATGGCGACACTTCATCACGACCACGCTGGTCATGGTTTTATATATGTAAAAGGCGCTCCTGAACGAATATTTGAAATGTGTAACAGAGAGCGCAGCTTCGGTGAAGACAGACCGCTTGATTTACATTACTGGCATGGACGTATTGAGGACATAGCCGCCCGTGGGCAGAGGCTGCTTGCCGTTGCATTCAAAACAGCCGATAGTGAGCAGAGATCAATAAATTTCTCGGATGTGCAGGGAGGACTGACTCTTCTGGGACTCTTCGGAATTATAGATCCTCCCCGTTCAGAGGCAATAGAGGCGATAGAAATGTGCGGGTCTGCCGGAATAAAAGTAAAGATGATTACAGGTGATCACGCCGTAACTGCGAAAGCAATAGGCGCTCAGATGGGCATTGGCGATGGTGTATTGGCGGTAACAGGAAAGGAAATAGACTCAATGGACGATGACCAGCTTCGTCTCAGTGTACAGAAAGTGGATGTGTTTGCAAGGGTAAGTCCCGAACACAAGCTGCGTCTTGTTCAGGTCCTCCAGGCAAACGGAGAAATTGCCGCAATGACGGGAGATGGGGTTAATGATGCTCCAGCCCTCAAGCGCGCCGATGTAGGGGTATCAATGGGCATCAAAGGGACGGAGGTGGCAAAGGAGGCCTCGGAGATGGTCCTGATGGATGATAATTTTGAATCAATTGCATACGCGGTAGTGGAAGGACGGACGGTGTACGACAATATAAAAAAATCCATCACCTTCATTCTTCCCACTAACGGGGGTGAAGCAGGGATAATCATTGCCGCCATTTTGTCCGGCAGAATGCTGCCTCTTACCCCGGTGCAAATCCTCTGGGTCAACATGATCACGGCCGTAACGCTCGCGTTATCGCTTGCCTTTGAACCGCCTGAAGCGCATGTAATGAAGCGAATGCCCCGCGATCCGAGAGAACCGATCCTTTCGAACTTTCTGATATGGCGCATACTGTTTGTCTCCAGTATTCTGGTTGTAGGTACATTCGGGCTTTTCCTCTGGGGCAGGCTTCATAATGTATCCATTGAATACGCCAGAACTGTTGCAGTAAACACGCTGGTGATGTTCGAAGTCTTTTATCTCCTGAATACAAGGTTTCTTAAAACCCCTGTTTTGACGAAGGGAGGGTTTTCAGGCAATCGTTTTATTTACATAGCCATCGGTGCCGTGCTATCGGCACAGATTGTGTTCACATATGTTCCTTTTATGCAGACTCTG
Organism: uncultured Nitrospiraceae bacterium; assembly: GCA_964347155.1. GTDB lineage: Bacteria > Nitrospirota > Thermodesulfovibrionia > UBA6902 > UBA6902 > CAYFXR01. The sequence continues at coordinate 16,103 of CAYFXR010000087.1, read as the reverse complement.
TTTGATACGCGAAGCATCAAATTTTTTGAGTGGATGCCTATAGTGATGATCGCATTTTCCGTATTCGTCTTAGTTGAAATGGAGAAATATATATTACAAAGGCAGAAAGTCAAAAAGAAGGTCGTCGAAGAGTTGATCAGACCGATATGAATATATAGTTGAATAGTCGTTAATAAAATATTTTCCTTTTTGAAACCCCGCCTTGTAGGCGGGTAGCTTCACTGAATAGACATTGAGTGATGTATATTATCCACAGCAACAAGATTAGAGCAGTTCTTATTACGGCAGGATTTATTTCAATATTTGCCATAGGATGGGCTGATTATGAAACTGGGCTGGAAATGAGTTTTTCCATCTTCTATATGTTCCCTGTTATTATCATTACATGGGTAGCGAACATGTGGACAGGCGTTCTGGCCTCTCTTATAAGTGCATTTATATGGGGAACGGCTGACAGACTTGGTGGACATTACCACTCTTATGAATGGATTCCTTACTGGAACAGTCTCGTGAGGTTGGGTTTCTATTTAATCGTTACCTTTATGTTATCGCGCTTAAAAACGGGCTATGAAGACCGGATAAGGCTTATTAAGGATCTTGAAGATACTCTTCATAAACTTAATGTTTCCCGGAATGAGCTGGAAGGAAAAGCCAAAGAGCTGGTGCGTTCAAATGCAGAACTTGAACTATTCGCTTCCGCCGCGGCCCATGACCTGAGAGAACCGTTAATTGTAATAGGCGGATACGTTCGTCGTTTGCATAAAAAATATAAAGATGTATTAGATGCCGATGCCGGGCAACTTGTTGATACAATAACCGATGGAGTTTCGCGCATGGAAATGCTTATTAACGGGCTGTTGAGTTACGCCAGAATTGAATCAAAAGGAAAAGGGTTTGTATGGGTCAGCGGCGAAAAGATTCTGGATTGTGCTATTAATAATCTCGGACACTCAATTGAAGAGAGTAAAGCGGTCATTACCCGCCAGCCTATTGCAGACCTCATGGTAGACGAAGTCCAGCTCTCGCAGGTATTCCAGAACCTTATTGGCAACGCAATTAAGTTCAGAGGCGACAAACCTCCAGAGATTCATGTGTCGGCTGAACTTAAAAACGATGAATGGATATTTGCGGTCAGCGACAGCGGTATAGGCATTTCACCAAAGAATTTCGAGAAAATATTCGGGATTTTTAAGCGTGTGCACAGTAAAACAGAATATCCCGGATGCGGCATTGGACTGGCCCTTTGCAAAAAAATAGTTGAACGCCATGGAGGCCGGATATGGGTTGAATCTGACACTGGAGAAGGTTCGGTGTTTTATTTTACAATTCCGGCAGTTAAGCAGCCTGAAGTTACGGCATAAATATATTCCTGATTTTTGTGATTCAGATAAACTGTTAGAGAAGGAGAATGAATCAATGAGAAAGATAATGGTATTAATTATTGTGATTTTATCTTTTTTTGCATCTTCCTGTTCGTTCGTGTATGCAAAACCGTCTTGTAACGAATCTATTACCGGGCTTTTTCAAAAAACTTCAAAATCAGTGGTATTCATTTCCGCTATATCTATAGATCCTTTCAAGCTAAGTAACAGGGTGGGATCGGTTATTGGTTCCGGGTTTATCATAGATAAAAACGGAATTATAATGACAAACTCTCATGTTGTTTTCGGACGAAAGGCGATTGCTATAACACTGGATAAGGGCGAAACCGTTCAGGCCGAATTGTTAGGGGCGGATCCGATTACCGATATTGCTGTCCTTCGCATCCCTGCACCTCCTGAAGGTTATGCAGCCATACCTTTTGGTGATTCCGAACACATTCAGGTCGGGGAAGAAGTTGTGGCAATCGGCAATCCTTATGGACTGGAACAGACTCTCACACTTGGCGTGGTTTCGGGCCTGAACCGTATACTTCCGGTGTCTCCAATGAGCCTGACCCTTCCCATGATACAGACAGATGCAGCCATAAATCCGGGCAATTCCGGTGGCCCGCTGATTAACCGGTGCGGTGAAGTTATAGGGATCAATACGTCCGTCTTGGGCACGGCGGAAAATATAGGATTTGCCGTACCGATTCATATTGCAAACCCCATACTTCATCAACTAGTAAAGTACGGACGTGTAATACGGTCCTGGATAGGAGTGAACGGGAAGCTGATCGGCAGAGAACTGGGACAAATCATTAACGTTCCCCTTGTCGAAGGATTTCTTGTTGAGACAATCGAGCCCGGCAGCCCTGCGCAGAAGGCGGGACTGCATGAAGGCCTGATTCCTTTTTCAATAGCTGGGGCTGAATTTTTATTGGGCGGAGATATTATAACGTCTGTAAACGGAAAGTCTCTAAATGACCCGGGCAAGTTCCCGAATATAATGCGAACATTAAAAATAGGTGATAAAGTACGGCTTAAACTTTTTTATGAAGGTGAAGAACGGGAGGTTGAATTGACTATTGTTGAAAGACCTGTATTGCCGGGTGACCTTCCGCCAGGAGAACAGAGGATGCTTGGCCCTGATGCAGAACGATAGTTGCTTACCAGTATGGCAGCAATACGTTTTTCGATTCACCCCCTGGATTTGTGCATAATGAGGGGGGGAGAAAACGCTGTTTACTCCTGCGGATTTCATAAAGATATGATTTTTGTTGTAACAGGAACATGATAATATTAACGGTAAACACCGGCAGCTCATCAGTCCGGCTTGGATTGTTTGAAAAAACGACAAAAGGACTAGACAGAGTCGAAGAAAGGCACGTAAAGCCTGATGAAGATGTGCCTGAAAATCTTCTGAAACATTTCCTGCGTGAACGAATCCGCAGGACTAAAACAATAGCTCACCGCGTTGTACACGGAGGATCAGGTCTTACTAAGCCATGTCTGATCAGTGAAAAGGTTGAAAAAGAAATAGAACGGCTTTCACCTTTTGCCCCTCTCCATAATCCTATTGCAATGAAGTGGGTACGGGCATGTCGCACCGTTACTGGCGCGGCTATTCCTCAAGTCGCAGTCTTTGATACTGCTTTTTACACTCACATGCCAGATGTATCAAAGATATATGCTCTGCCAAAGGACCTGTGCAACGAACATGGTATCAAACGGTATGGTTTTCACGGTATAGCTCATAGAGCCATGCTTCAAAGGTTAAAGAAACTCCGTTCAGACATCGGTAACGAGGGAAAAGTTATATCCGTCCAGCTCGGTTCCGGCTGTTCGATAACAGCTATCAAAGATGGCACGCCTGTAGATACTTCCATGGGTTTTTCACCAAATGAGGGGCTGGTAATGTCTACCCGATCAGGAGATATTGATTCCGGGGTATTGATCTATCTTCAGAAAGAAGCTGGTTTGACTGCTGGTGAAGTCGATAGACTGCTGAACAAATCGTCAGGACTTATAGGTGTTTCCGGAATCAGCGGCGACATGCGTGTTTTGCTCGAATCAGATGAGCCTGCTGCACGTCTTGCCGTTAATCTTTATTGCTACCGCGTAAAGAAATATATAGGTGCTTATATGGCAGCACTTGGAGGTGCAGAAGCGATTTTATTCGGAGGCGGCGTGGGAGAAAATTCTCCTGTTATAAGAGAGAAAATTCTTGAGGATATGAAGTGGTGCGGTATATCACTTGACAGACATGCAAATGACGAAGCAATAGGGAAAGAGGGCTACATAAGTTCAGATAAAAGTATGGTTGATGTGATGGTTATTCCGGTTGATGAGGCGGTGGTACTGGCGAAAGAGGCAATTAAAGTATTAAATCATGTGTAGCTGCTATTTTTATTTGTAAGGGCAATTCATGAATTGCCATGGTTAATCATCCTCAATCCCCCACTTCCAGTCTCTGATCTCAGGCATATCCTGACCATACTTTTTAATATATTCTTCATGTTCAATCTGCTTGTTACGCACGTACTGCTTGATATAAGCTGCATGATAACCCAGCTGTGGGACGCGGTCTATAACGTCTGCTACGAGATCAAAGCGGTCGATGTCATTAAGAACACACATATCAAATGGAGTAGTTGTTGTGCCTTCTTCTTTATATCCCCTTACGTGCAGATTTTTGTGATTAGTCCTTCGGTAAGTCAGACGGTGTATAAGCCATGGATATCCATGGAAATTGAATATTATTGGCTTATCGGTGGTGAAGATTATATCAAACTCCTTGTCTGATAGTCCGTGAGGATGCTCATTTTGCGGCTGGAGCTTCATGAGGTTTACAATGTTGACTACCCTGATTTTCAAATCGGGTGCCTGTTCGCGTAGAATCTCCACAGCGGCGAGCGTTTCAAGGGTCGGAATGTCTCCGGCGCAGGCCATAACCACATCAGGTTCGGAGCCTTTATCATTGCTTGCCCATTCCCAGATGCTGACACCGACATTGCAGTGTTTGATCGCCTCATCCATGCTAAGGTATTGCAGTGCTGGTTGTTTGCCTGCGACTATTACATTTACATAGTCACGGCTTCGCAGGCAGTGGTCGGCAACGCATAGAAGGGTATTGGCATCAGGTGGAAGATAGACTCGGATCACCTCCGCTTTTTTGTTTACCACATGGTCGATAAATCCGGGATCCTGATGGCTGAACCCGTTATGGTCCTGTCTCCATACATGGGACGTTAGTAAATAATTAAGAGAAGCGATGGGACGACGCCAAGGGATCTCGCTGCTCGTGACTTTCAGCCATTTGGCGTGCTGATTGAACATTGAGTCAACAATATGGATAAACGCTTCATAACAGGAAAAAAATCCATGCCTGCCTGTGAGAAGATACCCTTCAAGCCAGCCCTGGCAGGTGTGTTCGCTGAGTATTTCCATGACCCTTCCATCAGCAGAAAGATTGTCATCTTCAGGAATGGTATCATCCAGCCAGGTTTTTCCGGTTACTTCAAAAAGCGCGCCCAGACGGTTTGATGCGGTTTCGTCCGGGCCAAATACACGAAAATTACTGTTTTTCATATTAAGCTTCATAATGTCACGCAAAAACTTGCCGAGTTCACGTGTTGCCTCGGCGATGACCTGACCTGGCTTCTGTACTTCTACAGCATAGTCACGGAAGTCCGGCATTTTAAGGTTCTTCAACAGTATTCCACCGTTGGCATGGGGATTTGCTCCCATACGGCGTTCTCCCTTCGGCGCGAGTTCGGCAAGTTCAGACATTAAAGTGCCGTTTTCGTCAAAGAGTTCTTCCGGCCTGTAGCTCTTCATCCAGTCTTCGAGAAGCTTGACGTGATCGGGACGCGACGCCATCTCTGAAAAAGGCACCTGGTGTGACCTCCAAAAATCCTCTGTCTTTTTCCCGTCTACCTCCTTTGGTCCTGTCCAGCCTTTGGGAGTGCGTAAAATAATCATCGGCCATTTAGGCCGTCTGGCTCTTCCATTGCTGCGTGCATGTTTCTGTATTGATCTGATTTCGTTTATTACTTTATCCAGTGACTTTGCCATTAACTGGTGCATTGATTCGGGTTCGGATCCCTCGACAAAATAGGGCTTATAGCCGTATCCGATAAAGAGATTTTTTAGTTCATCACTGCTGATCCGCGCAAGCAAAGTCGGATTGGCAATTTTATATCCATTTAAATGTAAAATCGGTAGTACGACACCATCATGGATGGGATTCAGAAATTTATTTGAATGCCAGGACGTGGCAAGAGGGCCTGTCTCAGCCTCTCCGTCACCGACCACGCAGGCAACAATGAGATCAGGGTTGTCAAAGGCCGCACCAAAGGCATGAGAAACAGCGTAACCGAGCTCTCCTCCTTCATGAATCGACCCCGGTGTTTCAGGAGCCGCATGGCTGGGTATCCCGCCGGGAAAGGAGAACTGCTTGAAGAGTCTCCTCATTCCGTCTTCGTCCTGTGAAATGTTGGGATAGATATCGCTGTATGTTCCTTCAAGATATGTATTGGCGACCATCCCTGGCCCTCCATGTCCGGGACCGCATACATAAATCATGTTCAGATCGCTTTTTTTAATAACGCGGTTAAGATGGACGTATATAAAGTTGAGTCCGGGAGTCGTCCCCCAGTGACCGAGCAGCCTGGGTTTTACGTGCTCCAGTTTTAACGGTTGCTTCAACAAAGGATTTGCATAAAGATAAATCTGTCCGACTGACAGATAATTAGCCGCGCGCCAGTAAGCATTAATTTTTTTTAGTTCGTCTTTTGATAAAGTTTCCCTCATGATTTCCTCCGGTTCAGATTAAATGGTTTCCGAAATGAATTGTTTATAAAACTTATATCCTGTTTTGAAAAGATAGTCAAGTTTTATTTGGCAGATTAAGTGAAACGGTGATTCATGAATTGCCCCTACTATGCAAAATTGCAAGAACAATGTATTATGTAATTGATGAATGACTAAGGAGGTTTTTTTATGAAATCGGGATTTAAATATTTAATGATTCTTTTATCTTCCGTGATAATATTGACGGGATTTTCAGTCTCAAATGGTCATGCATTACATGAATTGTTCAGGAGCATTGACGAAAATGCGGACGGAAAGATTAATCAAGAGGAATTCTCGGAAGACATGAAAGAGCATGTCTTTGACGAACTTGATAATAACAATAACAAAGCTATATCCAAAGCAGAGTGGATGAGCATTGAAGGCGTGTCAGAAACGGAAAAGCACGAGGAACTGTTTCAAAGAATCGACAAAGACAAGGACAAAAGAATCACTTTTTTTGAATTTTCAGATTACGCTGATAAACATTCCAATCTCGAAGAAGCATTTATCGGATTGGACAAAGACGGGAGTAACAACCTTTCCCCGGATGAAATAACCGTCAGACCTCTGTTTAAGATGATCACGATAAAATTCAAATAAAAGCGTCTTAATTCATGGTGAATTCTTTTTCAATGGCTGCAAGCAAGCCAGAGGATAGCAAATTTAAAAATTCATAATTCGATGTGACATTGAATTATATTTAGCCAGACTTAGTCCCTGATATAACGTTTTAAAATATCAGTTATGCCTGTTAAAGGCTGCACTAAATGTATCGAGATGATTTTTTAAATTCGCCATCCTCTGGCTTTTGTCAAAAGATCTGAAATGTTTTTTATGATCTTTTGTGATTGATAACATAAATAATTTTTTTCACGATAAATAAATTTTCTTCCAACGCCTGCATTATGTAACTGCATTGTTCGGATTAACTGATACATGGATGACAAGGTGACAAAAACGCTTATTCATTGTGCTATGACAACTATTATTACTGTCCTTTGTGTTCAGCTTGTGCACGCGGCGATGAAGGTAAATGTTTCCGTTGAAGGTGTCGGAGGTGATATCAAAAAGAACGTTTTTGCCTTTTTGAGTATTGAACAGCAAAAGAAACATCAGGACCTGACAGAGAACCTGATGAAAAAACTTCACAAAAAAGCCCCTGAAGAAATCCGGCAGGCGCTTCAGCCATTTGGATATTATCGGCCTGATATTCAGGCGGAACTTGTCCTTAAAGAATCAACCTGGCATGCTTTCTATAAAATAACTCCCGGAAATCCGGTCATCATCGACAACATTGAAATCTCAATCACAGGGGAAGGCCGGGATCATATAAGTTTCAGGAAACTTATAGAAAATATCCCGGTTAATAAAACAGATATATTAAACCATCAGAAGTATGAAAAGACCAAGCGTCTCCTTCATGATACGGCAATGAGTTTCGGGTTCCTTAAAGCCCAAATGGTAAAAAGTAAAGCCGAAGTGCATGCAGGAAAAGGGATCGCAAATATAATCCTTCACTTTGACACTGGGCCGCAGTTTCGTTTCGGCAAGGTGACCTTTCTTCAGAACGTTTTCAGTCAGGAGTTCCTTTCCCGTTTCGTCCCTTTTAGAAAAGGTGAACCCTATGTAGTATTCGCTATACTTGACCTTCAGAACGCCTTGTATAACAGCGACTATTTCGAGTCCGTAGAGATCACGCCTCGTATTGAGCAGGCTGAAGATATTGAAGTGCCCATAGATGTTAAACTTGTTCCTCGCAAACGAAATAAATACAAGTTTGGTCTGGGTTATGGAACGGACACGGGATTCAGGGGAATCGTGGGATGGGAAATAAGCAGAATAAATAGAGCTGGACACCGGTTTGGCATTACATTAAAAGCATCGGAGATAAAATCAGGTATCACCGGGGAGTATACCATTCCTCTCAGGGACCCGCGCACTGACAGCCTGGCCTTTACATCAGGGCTGTTACGGGAAGACACGGAGACAATTGATAGTGAGAAAATATTCGGCGGAATGCGGTTCAATCACGTGAGAAAGGGCTGGAAGGAATCACTATACGTGAACCATGAAGAGGAAGACTTTGATGTTGCCGATGATGAAGGGCGAACCACTCTCCTTATACCTGGAATCAGCTGGACAAAAATATGGGCTGACAATCCTGTTAACACAAAACGTGGACTCCGGGTATATCTTGACATCCACGGTACCCATGAATCGCTTATATCGGATACATCCTTTCTGCAATTCCGGACACAACTTAAATATATACGTGGTTTATGGACCGATAGCAGAATCATCATACGCGGCGAAGGAGGAGCTTCTCTGGTACGTGAGTTCTCGGAGCTGCCTGCATCTGTAAGGTTCTTTGCAGGAGGAGATCATAGTGTACGTGGTTATGCATATAACTCACTTGGCCCTGAGGATGAAAACGGCAATGTTGCAGGCGGCAGGCATCTTCTTGTCGGGAGCATTGAATATGAGCAGAAGATCAGGGGAAACTGGAGTGTTGCATTGTTCTATGATGCAGGGAATGCAATTGATTCGATTTCAGACGCCATCAAGTCAGGAGCAGGGTTTGGTGTACGGTGGAAGTCGCCTGTGGGACCGGTCAGGATTGACTTGGCTTTCCCGCTGTCCGAATCAGAAAAGGACTGGCGTATTCATTTAATTGTGGGGCCTGATTTATGAAGCGGGTTTTATTAATAACAGGCACATTAATTTTTCTTGTATTTGTCACGGGAATGCTTTATCTCATACATACCGAAGCAGGATTGCAATGGCTGATAACGAAAGCGACACACTCTATTTCCGGATTATCCATAAAGTCTGCACAGGGCAGGCTTTCCGGGCCTATGACAATAAGGGGTTTTCGTTATAAATCGGAGGAATCTTCATTTGTCATAGATGAGATTATGCTGGACTGGAAACCTTCCCGTCTCATACTTCTGAATGCCTATATATCCAGTCTGAAAGTAGAAGGAGTCAGCATCGTTGCAGATGTACAAACCAAAGCAGCTGAACCTGCGTCAGACCTGCCGGAGATCAGTATACCAATGAAAATTGTACTTAAGAAGTCAGTCATCAGTAATATCTCCATTGTGCCGGGAGGTGAGCAAAAGCCTGTTAATATTGACCAAGTTTCATTTAAAGGACGTATGGATTCAAAAACCATAAAAATTAATCAGCTGGATATGAAAATGCCTGAACTAAACCTGACTGCAAAAGGAAAGATATCCACCCGCGGTGATTATCCCATGCGAATCGCTGCATCATGGAAAGTTCGTATTCCGGAATATGAAGAGATATCAGGGCAGGGTGAAATTACAGGAACGTTCAAACTTCTTAAGATAACACAGGAAATAACAAATCCTTTTCATTGCAACGCAAGCATGAAAATCAGTGACATAATAAACAACCTCAGTTGGGAAGGAAATCTTTCTGTTCGGGATTTCAATACTGTAAAGCTGAACAGGACATGGCCTGACCTGACTTTTTCCGGTGATGTCAGCGGATATGGATCGGATACCAAAGCAAACATGTCATCTCTTAACATTCGTATATTGGATGGTATATTGACTGGCAATGGAGCTGTAAGCTGGAAGCCCGATATCATATGGTCATTTAATGTTAATTCAAAAAGCCTGAATCCGGCAATTAAATGGCCGGAATGGCAGGGATCAATTGATATGACTGTCCATTCCTCCGGGCAATATAAAAAGGGAGCACTGACAGTCAAACCTTCTGTAGTGTTTGTAGAAGGACGGTTGAGAGACAGGCAGTTTAAAGCACAGGCGAAATTGTCTGTGTTGGAAGATCATTTGGAGTTATCAGGTCTGGAAGTCAGCTCAGGAGAATCAAATTTGTATGCTTCAGGTATACTGGCTGATTCGTGGTCATTAAAATGGGAGGCGCATATACGTGATGCGGGAGACCTGATCCCAAAGGTAAAAGGAGTAATCGAAGGCAGTGGTTCTGTAACCGGCAGCAGGTCTTATCCTGTAATAAAAGGCAATATCAATGGAAGAGCAGTATCATACGATAACTATGGTGTTGAAAGTGTCAAGACTGTGCTTGACATTGACACTAAAGGTGAAAGAGAGTCATTGCTGGACATCAGTGCTGCCAGTGTCGCTATTGGCGGACAAAAGATCAAAACTTTTTCTTTTAAAAGCACCGGCGTGGTTTCCTCTCATTCCATTGCAATGGATGCGACAGTGGATAGTATAAGCGCAGTTCTTTGGATGACAGGAGGTTATAAGGAAGCAGTGTGGACAGGGCGATTTAATAGCGCAGTATTTAATACCGACAAATTCGGCAAATGGTCTCTCAGAGAACCTGCTTCCTTATCCGTATCCACGTATAAAGCCGGTTCTGAATTACTATGCGTGGTTAATAATGACACTGATCTCTGTTTTCAGACTTCATGGGACAGGGTCGAAGGTGTTAAGGGTAAGTTTTTTTTAACTAATTTCCCACTTTCATTTGTAAAATCCATTTTCCCTTCATCGGTTGAAACTGAAGGGGTTCTTAATGGCAGCGGCGATATATTGTACAGTCCGAAAAAAACCATATCAGGGAATGTGTCACTGATTATGCCTTCAGGGAAAATACATTATCGTGCGGATGATGAGCCCTTGGATATTTTGCTTGGAAAATCGCAAGTACACATTTTTCTCAACGAAAAAGCTTTGGATGCAAATGCCGAAATAATATTCCTTGACAGAGGGCATATAACAGGTGGAATCAGCCTTCCTGGGTTCATGCCGGGCATAATAGAAACAGCTGGTCAGCAAATCATCGGCCACGTTGCAGCGGAGCTGAATAATCTTGACTTCATACCTGTATTTTTACAAAAAGTAAATAATACTTCCGGATCTGTAGCTGTACGAGTTAAGATTGATGGAACACTAGCAGAGACAGCCATAACAGGTGACGTGACATTAAAGGAAGGGGCGGCTGACATTCCTGATCTGGGCTTAAATTTAAGGAACATAAACTTAGCAGTAAATGCTGACGAAAGCGGCACATTTACCATCGAAGGACGACTATCGTCCGGCAGTGGACATTCGTCTATTCACGGAACAGTCGGGCTGCATAAAGATAAAGTCCCTTCAGCTGTTTTACGGATTTATGGCGAAAATTTTGAGGTTGTTAAAATACCCGGCACATGGATGATTGTATCACCTGATATTGATTTAAGGATCGAAGGCAAAATGATTAACTTTGCAGGTTCACTGAAAATTCCGCAGGCCAGAGTGGAATCCCTGCACATAGCGGACGCTGTTTTACCTTCAAAAGACGTGATAGTCGTAGACATGCCGGTGAGTAAAAAAGAGGCGGTATGGTCCGTAACAGGCAAAATCAAATTTTCACTTGGTGATAATGTTAGGTTCAGGGGTTACGGTCTCACATGCCGCGTAACAGGAGGTATCGATTTAACGGAGCAGCCAGGCAAGGTTACGCAGGGACAGGGTGAGTTTCAAATAGTTGAGGGTAAATACAAGGCATATGGGCAGGATCTTACAATTGAAAAAGGCCAGCTCATATTTGCAGGACTTATAGATGATCCCGGACTTGACATAAGGGCTTTTAGAAAAATAAAGGATGTGACAGCTGGTGTGAATGTTCAGGGAACACTCAAGACCCCTGAGCTTCATATTTACTCTGTACCCACCATGGATGAGTCGGATGCACTCTCCTATATTCTATTCGGGCGGCCCATGAGACACCTATCGGGTTCTGAAGGCAACAGGCTTTACGGAGCCGCTCTTTCAGCGGGTCTGAGCGCTGGTGGATTCGTTGCAAAAAAAATAGGAGCTGCATTCGGGTTAGAGGATGTTGAAATAGAAAAGGGTGAAGCTCCTGAACAGGCTACACTCTTTATAGGGAAATACCTGTCACCAAGGCTGTATATAAGTTATGGAATTGGCCTTTTCGAACCTGTCAGCACCATCCGCCTCCGTTATGACTTGACAAGGAGACTTCAGGTGCAGACAGAATACGGGCTGGAAAGCGGCGGCGATGTACTGTATACAATTGAGCGATAAAAAAATTATATATCCTTGACTCTTCTCTGGAGTGTTCTCAATCCGATGCAGAGGAGTTTAGCAGCCTTTGTCTTATTACCACCTGTCTTTGCAAGAGTCTGTGATATAATTTCTTCCTCTATCTCCTGAAGAGTGAGATTTTGCGGTATCTGATAGAAGTCGATATCCTGAGGCTTGGTCATAAGCAGGAATGATGGAAGGTATTTGGCCTCGATGACATCTGTAGTGGAAAGCGCCATGGCTGACTCGATCGCGTTTTCAAGCTCCCTGACGTTTCCAGGCCATTTGTAATTCAGAAGAATCTGCATCACATCTCTTGAAATACCCTTTATCCCGTAATTCTTTTCATCATTGAACTTCTGGATAAATGAGCTTACGAGGACCGGTATATCGTCTTTCCGGTCTCGTAATGGAGGCACGTCAATATGAACAACATTTAAGCGATAATAGAGATCTTCCCTGAACTTGCCTTCACTAGTAAGCCTTTTCAGATCCCGGTGTGTTGCAGCTAGTACCCTTACATCCACTTTTATCTGATCGTTGCCGCCGACTCTTTCGAACGACCTTTCCTGAAGAACTCTCAAGAGCTTGACTTGAGTGCTGAGCGGCAGGTCTCCGACTTCGTCAAGAAACAGTGTTCCACCATCTGCAAGTTCAAACCTGCCTATTCTTTTGGCAACAGCGCCTGTAAACGAACCCTTTTCATGGCCGAAAAGTTCGGACTCTAATACGCCTTCACTCAGGGCAGCGCAGTTGATGCCTATAAACGGTTTTGAAGATCGCGGACTGTTGTAATGTATTGCATTGGCTATCATCTCTTTGCCTGAACCGGTTTCTCCTGTGAGAAGTATGTTTACGTTTTTTGCGGATATCGAGCCCACAATGTCGAGGACATGCTGCATGGCCTTGCTCCTTCCGACAATTTTACCGGAATCGAATTTTTCCCTGACCCTTTGCTCAAGCTCGGTTTTCTCAACAGACAGTCCCTGTTTCTCAATAGCCTTCTCTATCACTGTCATTATCAACCTTGCATTAATGGGGAACTCATAGAAATCGTATGCGCCCCCTCTCATTGCCTCTATTGCTTTTGAGAGTGAAGCCTTTTCGGAGAGAAAAATCAGCTCAATATGCGCTTGAAGCTTCTTTGCCTTCTTCAATAAGTGCAGTCCCTTAATATCGGACAGGTCATAGTCGACAACCATAACATTTATAGGGTGTTTTCTTAAAACATCATATGCTTCTCTGGCCCCGGCAGTGCTGAGAATGTTTGCTCCTTTCCTTTTTAAGTACGTAATCAGACGTTCCCATCTTGTATCGCCTGTATCACATACGAAAAGAATGCTGGTATTCAGTTCCCGTGCTTTTTTAACCATGTCATTAATAAAATATAATAGTATCACGCCATTTTGGCGTATTATAAACATTTATCAAAAATCAATACGTCATAATGACGTAATTAGTATAAAATTTTGCCGAATGAATAGCAAATACAATTTAGCATACGTATAAGTCTTTGATTTAACAATGAATTGCAATTTATTAAAGTCTGGCATGGTTTTTGTTTTATATATTTTTAACAATAAGGTTTCTTGGTATTGAGAACAAATTTCAAGAAGGAGGTAAAGATGATGAAAGAAGTAATGACATTCCTTTTAGCAGTGCTGTTGGCAGCGGGTTTGCTAATTGCAGGACAAAACAGTTTGTTTGCATCCCAGGGGGAAGAAGATGGGGGAGTAGTGCTTATGGATAAAGAAGAGGCTGATGTCGATGATGATGATGATGAATATGAAGATTTGCTGGAAGAAGATTCTGAAGATGAGGATATCTCTGAGGAAGAAGAGCAAGATTATCCCGATGAGAAATACCGGGATGATCAGGGGTAGCGCCGCTAGAGGGTTTGCTTTCTCCTTAAAATAAATTAAATCTGATTGAACTGGAGCAGGTATGAACAAAAAATTTATAAAAAAAGTTTCAACCAAACTGTGTACCATCGGCAAGAATTCAGGAAATGGACAACATGACAGGATCAAAAAACAGTATGTAAAATCCAGACCGATTTGCAAGGTGACGTTCAGGCTGTCTAAGGATGCAGCTCAGGGAGCAAAAAGAGTAAATATAACCGGGGACTTTAACAACTGGGACAAGGAGTTAACACTGATGAAGCGGCTTAAAAACGGTGACTTCACAGTAACCCTTGAGCTTGAAAAAGACAGGGAATACAGGTTCAGATATTTTATAGATAACAGGACATGGGAGAACGACTGGTTTGCAGACAAATATTTACCGAATCCTTTTGGCTGTGATGATTCCGTTGTGATTGTTTGATTTTTCCGGAGGCAATAGTATCATGGCAGTCTTTAGGGAAGAAACAGAAGGATTTTCATATGTGAGATGTCCATTTCCAGATATCACGGGATGTGATCACATGATCATAGTAAGAGGTTATTGTACAGTCGGAAAATATTGCATTCAGAATTGCATATATGCATGGCTATCTATACAAGACGATGCATAATAATTGTGCTTCACGAGGAAAGTCAAATGTTTGAAAGTATTGATCATAAAAAAATAAGAGAAGGAGGCGATTTTCGCATAAAAAGAGCAGGAAGAAAAAAGAATATCAAAAGTACATGAAGAATAAAAGAGTTATACGGCCGATCTTAAGTTATGATTATGGCTGTGACGACTAAAAATGTCGCAATTCCAGACATTTTAAACCAAGGAGGTAGAGTATGAAAAAGAACTTTGAGAAAGGCAAATCTCAGAAACATAAGAAAAAGAAAAAAACGGCAAAGACAGGCAAGAATGTTATAGAAAAGGGAAACATAAAGTAATCAAAGCACCAATGATCCCGGGGTGAGGTAGATATTCATTTTAACCCTCAATAATAAAAAAGGGGAGGTCGACTTCACCCCAGCCCATGGCACAGGATTAAAAAGTTATCCGGATTTTCAGTGAAAACGATTCGTCATTATGTGTCTGGAGGGAATATGGCTATAAGTAAAAACAGAAAAAAGAAGATTTTGATAGTTGAAGATACAGATATAATTGCCAACTATCTTGCAGATATGTTAGAGAAATACGGGACAGTTGAAATCGCAAAAAATGGAAATGAAGCTCTTATTAAAGTCTCTCTTGATTGTTATGATGTCATTGTTTCAGACATAAACATGCCTGTAATGGACGGTATCGAATTTTATAAGGAAGCCATTGAAATCGATTCCAGTTTAAAAAACCGTTTTTTGTTTCTCACGAGTTCCTTTTCCAGGAATCACTTGAATTTTTTTATAGATAATGAAGTGCCGTTTTTATTTAAGCCTGCTGAAACCGAGGACATTGAAAAAGCTGTAGAAGAAATACTTAACAAAAATACCTCACTGTGTGATCAAACAGGGCGTGAAATGTAAACTTTGCAAGATAATGAGGTAAAACAATTCAAATATCGATGCAAATGTAAGATGAAGCTTTTGATAGTTGACAATAATATTAATATCCTGCGCTTATACAAGGAAGAGCTTGAAGAAGAGGGATATGATGTCATAGTTGCATCGTCAGGCAAGGAGGCAATGGAAAAATTTGAAAGGGAAAATCCCGTGCTTGTAACTCTGGAGTTTCTTATTCCGGACATTGATGGATTAACCCTGCTTGGACACATGAAAGAAAAACGGCCGAATATTCCTGTTCTCATGGCTTCGGCATTTGATTACACGGATGAATTTGCCAACGTAATTTCGGACGCATTTATAGTGAAGTCATCAGATCTTCGTGAATTGAAGGAGAATATTAAAAAGTTTGCACGAGCAGGATTAGACGAAGGAATCGGTATATCGTGCGC
>CAYFXR010000086.1:0-10758 GCA_964347155.1 uncultured Nitrospiraceae bacterium | reverse complement strand
TCTCAGGCGCTGGTTGAAATGTGTTTTTTGACCCAATCACATACCTGTTCCGCAAGGGTAATGGCTTCATCAACATCATGGCCCGTTATATCTCCCCAGGAACCGGGATAACGGGTTTCAACAGCATACGGGGTCAAGATGCCTATTTCGGTAAAAAGGGCATGCAAGGCAATTCCGGAGGTTTCAAGAATATCCACAAGTTCTACAAGGTCATGCGTCAATGGGAATTCAAGTTTGTGAAAAAGGAGAAGGGATTTGAGAGCTTTTTCAGCAGCCTGCTGGGCATGAAAACAGATCTGCTCGGGGAGAACCTTATCCTTTCCCTTTCCGAGTTTCGCAAGATTCAGATCACTCTCTGCATGACTTAACCATTCAACCGGTGTAACAGGCAGTCTTTTCCTCTTCATGCGGCCTCGTACATAACCTTCCCGTTCGTTACTGCCTCCTTATATATAAGTCCCGGAATGTGGTTATTCTCCTATTTAGCTGGCAGAAAGGATTCAAGGATTCATGTTTCGGATTAACCCAAATAATGCAGGCTTTGTGAAAGAAATTATTTTTCGATACCTTAGACGCAATTCCAACCAATCTAAGGTGAATATTTTTGTTCCAAGCTATATGCATAATTTAATAATAATTTTATCGAGTTAAATAATTTCTTGAGCAATGTCTGCATTATTTGAGATACATTTTTTGGGTTAATATTCAGTTGAAATTTTGTGGATTCTTGATAATCTTAAAAAAAATCCTGTGATACCTGATACTTGACAGCACCATGGCACTGCCAAAACCGATATAAATAATGGAAAGATATGGTTTCGGCAGAGGCGAATGTCTCAGGACAATTCCCATTCCAACCATTATCAGGATTATAAAATAGCTTCTCCACGGTTGAAATGCAAAAATACATACCTTGCCTTTCTTTGATATTATACGTTCAATATTACTGTCAACTAGTTTTAAAAATCCGAAATGATGAATGAGAAGCGAAAGAATGATTCCCGTCAGGCCAAACCAGAAAGCATTATCTGCGATTGTTTGCGAAAGCCAGTTAAAAGCAAGGCTGCAGAGTATTATCCCGACAACGCTCCATATAATTCCCGAAAGTGCAATGAGAAATCTTTTATCAACCGCAGGATCGTATTTTTTAATTTTAGAATGCATTTTTTTCTGTTTCAATTGTCCTCGATTGAACCTCATGTTATGAAATTAATGGTTCAATCAAAAAGATTGAACCAACAGTAATGTTAGGAGGCAATTCTATAATTGAGCGATTCTTATATAGATAGATGTGCAATGCAGGTTCAAAAATTCATAATACGATTGGATTTTGGAATTGTCATACTGCTATATTTAGTCTTTCACTTAAAGAGTGAAGATTATAATAGCAAGACAATAACTGCACAGAGGTATCGCTATGTATTTTTTCACCTGCCTTGCACATCTTTATGAAGTTAAAATCGCTCAATTTAGGTAATAGCTAATCGCTGACAGCTTCATTATGAAAACACCTTGAAGAGGAGAAAGGATACCGTTATTCCCAACATTGCCCCGAGAATGACCTCCAGTGGTTTGTGTATACCAACATAGACCCTGCTTTGAGCAATAATGATAGCCATAATCAGGACAAGTAGAGAAGGCATAAAACTTTCACTGAGGAAGACAACAGCAACCCATATCGAAAAAGCAACCGCTGCATGACCGCTAGGCATGCCTCCCCTTAATGGTTCCCCTTTTCCAAAAAATGCTTTTGATATTACTACTAGTATTAATACCACTATGAGCGCAACAACAGCAATATCTGCTTCTGCACGTTTTGCGATATGTAATCCTCTGTAAAAGAAATCTTTAACCGGCCCAAATAGAATGACATATCCTATAATCACAGCACCTACAGCGGTCACGAGGACAGCCCCCGCGGCAATATCTTTAATCACTTTTGCCCTTGGGTCATATTCTTTAAACAATATATCAGTAATTGTTTCAATTGCCGTGTTTATCATCTCAATAGAAAGCACTATGGTGGCTAGTGTTATTAAAATTACAAATTCTATCCCCCTTACACCGAGGACAAAACCAAGGATAAGTATAAATATTGCCACGCACAGGTGATAGCGCATATGTCGCTGCGTTTTTGCGACATGAAGAATACCCTCAATAGCATGATTAGCGCTTTGAATCCATTTTCTTAATGGCATGAAGGATCTCCTGTTCTTTTTTTTTCATTATACGTGCTTTGTAACCCGATTTCTCATGTTCATACCCAAACAAATGCAATATGCCATGAATTAAGAGACGATAGATCTCGTCATAAAACCCTGTACCTGATATTTTCGCTTGAGATTCTGCCTTTGATACGTTTATCGCAATATCACCCAGTATATTGTTGGTGCCAGACTGTTTTATGGGGATTTTGGCATCGAAAGAAAGGACATCGGTAGTTTTGCTTATCCTCCTGTACATTTTATTTAACTGTAACATTTTTCTGTTTCCTACAAACAGTAGGCTTAACTCAGTCCCGGCATATCGGGGTTGTTCTAAAAGGGAAAGGATCTGGCGGGATACTCTTATTATCTTTGCTTTATTCAGAGGTCGAAGCCTTTGCTGGTTTTTTATCAGTACTTTCATCTTTTATTTCAAATCCGGGATAGTCAATGCGTTTGTGATACATACTGGTCAAAAGATAAACAAAGTGACTTCTTATTTCTCGTATGTCCTTGAAGGTCAACTCACAGTTATCAAGCTGACCATCAATAATACAATGATTAATAATTCTATCAACAAGGAGTGAAACCCTTGCAGGCGTTGTATCTGTGAGGACTCTTGATGCAGCTTCTACTGCGTCAGCCATGAGCACCAAGGCCGCGACACGGCTCTTGGGTTTCGGGCCTGGATATCTGAAATCTTCTTCCGTAAGGGGTGTTATTTTATCATGTTGTTCCTTTGCCTTTTGATAGAAGAAGGTTTGGATGGAAGTTCCGTGATGCTGTTGTATAATATCTATTATTACCTGTGGAAGTTTATGCTTTTTTGCAAGTTCAACTCCTTCTTTTACATGTGACAGTAAGATTAAACTGCTCATTTGGGGTGCAAGCTTGTCATGTTTGCTCACAGAAGCAATCTGGTTTTCGATAAAATAATCCGGCATTTTAATTTTTCCGATATCGTGATAGTAGGCACTAACTCGTGCCAATAATGGATTAACTCCGACCTCTTCAGCTGCGGCCTCGGCTAAATTGCCGACTATAATGCTGTGATGGTACGTACCGGGAGCTTCCACTAAAAGCTCCCTCATCAGTGGTTGATTCAGGTCAAGAAGTTCAAGAAGGCTGATATCTGTTGTTAAATTGAATACGTACTCAAAAATCGGCAATAGTGCAGAGACCAGCATAATAACAATGATACCATTTAAAAAGCCTGAACCTGCAGCTATGAATGGTTCTACAGTTAACAGTTGTCCCTTAAAAAGTGTTATTATCAAAGCTGTACATACACTGACCAAGCTTACAGAAAGTCCTGCTTTCCAGATGGCCGAACGCTTTCTGCATCTTATAACGCCAAATGCGGCAGTTAGGCCGGATGCAAATACGAAAATAGAATAGAGAGGATTGTTAAGCCATAACCCCGCAAGAAGACTTGTGATAACGGTGAAAACAATGGCGGTGTGAATATCTATTAAAAGGGCAGAAAGCATGGATCCGGTTGCAAGCGGGACGGCATAAACGAGGAGAAAGGGGTCAATAGTACCAAGCCATTTGGTAAAGCCCTGCAGGACATAATAAAAAATTCGTCCAATTAAAAGATTGCCGGCTAAAAGAGTTCCGATAAGGAGAAGTAACTTGTAATCTTTTTTGATCTGCGGTTTATAACGGATAAAATCTTTGTAAAGGATGAGCAGAAGCAGTACATTAATCAAAGAAATTCCGGCTATTGTTTCCAAGGAAAATGACGTGTCCCAGACTATTGAAACATTCAAAGCTGCAGTAAATAACAGGAGTAAGGAAACTTTTATCAGGTTGTCTTTATTAAAATTGGACAGCTGTTTTTTCTTATCCTTTGTTTTATTGTTTGCCATAGCAATTCTTAACGGGTTTTTTCGAAATTTTCATAAGCTTTTATTATTTCTTGAACAAGTTTATGTCTTACTACATCCTTTTCAGAGAAGTATACAAAGCATAAATCTTTGATGTCTTTGAGAATCTTTTCAATTTCTATAAGACCTGATACCTTCCCTGTGGGCAGGTCAATCTGGGTAGTATCTCCTGTAATAACAGTCTTCGAGTTAAACCCCAATCTTGTAAGATACATCTTCATCTGCTCAGAAGTCGTGTTCTGTGCCTCATCAAGTATTACAAAAGAATCGTTTAATGTTCTGCCTCTCATAAAGGCAAGCGGTGCTATTTCAATTATTCCCTTCTCTATGAGACTGTATGCTTTTTCAGCCTCCATCATGTCAAAAAGGGCATCATAAAGAGGCCTTAGATAAGGATTTACTTTTTCGTATATATCACCGGGTAAAAAGCCAAGTCTTTCTCCGGCCTCAACAGCCGGCCTTGCGAGGATGATTCTGCTTACCTGCTTTTTCATAAGGGCGTTTATAGCCATTGCCATTGCGAGATATGTTTTGCCTGTTCCAGCAGGGCCGATGCCAATGACCATATCATACTGTTTAATCACATCAATATACTTTTTCTGCGTCTCTGACCTTGGAACGATAAATTTCTTTTTTGATGATACGGGAATGTTGCTGAGAAAATATTCTCTCAGAGATGTCTTAGTGGATTTCTGTGAAGTTTTGTCCTGAGAAGAGGAATCTCCCAAATCGGTATCATCGATGGCTTTAATAACGTATTTTATATCTTCAGGACTTATGACATACCCATTGGAGTTTATTAAATGGAGTTCTTTAATAAACCTTTCTGCCTTGTTAACGGATCTTTCATTTCCCTGGAGAAATATTTTATTGCCCCTTAATGAAGCCTCAATACCAAGGGTTTCTTCAAGGACTTTCAGAGTTCTATCGATCCTTCCGTATAACAATGAAAGGTCTTTTTCTTCTCCTAAGTCCAACTCGAGCTTAACCGTAAGCGTTCTCCTTTTTCTGATCAATAAGAAGAGGGAAATGGATTATAGAAAATATCACTTCCCGCTGATATTTTTTTAAATATAATCCAAGAATATCAATAAAGCAAGTAAAATTGCAAATAAAGTGTAAAATAATTTAACACCAGTTTTTACTGGTTCAAACGTCCTCGATTGAATGCCCTTTCCCCTTACTAATTGAACCCGCCAACAAGCCTTTAGCGCTCAGCGATAAGTTTTGCAGATCTGATAACTGAATTATATTATTAACATGGCATCGCCATATGAATAAAATCGGTAGCCCTCACTTTGCGCAATCTCATATGCCTTTTTCAAAAGGTTGAGTCCTGAAAAGGCAGATGCAAGCATCATAGGTGTAGACTTAGGCAAATGAAAATTCGTAATGAGTGCGTCTACGATTTTAAATGTATATCCCGGATAAATAAAAATTGACGCCTTCCCCGAACCTGGGTGTATCTTGTTTGCCGTTTCATCTTTAGCAGATGCCTCAAGGGCTCTTGTGACAGTTGTCCCTACGGCAATGATCCTTCTCCCTTCTGATTTAGCAGAATTTATTGCATGAGCGGTTGTCTCAGGGATCTCAAAAAATTCTTCATCCATTTGATGGTTTTTGATATACGTAGCTCTAACAGGTTTAAAAGTACCATGCCCGACATGAAGGGTGATTTTTTTTGCCTCGATCCCTTTTTCCTGTATAATGCTTAAAAGCTTATTGGTAAAATGTAATCCTGCAGTGGGTGCTGCAATAGCCCCTTCTCTTTTTGAGTAAATAGTTTGATATTGTTTTGCGTCAGATTTAAGAACTTTTCTTTTTATATAAGGAGGAAGAGGCATTAAACCGATTTCGTTTAATAATCTTTTTATATCAGATTCATCTGCATCCGATAAATGAGAATTAAGGTTGAATTTTACCCTGGCAGTAGTTCCGTTTAAGGGGGATACATTTGCAGTGATACCACATGAAAGAATTACTCTGCCTTCATGTATGCCCTTAACAAGTGCTTCCCATACATTTTTTCTCAATTCATTTAAAAGGGTGATCTCAGCTTTTCCACCTGAAGTTTTAGTACCATATAGACGAACCGGTATTACCTTAGTGTCATTAAGAATAAGGACATCACCCGGACAAAGATAGCTAACAATATCTTTGAAAATCCTGTGTTCGAACGTATTTGTTTTTTTATGAAGAACAAACAGTTTTGAGGCATCCCGTTCTTTCAGAGGATATTGTGCTATCATGCCTTTTGGCATGTGATAATCAAATTCTGAAAGTTTCATATTATTAACCCAAAAAATGCATTTCAAATAATGCAGGCGTTGTGAAAGAAATTATTTTTCGATACCTTAGAAGCAATTCCAACCAATCTAAGGTGAAGATTTTTGTTCCAAGCTATATGCATAATTTAATAATAAATTTATCGAGTTAAATAATTTCTTGAGCAATGTCTGCATTATTTGGGTTAACAGACAGGATTCAGGGATTCGAGGATTCAAGGGTTCGAGTGTGGGAAGAATGTAAATCGTTACGTGTTCCACGGCACAATTTTTCCTTAGCCTAGTCGTTTTTTTCTATTACTCGGCTATACCACTCCTTATTTTTTTGTATCGTTGTGCCGGGGTAGTAATGTTCAAGGATTTCTCGGTAGTTTTTCCCCTGTCTTGCCATTTCAAGTGCTCCCCACTGGCTGAGTCCAACAGCATGACCAAAACCTTTACCGGAAAAAATTACATCTTTATTCGTTTTTGATAAAGAAAAATGTGTGCTAGGCAATTCTTTATATCCGAGTAATTTCCTCAAATCCATAGCTTTGACGTTTATCTCTTTTTTTGATACTTCATCAGTTTTAATAATTATTTTAAGTGTTTTTGCCCTTCCGGAGGCAGTATATGAAGAAATCTCAATATCCTTTAACCCATTGATACCAATGGCTTTTTCTATCTCTTGATGTGTGAATTTTCTTTGCCAGCTCTCATATGGAGTATTTTGGGTATTGCAGTCTACAGATCTCAGATATGGATAACTTTCTTCCCATACCTCTTCAGGGCGTTCTGTTTTTCCTTCACATGATGTATGAAAGAATGCTTTTATCGGGAGGTTTTCATATGTCAATATCTTGCCCCTTGTTACTTTCACGGCGTAAGTAATAAGAGGATAAGTATTCAAGCCTTTATATACTTGATGGAGTTCAGTTGATGATAGGTGGAAATTTTTCCCTGCATTGTGGATTTTATAATACAATGCATACGTTCTTGAAACGATAGCCTGTGCCTTTAAAGCTTCAAACTCCCAGTCCTTACCGGTTTCAGAGGCGACAACCCCTTCTATATATTTTTCAAATGGCAGGTTATTGATAACGTAAAGTCCATTGTCATCCCTCATAATATCAAGAGAGCCTGCATAAGATTGTCCGTTTATAAGGACTTTCCCTGTTAAACTTTCAAGATGCTCAGCTTGTTCAGAAGGGAATGGAGCATACGGGTTTTTGAGCATTAAGATTTTAATAGTATCTTCAGCTTTTGCAAACGGAGAGAGAAGAAAAATCAATAAAAAGATGGTTAAAACAATATAGTTCATTTTATATAACCTTTGTGTTGAATTGTTGGCATGTTTGTTTCATCTTCTGCTAATAAAATAAAAAATCAAGGTTATTATTATACTCAAGATAATGCTTGTTGCAAGGGGAAAATAAAAAGTAAAGTTTTTTCTTTGAATAACAATATCTCCTGGTAGTTTTCCTAGGAATGGGATCCCGCTGTTTCTGAATAAAAGCAATAAAGCTCCAATAGCGGCAATAATTATACCAAAGACGATTAATAATTTTGCTATATGTTGTATGAAGTCGGACATAAAATATTATTAAAGGCACAAAATTTAATGTTTTAACTTTTTAGTTTGTGCCTCTGTGCCCTTGTCCCTCTGTCCCATTGCTTTTGATTTTTCTTTCTATATCGTTCTTCCCTGCTAAATATACACCCGCAGTAATTTTGTCTATAAAGTCCACGTTCTTTCGCAAGATTCATGGTATCTCTGAAAAATGGCCTGAAGTCTTTGAGATAAAAAAGAACATTGTATGTTTCAGCAAGTTTTTCCCCTGTGGATATAATCTGTTCAAAGTCCTGATAAGGGCTTATCAATAATGTTGTTGAAAATGCATCAAAGCCCTGCTGTTGAGCCTGCTGAGCGGTCTTCTCAAGACGGAGCTGGTAACAGTATCTACAGCGGTCACGAAATGGTGGAATTGAATCAGAAGGATATTCCTCTAATAATTCATCCACATCTATAATTACCCCTGGCCGCCTCGGAACGAGTCGATTCCGACCTTTATATAAGGGGGGTAAGGGAGATTTAAACATATCAAAATAATCTGACGGGGTATAATTTTCAAAATAAATAACATCAATTTTCCACTCGCTTGATAACTTTTTTAATGAATTAAGCCTTAAGTTATATTCTTCCAAAGGATGAATGTTTGGATTAAACCACAAGCCCGCAAATTCATGTCCTTCGGACGTCAGTATTTTGAAAGGATAGATAGTGCAATTGCCGCAACATATGTGGAAAAGGATTTTCATTGTTTATAGCCTTCAGGGGCCAGGGATCAGGTTTCAGTTTTTCACTGATTCCTGTCAAAGCAATCTATCTGCTTTTTTAATTCCAAAATGCTTGTATGCAAGATTTGTGACAATTCTGCCCCTGGCAGTTCTTTCTATAAAGCCTTCCTGTAAAAGATATGGTTCATAAACATCTTCGATTGTATCCTTTTCTTCTCTAATTGACGATGCAAGCGTTTCAAGCCCCACCGGTCCCCCCCTGTATTTCTCAATGATGGTGAGAAGCAATTTTCTGTCCATTTCGTCAAAGCCCATTTTATCGACTTCCATTGCATGTAGCGCCTTTTTTGTTATTTCCATTTCCATCACTCCATCACCTTCTACCTGGGCAAAATCTCTCGTACGTCTGAGTAATCTGTTAGCTATTCTTGGAGTACCCCTTGACCGTTTGGAGATTTCGGCGGCAGCTTCTTCAGTAATTTCTGAATGTAAGATTCTCGCTGAACGAAGAAGTATCTTTTCAAGATCAGTGGGCTTATAAAAATCCAGTCTGTTAATAATCCCGAAACGGTCTCTCAGTGGAGACGTCAGGAGACCGGTTCTTGTTGTGGAGCCAACTAGCGTAAATTTTGGCAAATTCAATTTAAGAGACCTGGCACTCGGCCCCTGTCCAATAATGATATCAAGTTGATAATCTTCCATAGCGGGGTATAGAATTTCTTCAGAAATTCTCGGAAGTCTATGGATTTCATCAATAAAAAGTATATCCTTTTCTCCGAGATTCGTAAGTATGGCAGCCAGATCACCTGGTCTTTCCAGCACTGGACCTGAAGTTACTTTTATTTCTGCTCCGAGTTCAGCGGCAATTATATGGCCAAGTGTTGTTTTGCCGAGTCCTGGTGGACCGCAGAAAAGGACATGATCAAGAGGTTCATTTCTTTGTTTTGCTGCCTTAATAAATATTCTTAAATTATCTTTAATCTTGACCTGTCCTACAAACTCTTCAAACGACCTCGGGCGAACATTCAGCTCAAAATTAAGATCATCTTCTTTAGCTTCAGATGTAATATTTCTTTCAGGCATGTCTTTCATTATTCATCCTGTTCCTCCTCACCCTAACCCTGAACCGTCCTGGTTCAGGGCTAACCCTCTCCTGCCAAGGGAGAGGGAATTACTTTGTATCCGTGAGATATTTTAATGCTTCTTTTATTATACCTTCAATTGTATCTGCGCCATTATTCACAGCCTTTTCAACTGCCTTTTCAGATGATAATTTTTTATATCCTAAGTTTACAAGTGCTGATATTGAATCACCTGTGGCAGAATTTTCTTGCGAAGGATATGCATTTTCTCTGTCTATGGAAGGGAGTTTTCCTCTGAGTTCGAGAATGAGTCGCGCAGCTGTTTTTTTTCCTAAACCAGGGATGGTAGCAAGCAGGGGAACATCCTCGTTATTCACCGTTTCAATAAAACGGCTTGAGGGCATTCCAGAAAGTATAGCAAGGCCAAGTTTAGGTCCTATGCCGCTTATTCCAAGAAGGGTAGTAAAAACTTTTCTGTCTTCTTCTGAAATGAACCCAAAAAGTTGTAATGCGTCTTCCCTGACATGCGTATATGTATGTAAAAAAACCATTTTGCCAGGTTCAGGAATATCGCAAAGATTGCATAGAGGAATAGATACATGGTAACCAATACCGCTTACATCTATGATAACTCCTTCCGGTTTTTTGCTCAGGACAATGCCTTTAAGAGATGCGATCAATTGAAACCCTCCAATGAATCTAAAATAGAATACCAGAAGTGAGAGACTAAAGCCAAATGAAATGTAATTTTAAGTACGAAGGATTCAAGGGGTCGAGGATTCGGGCTTGAATCCTCGAATCCTTTTACAATCTAAATGGAAGAAAAACATTGTTTAACCCAAATAATGCAGACATTGCTCAAGAAATTATTTAACTCGATAAATTTATTATTAAATTATGTATATATGTTGGAACAAAAATATTCACCTTAGATTGGTTGGAGTTGCGTCTAAGGTATCGAAAAATAATTTCTTGAGCAATGTCTGCATTATTTGGGTTAAACAATGTTTTTCTTCCATTT
>CAYFXR010000085.1:0-12798 GCA_964347155.1 uncultured Nitrospiraceae bacterium | reverse complement strand
TCAGTGAAAGGAAGAGATATACCCCTCTGTCCTGTCAGGATGCTTTTTATCTCCATGAGAGGTATGGCAACTAATAATTTTTCTTCATCAATTAATGTAAAGTAAAGCGGATTGTAGTGATATGACTCATAGAGCACCCTTGCCCAGTTTGAAGAGTGAAAAAAGGAATACTCCTGGTTTGAAAGCAACAATTCATCCCATCTGGGATAATTCAATGGATTGATAATGTCTAATTTTATCATTAATCTTACTTCGTTAGTTTTCTATCTTAATCAGGCAAAATTATGTTTGTTATTTCAATAACCCGCCGATCAATTATGTTTTCGATGGATTCCGCCTGCTGATCGATGCTATATTGGACAAATGTGATTTAGAATATAAACTTTAACTCTTTAGAAACAGGGGGATGTAGTCGGAGGATCAACCTGTTATTTAGAGTCTTTTATAGATAAACCCCGGTATGTGATGCCGCCGTTTGTTAAAAGCAATTCCGAGAATGTTTCCACCGTTTTTTATGATTTTGTCTTTTATACTTTCTGCAATAGGCCAGCGTGTCTTTTCAGCCTCCAGGATGAGAACAACACCGTCTGCCATACGGGAAACAGCCAGGCCGTCTGATGAGGCAGTGGCTGGAGGAGAGTCGACAATGATGAGGTCAAATTGCTGCAACGTTTCACGAAAATTATTGTCAAAAATCCGGGTGATAGAAGAGGTATTTTTTGAAATAATACTTACAAACAGGCTGGAATTGCCGACCTGGTAGAAGGCATTATCAATGGACTGACCGTTTTTTATCACATCTTCACAGGTATACAGCGGACTGATATTGAAAAAGGGGAGCTGGGTGGGCTTTTGTACATCTGCATCCAGGAGGAGCACAGAATGTCCGAATTTTGAGACCGAGACCATGGCAAATTCCCTCGCTATCGTAGAGGTTCCTTCTCCCTCTCTGGAACCAATGAATTGAATGACTTTTCTCCGGGAACCAGGAAGGAGAGAGTGAACTGACCGGTAAAGGCTAATGATCTCGTCTTCCATGCCCACGTTTGGGGTTTTTACCGGAGGATTATACAATCCTCGCTGTTCTTGACGGGTATGTATCAGTGGTTTATATATCTTCCCCATAGGAAGTTTCTCCTCTCAAAATGACTCATGATTAATGATCAATGACTAGTGCCCAATGACTAGTGACTAATGACCAGTGACTAATAGGTTTTCTTTCCTGCATGTTTTCTTATCTCGCTCTCCGGAGCCCTGGCTATCCAGTAATTGTGAAGAACGTATTTTTTATTGATACTATCTCCAGTCTTCCGGGCATCTTCCCTTGAAAGAAAGAAACCTATCCTTACCCTGTACCATAGTTTATTTTTATGTTTAAACTTCGTGATATAGGCGTTATACCCGTCTTTCCTTAGCTTGTCAAACAAGTTTATGGCATTTCCCTTTGAAATCGTAGAAGAAATATTTATTGTCCATGAGAATTTATTTGTATCATTTTGTATGGAAGTTTTCTGTGCAGGTGAAACAGATGGCGTGCTAATTACCTGGATAGTTGCTTCTTGTTCAGATGTAGCTGAATTATCGGGTTTAAAATGTAAAAGAAAAGATTTCCACACCTTTTTCAGAGGGGCTTCTTGTTCCGGTGGAATAGATGTCTCACTCTGTGATATCAACACTTTCTCTTTCAGAGATGATGCTTCTTTTTGCGTTTCTGTTGTGACCGTTTTTGTATGCAAGCCTTCAGATGTGCCCTGATCCCCTTTGGATAAAATCAGGCTTTTATACGGAGAAATCCATAAGATACCTGCTATGAGAAGAAATGTGGCTGAGGTGCTCAGCCCCCATCGTAAAAGTGAAGTCTTTGGTTTTCCATTTTTGTGGGAATAAGAAATGCTGGTGATAACCGGGAGGTTCAAACGTCTTTCGGTACTTTCAGGCGTTGAGAGACCCTGTGAGAGATACTCGGAGAAAAAGGCAAAGCCCAGGCCGGAAAATACTCCAATAATAATCCCTAAAACGATATTGACGGTCTTTCTGGGCTTGATTGGCTTCACGGGAACAAAGGCCTCCTGTATCACACTGATATTTGCCATCTTCTGGCGGTCCATGTCTTCAGAAATACGTGCCTCCTCTAATTTGCTTAAATAGGTCTCGTAATTCTTCTCATTCGCGGCTACTTCACGTTTTGAGATTTGAAGCTCTTTTTCTGTCAGATCAAGGGCCAGGATCTCTTTATCCATCTTTTTCAGTTGCTGTTTAATGGCTGCGCTCTGAGACTCAAGTGAACCAAGCTCGGTTTTGGCAAAATTTTTTTCTTGTTCCCTGAGGAATTCTTTTACCAGATGCATTTCTTCCTGTATTCCTTTTCGGATGCTTATGACAAATTCACTGTCTTCTCTGTACTTTGTCAAGAGTTCCTTTTCCTTTAGTTGAAGTGACAGAAGCTTGGCTTTGGCATCATTAATTATCCTGTACTGCTCAGGTGCTATATCCAGTGGTATATCGCTGAAAGTCTTTGAGATCTCTCCTTCCGGAGAAGAAAAGATTTGCCTTAATTCCTGAATGCGGTTCTGGATATTCTTTAACGAGGTATCCAGATCCACACGCTGTTGAAGCAAGAGACTCCTTTGCTCATCGAGTGAGAATACCTTATGTTTCTGTTTAAAGGCCTCCAGGCTGTTTTCTGATTCCTTCAATTTCTGCTGATACGTAGCGAGCTGCTTTTCCAGAAAAGAGGATTTTGTATTGCTTAATACCTGGAGATGCTTTTCTTTATAGAATTCAACCAGCTGATTTACTGCACTGGCTGCAGTTTTAGGATCTTTATGCTGGAAGGATACCCCGATTACATTGGACTTTTCTATGTTTGTCACAGAGAGACTTTTTTCAAACCGTGGTATCGCTGCTTCCAAGGGTGTTATCCGTTTCAGGGGGGTTTTGACTATATCCGGATAGAGGGTATCCACACCTAAGACCTTGATTACTTTTTCTATTAAGTCCTTGCTGGTCAGAATCTGAATTTCTGCGTTGATTGCTGCTTCCTGGTTGAGTGATGGAAACGAAATTGTCGATCTTGTATCGCCTACTTCAGGGCGGTAAAGATACTCCCTTCCGAATTTGACTATCAGGCTTGACTTAGCCTCGTAAACAGGAGGAAGTAATAAGGATATGACTATGGCAGGGATGACTACAGCCATAAAAATAATAATGATCTTGTATTTGTGTTTAAATAAAATCGTAAGGAAGTCTCTTATACCGCTTGTTTGAGGTTCATGTTCCATAAAAGGACCTCCTTGAAAAATCTAAATCGGGATTTGAGTATTTTTAGTAATTATTGGCAATGCTTCGCCTTCTCAGTTACATACATAGCAACCAAATCTTAAATCTTCTCACAAAAAACCCGACAAGGATATTAATGTTGTCGGGCTTTAAGTATCCCCTTTTGGAGGTGTTAAAGTACTCCGAGTTCAATTCTGATCTCTTTCTCCTATGTCAATTTATGTTATTCCATCAACTTCATACATGACTGTTACTTTTCGTATGGAATTTTCACGGATAAATTATAAGAAATTATCCTATATAAGATTCTGCCTCTATACTTTGATCTTGTAATAATCAAGAGCCAAGCCTTTATGAAAATTACAATTAAATAGATTGTCGAAGAGTCTTACACAAATTTTCTTACATACACAAAATATATAACTGAAATTATTACAAGCATTATCACTTGTTTTCATTATCTTAATACGCACTGGGGAAGAAAATACCAATATTACCAATATCAATTATGGTTTGGTTGAATATTGGCTTACATCATACTTAACGACAATTATATAAAAAATATATAATAAATTTACATAAAAGTCAATACAACTGTAAATAAATTTAATTATAGGACATATATTTAACAGTAAAATTAAATCCATGTAAAAATGAATGACATAAAACGCCTATGATATTTGATTAACCCAAAAAATGCAGTTAAATAATGCAGGCGTTGGAAGAAAATTTATTTCTAGATACCTTAGACGCAATTCCAACCAAATCTAAGGTGAATATTTCTGTTCCAAGCTATATGCATAATTTAATAATAGATCTATCGAATTAAATAAATTTTGTTACAATGTCTGGATTATTTGGGTTAATGACTCTAACAGGGATTGTATATTTCTCTTAAGAAAGATCCCCTTTGTGCCGAATTATATTCAAGAGTTATTAAATAATGTTAATTATATTAACTCCTTTTAAAATAAATATATTTCATTAAAATGGTTGCTGCTCAAAATAGAGAAGAAAAAAACAAAGATAAAATCTGGATAATCTCTGATGGCAGCCCCGCTCATCTGGATCTGAGTAATATATGTAAAGAACCTGTTTCAGGCCAGGTGACAGAATACAGAATATCAGAGTTGGCCCTGTACTTACTGAATCCAAATCCGGTAATACTGGAAGAAAAAATAATCGGCTGCAAAGTATATCATCGTAAGCCTTCATCCGGCAAGATAAAACGTTTGATAAAAAAAATAATACCAAAGAAAATTCACTCAACCGACAGTGATAATTCTTTTGTTGAAGAAATTATTTCAACCTCGAAGTTTGAACCCCCAACATTTCAGGATGAGGCCCTTAATGCACATTTTGTGAAAATTAAAGAAATGCTCAGACCATATGATCATTTACAGAAAAAACTCGCCAGACTGGACAGGGGGAAAATTGATGATATTACAGCCATATGTGAAGAGATAAGTAATCATCGATACCTGTTGAATCTGCAGGGAAGCATAAATGATAAGATAAACTTTGTAGCGAATTCAATTTCAAAAAGAGTAAAAGTAAGTTTCAATAAAGTTTATCTCCTGAACGGTTTGTTTGAATTAAGAGGATTTGATTTTCATTCATTTGACGCAAATAAAAATTACTTATTAATAAAGTTCATTCAGAATGAACAGACCAGATATTGTGTTTTGAATACTGATTACACGTTACTGTACTGGATTGACGATAGTCTTCTTATAAATTATATACACCTATTTGAACAGTCAATCAAAACAGATCCGAAACTGAGGGAGGCTCTTGCCCTTTGCCTTAAAAGTGATGCAAAACCATTAAAGTTGTTTTTCTCAAAGAGGCTGGAACGGGGTTACTCTGAAAAGCATCTACCCGGATTATATAACGAGGTGTTCAAGACGTATAATATAAATCCCGACAAAAAAAATACAATTGTAAATATCTTAAATAATTACCAGAATGTAATTTTTTTTAACTATGTTCCATTGTCAGGGGGCAGGAAACAGAAAGTGGTTACAAACATCTCAGTGATGCATGATTTCAAGGCACTTGAACCAATAAAGAGGCAACTGCCTCAGATATACTCGGAAATTGACAAAAAGGCTTCTGTATCTGAAGCAGGCAAACTGTATTTACTGGATTCTTTAAGGGGATATCAGAATGTATAAAGTATACAATGAGAATGATTATAAATGGATCAAAGAGCTCATGCAATATCCTCAAACCCTTGAAAAGAATTTGCATTATCTTGAAGACACGTCTCAGATTAAAATCCCTGAAGATCCCATCGAAACTGTTATATTTCAGGACAAGGCAAAGAAAGCCATTAGAAAGATAGCTCAAAATAAAGGGCATATGCTGATGGTTG
Organism: uncultured Nitrospiraceae bacterium; assembly: GCA_964347155.1. Lineage (GTDB taxonomy): Bacteria > Nitrospirota > Thermodesulfovibrionia > UBA6902 > UBA6902 > CAYFXR01. Next base: position 7,142 of record CAYFXR010000085.1, on the reverse strand, counting down.
GCAAACCCGGTACGGGTAAATCAATGCTGGCAAACATGTTTAAACATGTCCTTGATAAATCCCTGGGAGATTATATCAGGCCAAAGGAATCCATTGCAGCATACCCCGGGAAGGACAGCAACCATGTATGTTTTGCATATACAGATCCTGAAAAAATAGATAGTTATATTGACAAAGTAAAGGAGGAGATAGAAAACACAAAAAATAATGTTGAAGAGTTTTCTCTAGTCGACCAGATTTTATCTGTCAGGAGAATTAAAAATTTATTATTAGGGGCAATCGTGATCAGTATTATAGGAGGCATTTTTTTCCCTCCGGCATTTGTTCTGACCGGGGTGTCTGGAATTGGCGCCATTTTCATGTTCATGCAGGAGAACAATCACAAAGTTCAGGAGAAGATCCAGAGGGAAGCACAATCCGGGAAATCTTTATCTGTCAAACATTTTTCAGATCTGGTACCAGAGATTCTGTTTGATCCACGAAAGGATACGAATATCATGGTCAGTGTGTCGGAACCTGACTCAAAAAGCATGAAAGGTGGTTTCAGACATGATCCGTATCAGTCCGGTAACTTGCACACCCCAATACATAAGAGGGCGTATCTTGGTGCGCATGCAAAGGCACCGATAATCTATATTGACGAGCTCAAGACATTGATAAGAACAAGATATATGTCAAGCCTTCTGGAAATCATGCAGAATAAAAAGTACATTTTGGAAGGCGGCAGAGATACGGGAAGCGGGGCCGCTGACAGGTCGGAAAATTATCTTAAAGCAGATAATATTATCATTTCCTGCTGTAATCACGATACATTGAGGCACCTTCGGGAAGAAGGCGAAGGCGCCTTTTTGAGCAGAATAGAAGACAAAGGAGAAATTATCCAGATGGAGAGTGCGGTACCTGAAACAGCAGCATATATAAAGCAGGTCGCCCAGTATATTAAACAGGAAATCAACAACCTTACAAAAGAATTCGAAGATACCTGGGGCAAGGTAATGGAAAAAGAAGGTCATACAGGGGTCAGAAGAAGAAGTGAGGAGATTTTTGGTAAGAGACTCCCGGTTAATTATAAACTCGAGGTAAGGGAATTTTCCCGGAGTGCTGTTGCAGAAATTATTAAAGAACTCCGCTGTCGCAGCTTAGACGGTAAATTGAGCTGTATATTAAGGCCGATTAACGGCATTATTAAGACCGCTGAACTGAATGCAATAGTTGATAATTCGGAGTTTGTGAAGCCTGAACATATCAGAAGCGCACTTGAGGAGCATTTAAGCCTTGAAGGAGCGGTGTCCAGAGAGATAATAGAACATAGAAAAGACCTGAAAAAATATATCACGTCAATGACAGATTCAATAGGCTATGTAGTGAGCCTAGCTGTAATACAATCAAGTGCAAGTGGACAGATGTTTGGCCTCCCCCTGCCGATTCATTGCCAAATAAACACAGGAGGGTCTGACATCATTACTGCACCGGGGAAAATAGGCGATATAGCCAAGGCAGCTGCTCAAAATGTGAGGGCATCAATCAAGAAGCTTCTGCGAAAGGTTGAAGCTCCTTATGTGGGATATGAAATGCATATAGAGTATATTCAGGCTCATGATGGAGTTGAAGGTGACAGTGCATCTGTTGCCATGGATATTGGTTTAATATCAGATTATATCCAGCAGCCGGTTAATCAGAAATATGGAATAACAGGTTCTCTGACAGGGGAAATTATTCTGGCGGTTGGAGGGGTAACTGAAAAAGTAAGGTCAATTATGGATATTGACCTTACAATGGATGGGGCATGTATCCCCTGGCAGAATAAATATGATATCGAGCCGCTTTTGGTAAATATGGATTTTGAATACATACAAAAAGAAGAAGTACCCGGTATAAGGATATACAGGACTGAAGGGAAAAAAGATCCCTTTGACATTTACTTCTGTAAGACAAAATACAATACATACAGAATCGTAATGGGATTGAGCAGAGAAGATGTTGAGAATAAAATGATGGAGAGAAGCAGAAAGGATCTCGAATTCATGCAACATGTAGCGGAAAGAAGTGGAAATATAAAAAATAGTTAGCCACATAATGCAGACATTGCTCAATAAATTATTTTACTCGATGATTTTATTATTACATTGTGCATATGGCTTTGAATAAAAGTATTCATACTCGATCAATTAATATTGCGTTTAAGGTATCGAAAAATAATTTCTTTCACAAAGCCTGCATTATGTGAAATGCATTTTTGGGGTTAACCAAATTTATAATGTTTCTTAACGTCTTTGCGGATGTTCCAGGTGCATGACATTCCTTTTGGAAACGTCACAAGATCACCTTTACGGATTTCGACAGGCTGACCTCCGTCAGGGGTAACAACTATATCACCCTCAAGAATATAGCAGGTTTCCTTATCACCATAAGTCCATGGGAACTCTGATGATTCTTTTGTCCAGATAGGCCAGTCAAAAATCCCCTGTTTTGTTAGTGACTCTTCATCTGGGTTATGTTCTATTTTAATCTCGTCCATGGCTCCCTCCTTAATTACTCAATTTTACCTTATTTGTTTTTTTGTTTTCCCATATGTCTCAGAACTGCTTGAAGAAGCGATGCACTATGTCCTAACTGCGTGTATGCTTCTTCCCTGGTCATGTTCCTGTTTTCTTTCTTGAGTTTGTTACCAAGCAGTCTTGCTTGGTTAGCAATCCTGGCAATTTCATTTGCAAGGTCATTTTCAAAATGGGCAGGCCCGAGATGTATTGCGTACATATGTCTTTTGATCTTTTTGATATTTTTCAAAACCTCTTTTTCAACTATTCCGTCATTTTCTACATGATGTGATTTATTAAAATCATCATAGGGGATATTATGAAAGGGTTGAGTCAAATCCGTTATGTAGTGAGCACAAAAGCCTACATGATATTCTGCATATTTGCCATTTTCAAAGGTACTTTTATATTCTCTGAGCGAGGCTATAATGGCCCCATAAAGATGTCCTTCTGAATGATTTGGATTGTTATATCTCATGACCTGTCTGTGAATCATTTCATGAGTAACTTCAACATTGAGAGAATTGTCAAAGAAATGGTTAAACCTTTCAATACTGCCTGCTTTTGTTTTCGTCATGTCTGGACCAACAACATAATACCATTTATCATATCCTGCAGCCTTTGCTACGGCAATATGTATACTATCGTGCCATCCAAATACTGAATGAACGTGAATAGCAAGAAAGGAGATAATTGATAAGAAAATTGTTATTATTCGCGGTCTTTTCATAATAGCACGTCAAGAGATGATATTTTATATCATGCCTGTCCAAAATACAACCAGCCTACTATTTACGATTGTCTTGGAAAGCGGTGATCTTATATATACAATGAGAAGACAAGTGAAAAGCTAAACTAATAAAATTCCAATATCTTACCTGCAACGCTGTATTCATTATCATGACTGAGTTCTATACGAACAACCTCAATCTTTGCTTTCATGGGCTTGAATTTGTCGCTTTTAGTATCTAGAATGACTTCTATAAATTGCCCCTCTGATAGTTTTTCATCCGTAATAAATTGAATGCCTGTGTGGCTTAAATTTTTACAGAATCCTCTGAGAGTTTTGTTTTCATCCAAGATAGTAAAAGTAAACTCTGTATTAATTAACATACGGGTAAATTCCCGTTTTTCATTATGTTCCGGGCCGATTTTTAAAATTTTTCCTCCTTTTGTCTTTCAGTGAATAATAATTGAATAAATCAGTTGAACGGTCTACAGTAATGTTGTAAGTCCTGAGAATGCTTTCGTGGCTCTCTTCAGCCTTTTTACGATCTATGACAACCTGGTAACGATCTTTGTTTTTGAAGATAATATAAGGTTCGATGGATGTTTTAACAATAAAATAAAATTCATTAAAGTCGGCAAATTTTTTCCCGTTTACTTCTTCAACTATCCAGCTGTTAAGATCATGGTATCCCTTATTGATTTCAGCAGGCAAAACCTGCAGGGCCACGATCACTTCTTTTCTTTTTTGGGTAGGCAACTTGGACAATTCCACAATCAATTCTTCAGGGGCATTTTCCCATTGGTTAATGAAGTTTTTTGTCAAAGGGCTAAAAACAATTCCTCCAAATATGAAATATCTGGGCATTTGATCATACTGCTCTAAAGGGACAAGGGAAAAATCCTTTCTCGTATTGTTGAGTTTGAGCATATAATTCCTGATTTTACTGGATCTTAAGACGTCTACATTAATCGTATCTCCGATTTGTTGCATCTCGACAAAATGTGTATAACTTGTCCGCTCTTTTGGTCGAAATTCTATGTTGCTGTCATCCCCTATCATATGCCCGTTGACGGCGAGAAGGATATCATCTTTTTTCAGCTTTCCAACAGCTGGAGATCCCGGAAGTATTTGATTTATTAATATTCCTGTTTGATGATTATACATCTTATATTTGCGTTTCATATAAGGATTTTCCATTTTTTGTGTAACAAGGCCAATATCCGGAAAGCCATCGTAATGACCGTCATCAACATCTCGCAAAAAATGCTTTATGACCGGAAGCGGAACCATATGGGCCATGTTATCATCTTTTGCGGCTTGCATAATGATACCGGCAATTTTTTCATTGCTTATGACCGGGCCTCCGCTATTGCCGGGTTTGATGGATGCCAGAATTTGTCCGGCCAGGAAAAAACTGCTGCTATGCTTGTAATGCTGATGTTCTATTTTAGTTAGAATCCCCTTAGTGATCGTTAAAGTTTCCCCTCCGGGAAAACCGTAAATGAAGACTTCCTGTTGAATTTCCGGAAGCTTACCAATCTCAAGAGGTTTAATATTTGAGAAGAATTCTCTGTTATCAACGGTTAGCAATGCAAGATCAGCTTCATGCGATGTATGGAGGACACGCGCTGTATATTTACTCGAATCACCGTATTTCCGCACCTCGACAAATGTCTGATTAGCTATGACATGTGCGCTTGTTAATATTTTGCTGTCTTTAATAATACAGCCTGAGCCGTTGATATTGTTTGCCGGATATGTCATCCATGGATTAAAGTAATAAGGGTCACTGTAAACTGTATAGATTTTAACCATCGCGTTTTGGATTTCTCTAGCCTGAGGTTTAGCAAATGCGGGATGTACTATTATTATCTGCATCTGCAAGACAGCTAAAAAAAACCAAATTTTTAAGTACTTACGTATTTTTTTAAACTTATTTAATGACTTGTACTTCATAGGGAAATTTCTCCTGATTTTTAATAGTAACAGAGAAAACATGAGTTATTCAAATATATGCAATATTTGTGCCTGATAAGAAACCTTTATTTTTATGAGATTAGACTTATATCATGCAGTAGTTAGCACCGGAACAATGTCACAAATGCCAAAATTTTGTCATGGAGGGATATTATTAGTCATACTGGTGGGCAACAAAAAAAAACCGGCCAATCGCCTGATAGGCCGGTCTTGAACAGATAAGATCTAAAATTTTATGCCGAGGGTTTTAAGGGTTTCGAACGTTAGCTGACCCTGGGGAAGGCCTTTGTCTTTTTGATATGCCTCGACTGCCGTCATTGTCTGTTGTCCGAGATCACCGTCAATTGGCCCTGGATTGTATCCGGCTTCTTTCAGCGCCTTCTGGAGTGAGTATATAAGGGTTGGCGTTGTATTCGTTTCACACAGAATTGGCTGCCATTCCATTCTGCCTTCTGTAATCTTTTCCCTTCTGGTGATGGTCTGATATTGTGCAGAAAGAGGAATACTCGACGTCCTGGCTTCACGGACCAGTCTTTCGGTTTTGACAGTTATGTACTCGGCAGGGATTTCGATTTTCCGGACTGTGGGGGGATTCTTCATTATTTTTCTTCTTATAGTTTTATACTTTGCAGGAGTAACAGTCTGCTCTGTCGATGCTTGTTTCACAAGAACCTGCTTGGTAACTGTCTTGTACGTGGCAGGGACTTCTACAAGGCACATTATTTCACCGGTTGCATGATCAATTCTCTGAATGGGTCCCTTACCCTTTTTCCAAATGGTATGAGCCGGTCTTTCCAAGACTCTCTCGGTAACGGTTTCATACACAGGAGGAACCGGCCTTAAATGCTTGTGTTCTGGCTTTATAAGAATTTCCTCTTCAACCCATGCAAATTCTGCCGGAATTATCTCCAGCTTTTCAGACGGAGCTTTTATCATGACCTTTTCTTCTAGCCACTCAAAATCGGGTTCAAACGTCTCCATTCTTGATGAAGCCTCTTTCATGAGAACCCTTTCCGATACTGTTCTATACGTGGGTGGTACAAATACCCTTGCATAACACTCACCTGGCTTGGCATTCGGAGGGAGCAACTCCTCACCGATCATTTTCAATGTTTCCTCAGCCTTAATGCTATCTACCATGCTTATCCAGGTTACCATGAGTAATAAACAAAGGATGTACGTTAACATTCTTTTCATACTTTCACCTCCTTAGTTAAATGGTTTACTTTGTTTGATCTTTTCACGAGGACGCTTAAGATACTGATTGTCACCCCCCTTCTACTGTATATTTTTCAAGCCAAATAATTCTCATATTAAAATCTTATGACTGAAAGAGAAATGCTAATATGATTTAAATCATATTTGAAACCGTACCCGTTTAAATAAAGTATATGCGAAGGCTGGACACCTCGCACCTGCACTGAAAATAAATAATTTTGCAATATTATCTGGATTGTGAAGATTTTAGAATGAATATTCAGAATCACTGCAGTCCAAAACAATGGCAAACAGTTTCATATCTTCATCAGGCAAAATCAGGTTAGTTATTTCAATAATCCGTCGATCAATTATGTTTTCGAGGGGTTCAGCCTGCTGATCAATGCTATATTGGACAGGTGTGATTCAGAAAATAATCTTATACGCTAATGTGTAAAAATGTATCATAACCTTCAGAATAAAAAGATTTTTTAGTGGGAATCACATTAACCCACATAATGCAGACATTGCTCAAGAAATTATTTAACTCGATTTATCCTGTTAATAGCAAATATTTTACGGGATGAATTTATTATTGAATTGTGCATATGGCTTAGAATAAAAGTATTCACACTCGATCAATTAATATTGCGTTTAAAGTATCGAAAAATAATTTCTTTCACAAAGCCTGCATTATGTGA
>CAYFXR010000084.1:0-2189 GCA_964347155.1 uncultured Nitrospiraceae bacterium | reverse complement strand
CTTTATATGAATTAGCCCAATAATCCATCTCATAGTAACCACTTGCTCCTTTAATTCCCCCCACATATCTATTATAATATACATACTGGTAAGGATGAAGTTGAATAATTGCATATGTTTGTGGGAGTAGGATTATAAATAAAAAAGTGTTTATTAGAAATTTTCTTTGAAAATTCTTTTTGTATATAAGTATGGTTAATTTATTTAAAGTAATTCCACAAATAATACATAGCAAAGGTATAATGAATAAAAAGTGTCTTATGCCGTCATAAAGGACCGACTTCTTAAATATGACATAAAAAAAAGGAAAAAGAATTGCGAATATTATAAATAGGTACCTGATTATTAATAAATTTACTTCTCTAAATTTCATCCTTATCAGAAACCATGCCCCTATAACGAGACTGATCGCAAGTGTTGCTAATATGAGTTCCGGCATTTTAACCAAAAAATATTGAGGAAGGTAATTTGCTGGTAAACTCGTCGATCTGACGTACTCACCACCCAAAAGTACATACCCATTCCAATCAAATTTTGATATCAAAAATAAAGCCTTAATAGGATTCGTTAGAGGTTTTTGTTGTCCCCAAGGCCAAAAAAATAGCATCAACATGTAGGCAATGAAAAATATGGCTACTGCAGATTTAATCAATGCCATCAGCCAATGCGTTGGTCGTCTTATCTCGTTCAATTTTTCCGCGAACCAAGCAGGAAATGCAGAATATAGCAATCCGGCCAGCATCAAATAACCTAACAGGATTAAGCCCCCGACACGTATTCCCAATGTCAATCCAATCGCAACGCCAAGCTTCAAGATCAAACCATTAGGAATTCTTGGGAGATACTGAAAGCTGTAAAAAAGATAATACAACGACCAAACATATCCCACTGCAAAAGGTATGTCCTTTGGGTTATTAAACATATGACCAAAATAAGATGGCACTAATAATAACAATAAAGCGGAGATGAATGCTGCTCTGTAGCCAGCTATTATATTTGCCAATTTCCATGTGCCGATAAGCCCTATAACTCCAACAACAGCGTTTAGAAAATGGCGGGCCTCGAATTCTCCAAAAGGCAAAAGCCTTACAAGCAAAGCAACAATCGAATCAAAAAGACCTCCGTAAAGGTAAAGATTTAGAAATGTAAGGGCAGATCTATCGATGAAGAATGTGGAATAATATTTCACAACAAGATTACCGTATTGATTCAGGTATGGTTCATCCCAGGTAACCCCAAAGTCATTAAATGCAACACAGACGATGCCCATTATAACTAAAAACATTGCGACAGACGCCGATTTATAATGTCGATATTCTGAAGTCCTGTCAACGGGAGATATGCGATGTTTTTCTTTGAAAAAAGAAAGATATTCAAGTTTTATTAGAGAAAGGAACATGGGGAATGCGTCTAATAGGGGAATGATTTTACTGCCGTCCACCGCGTGCCACTTAACGGGCAACTCAACGATCTCTATCTGAGAATATTTCGCCCTTTTCAGCAATTCCACGTCATGTGCCCAGCCGAAGTCTTTGAGCACCTTGAATATGGATTTGGCGATCCGGGCTGGATAGAGTTTAAATCCGCACTGGGTGTCGTTCATATCCATCCTGTTTATGAGCTGAATCAACAGGTTAAAGACACGTCCAATGAACCTGCGGCAAAATTTGTCATTGACAGCTGAATCGGGGTGTTCTCTTGAACCAACGAATATGCTTTGCACTGCCTCTTCGTTTGAGTGAAGATCAAGCATACCGTCACCTTGCCATTCGAGTATCTGCAATGGACTGGTTGCCATATCTGCATCCAACGTTAAAATCCACTGTCCTTCAGATAGCAAGACCCCTTCACGAAGAGCTCCCCCCTTTCCTAGATTCCGGGGCAAATTAACGATTGAAACGTTTTTCAAGCCTTGTTTGTTAACCGCTAAAAGCTTGCTTCGAAGGCCATCCAGCTTCTTTTCTGTATCATCGCTGCTGCCATCATTGACTAAAATGATTTCATAGGTAAGGTCATTGCAATGCTCGATAAAATCCTTCAAACCTTTTTCAAGGATGCAGACCCGAGCAGATTCATTATAAATGGGAATGACTAAGCTCAGATTCATGGTTTTGCTCTCAGTGTGAGCCATCGTCCATTCATCGAGACTTTTCCGATAATAAATTTATCATTCAATCATTTTCTACAAA
>CAYFXR010000083.1:0-28286 GCA_964347155.1 uncultured Nitrospiraceae bacterium | reverse complement strand
TTTCATTTAGAATTATTGACAATACTCCCCTGTCAAGGGGGAGGAAAAAACAGTGAGGATAAGCTGGACGCTGATTACTTGTACGCTGCCTTTAACTGTCCGCATGCCGCTGAAATATCCGCACCTTTGCTTTTTCTGATAATGGCAGTAAGGCCGGCATGCTTTAGTATTTTCTGAAATTCGAGAGTCCTATTTTCAGAAGGTGTTTTAAATTGGTATAGAGATTTATGATTTGCTATAGGATTGTATGGTATCAGGTTTACTTTTGATTTTATCCCCCGTAACAATCGAACAAGACGTTGAGCGTCTTCTCCTGAATTGTTGATTCCATCCAGTAATACATATTCAAAGGTTATGCTTCTGCGGGGAGGTAATGGATAATCCCTGCAGGCATCGACAAGTTTTTTTAGTGGATATTTTTTATTAACAGGCATGATTTGATTTCTGATTTTATCGGTTGTGGCATTTAATGATATTGCAAGGTTTACGTCCAGACCTGAATCAGCAAGTTTATAAATCCCGGGGATAACCCCGGCCGTTGAAACGGTAATCCTCCTTTTGGAAAATCCCATAAGATATATCATCTTCGTAAGAGCAGAAACAACCTCGTTAACATTTTTTAGTGGTTCACCCATTCCCATAAAAACAATGTTGGTAATCCCCCCTTGCCCTCCTTTACTAAAGGGGGGTAAGGAGGGATTATTACCTTTACTAAAGGCGGGGCGGGGAGATTGAGCGTTGAATACTGGTTTTTGAGCAATAAATCTGTTTACAGATATAACCTGATCAACGATTTCACAGTTCTTGAGATTTCTCTTTAGCCCCAATCTGCCGGTCATGCAAAACGTGCATCCCAATGCACAGCCCACCTGAGAAGAAATGCACAATGTATAATGTTCCTTTCCCCTGGTGTTTGGAATGAGTACACTCTCTATTGTTTCCCTATCCTCCAGTTCAAAGAGAAACTTTTGCGTGCCATCTTTTGAAACCTGTCTTTGTAAAAGATTCAGATTGCTTATACGGGCTGCCCTTTTAAGCTCTTCACGAAAATTTTTTGGAAGGTCAGTCATTTCATCAAAAGATCCCGCATATTTTTTATATATCCAGTTGATAATCTGCCTTGCCCTGAACGGCTTCTGACCAAGTCTTTCAATGAAGACAGTTATATCTTCTTTTGATAATTGTTTGAGATTAGTGTGCATATGTATGTAAAAAATGTTCTGCTTAAGATATATATTACCTCACTGCTGTCCAAAACAATTGCAAACGGCAGGCTGAATGCCGAGAAAACAGAATTGCTACACTTTAAGTAGAGATATATGCTATGCTTTATTACTTATTTTACTTAACTTAGATTTATATCTTCATCAGACAAAATCAGGTTCGTTATTTCAATATCCCGTCGATCAATTATGTTTTCGAGGGATTCAGCCTGCTGATCAATGCTATATTGGACAGATGTAATTTTACCTGAATTGAGCGATTTAATTTCCTAAAGATGTGCAAGGCAGGTGAAAAAATACATAGCGATACCTCTGGGTAGGTATTGTCTTGCTTTCATGATCTTCACTTTTTAAGTGAATGATTAAATGTAGCAATAAGACAATTCCAATATCTAATCGCATTATGAATTTTTGAACCTGCATTGCACATCTATCCTTGATGAGAATCGCTAAATTTAGATAATATTATAGATTATTTGTTGGATTTTTATGCTGTGTAACCCGGAAAATAGACTCAAGAATTTTATCCCATCGTCCGTATAATATATTGACAGTAAAAGGTTGTTTTTTTATCCATAGTGAGAAGACAAATTAATTAATGATTAAAAAAATATTAATCGTAGATGATTCGCCAATTGCAAGAAAGATACTGAAGAGCTGCTTGCCAAATGATCAGGGATATGAATTCCATGAAGCATGTGATGGAAAAGAAGGTTTTGAAAGGTATAAGGATATAGGGCCTGACCTTACATTTATGGATTTGACCATGCCTGTAATGACAGGTTATGAATCTATTGATGAGATTATAAAATACGATAATGAAGCCTTAATTATTGTAGTTACTGCGGACGTTCAGATGAAGGCAATTAAGAAGTCAATGGATTTAGGTGCGTACATGGTAATAAAGAAACCTCTGAAAAGGGAGGAAATTCATCTTGCCTTGTTGAAGGCTGAGGATACGTTACAAAAGGCTATTTAATTCATGAAGACTATGGATACACAGGGAGACAGAATTTTAACCGGGGATGAAATAGACATTCTCCAGGAGATAATGAACATTTCCTTTGGTAAGTCAGCATCTGACCTTGCTGATGTTATCGACACCCATGTTTTTCTGAGCGTGCCCTATATCAAGATAATGCAAGTCACAGAACTGCCTGATTATTTCAGATATTATGTTAAAGACTACAAAAATATTAATATTGTCGAACAGAAATTCTGGGGCAGATTTAAAGGGGATGCCCTTTTAGTTTTCTCTTCCGGTGCCGGAAAAGAACTTATCAGTATGCTACAGAGCGAAGAAAATAAGTGCATTGAATCTGAACCTGTTGATATACTGGAAAGGGAGATATTAATGGAGGTGGGTAATATACTGATTGGAGCATGTGTTGGTAAGCTCGCTGAATTGCTTAAAGATATCGTTACATATACACCTCCCATAGTTATAGTAGAGGAAGATTACCGCGATGCATTTGCGTATAGCCGTTATGATCCAGATAGCACGGCAATTGTGTTAAAAACCGATTTCCGCTTTGATGAAGGTAATGTCAGTGGTTTTTTATTTCTTGTAACCAGTCAAGAGTCAGTCACGTGGTTAAAAGATGCCCTGCGGTTATTTATACGACAATATGAATGATAAATCAGATTTTTGATGCGATAAATATCGGCATTATTATTCTTGATAAAGACCTGAAGGTTCATAAATGGAACCGCTGGATGGAAATACACAGCGGGATTGCTGGCAGTAAGATTATCGGCTCTTTAATCTTTGACAGATTCCCTTCTTTAGATAATCCAAAATTTATACGCAGCTGTAAGTCTGTATTTTCCTTTGGAAATTTCTGCTTTTTCTCACAGAGATTGCACCACTACCTGTTCCCTTTTAAATCAAAAAGCTACTGTGATCCGTATTTTGAATTTATGCAGCAGAGTTGTGCCATGGGACCGATTCGTGATGAAAATAATGTTATCCAATACCTTTTTATTTATGTACAGGATGTGACTGAAGTGGGTATTTATGAGCAGAAGCTTGTTGAGATGAATTTGCGTGACAGTTTGACCGGTATATACAACAGAAGATTCATGGAAGTAAAACTAAATGAGGAGTTTAAAAGATATAAAAGATACTCCGGTAAATTTAGCATCATTTTGTTTGATTTAGATTATTTTAAGAAAGTTAATGATAAATATGGACATCAATGTGGTGATTTTATATTGAAGTCAATCAGTTCAAGGATTTCTTCTATTATCAGGAATGTTGATTTTCTCTCCCGATACGGGGGAGAAGAGTTTTGTTGCATGTTGCCTGAGACCGGTATTGATGATTCATTAAAAGCTGCTGAACGGTTTAGAAAGGCAGTTATGGAACAGGAGAACAATTATGAAGGCACAATCATCAAAGTCACCATCAGCCTGGGAGTTACCGAGTTAAGAGAAGGAATTGACTCTCCCAAAATGCTGTTGCAGAAAGCTGATGATGCCTTATATAAGGCTAAAAAAGAAGGTCGCAACAGAGCTATCGCAATTAATTGATTAGGGTAGTTTTGGAGATGTTTACAAAGGCCGTCAATGTGTTGACGTTGTCATAACAATATGGCAATATAACACTATGCGGCGCATCCTGATAATAGATGATGAAGAATCCATTAGAGAACTCTTAAAAGATTTTTTTAAGAGCAAAAAATTTGATGTTGTCACAGCCTCGGAAGGCGAATCAGGGCTCTCCCTTTTAAAAAAAGATAAATTTGACCTGTTTCTGCTCGATCTTATGATGCCGGGTATGAGTGGGCTTGATGTGTTGCGAGAGGTTAATTTGGAAAAGATTGACGTGCCATCAATAGTGATTACTGCTTACGCCAGTGTTCAGACCGCTGTTGAGGCAATGAAACTCGGGGCCTTTGATTACATTACAAAGCCTTTTGATCTTGAAGATATTTATCTTGCGGTTAAAAGGGCACTTGATTTTTCCAGGCTTCAAGAGGAAAACATCAGGTTAAAAAAAGAACTGAAAAAGAAGTTTGATTTTAACAAAATTATTGGTAACTCCGTACAGATCCAGAATGTTATCAAATTTATAGAAAAAATAGCCGATACTGACAGCACTGTGCTTATTGCCGGGGAAAGCGGTACAGGCAAGGAACTTGTTGCAAAGACAATCCATTATAATAGTTCAAGGTCAAATAGGCCTTTTGTTCCCTTAAATTGTGCTGCCATCCCAAAGGACATCCTGGAGTCTGAACTATTTGGTCATGAAAAGGGAGCATTTACCGGTGCTATTAATACGAGAATAGGGCGTTTTGAACTTGCAAATAACAGCACCCTTTTTCTTGATGAGATAGGGGAACTCGCACCTTCTCTCCAGGTTAAACTTCTCAGGGTGCTTCAGGAAAAAGAGTTTGAAAGAGTCGGCGGTATAAAGACTATCAAAGTTGACGTCAGAATCATAGCCGCAACAAATAAAGACCTGGAAAAGGCTGTAAAAGAAGGAACATTTAGAGAGGATCTTTATTATAGATTAAACGTGATACCATTAAATCTTCCTCAACTGAGAAAAATGAAAGAAGATATTCCTCTGTTTGTTGAGCATCTTATTGATGAGATTTCTAAAAGAAAGAAAAAAAAGCCGCCAAGGATTTCTCCGGAAACCATGGATTATCTTATAAGTTATAAATGGCCAGGAAATGTACGCGAACTTGAAAACATCATTGAGAGACTTATAATTCTGAGAGAAGGAGATGTAATTAACCCGGAAGATCTTCCTGAGAGATTACTTGATAAGCGTCAGATACAAGGCGGGGTTATAAAAGGACAGATTTTATCAAAAGAGGGAGTTGATCTTAACTTGATGCTTGATGAGATAGAAAATAACATGATTCTTCAAGCACTCGAAATCTCAAAAGGTGTCAAAAGCAAGGCAGCAGGTCTCCTGGGCCTCAATAGAACAACACTTATAGAGAAGATGAAAAAGAAGGCAATTAATTTTTATACCAGCAGTGTAGACTGAATATAGATCCTGTTAGGGTGTTGTAACAGGTGTCATTTCAGTGACAGCTTCCATTATAAAAATCGTTTAAAAATCAATAGTTGTTTTTGGCATGTTTATTGCATTTTCGATGACATGAGTTTTTTTCATGTCATTATCGCGTTTATGTTATTAACTTTCATACCCCATGTAAAAAATGTAAATGCTGCCGTTCAAAAAGACATGTCACCTCTATTAAAAATCAGAACAGGTTATCATGCTGATTTTTTAAGAATTGTTTTGGAAGGCCCCGGGAATATCATTTCAAAGGGAAGAGTAAGTCAAAGAGAAAAAAATATTTTAGTCAGGTTCCCTGATACCAGTTTTAACATTAAAAAGGAAAAGTTGACGATTATTTGCAGAACAGATAGAGATGTTGTCATATTTACTCCCGGGAAGCTCGGAAAAATAAAGACTTTTTCCCTGAATAGTCCAAGTCGTATTGTGATAGATATATATCAAGAAAAGGCAAAAAAAGAGAAAAGTAAGACCGAGAAAGACAAGAAAAAAGAAACGAAACCAACAGTCAAATTATCTAAGGAAACGCCAGTGAAGGAACGTGAAAATATAATCCCCCCTAACCCCCCTTTAAAAAAAGGGGGAATGGAAGGATTTTCGGAACAAAGTTCCAAAATTCAAAAAAATGAAACCTCTGTCACAGACTCGATAAAAGATAAAAGTGATGAAGATTTTATTCCCAGAAAATATAAAAAATTATGGGACCTTTTCAAATCCGGTAAATCTTACGGGGTAATAAAAGAACTTCAGGAGTACAAAAAAGAAGATCCGGAATACCTGGCAGTTTATCATTTTATTTATGGTTTAGCAACCGGCGCTTTAAAAAATTATCTGGATGCAGTGAAGCATTTAAGGCTTGCTTATATATATGCGACTGATAATAGACTAAAAGAGCTGGCCCTTTTTAAAAGGGCTGAAACATATATGAAACTCAAATTTATATATGAGGCAAGGGCTGACTATCTTGTTTTTATCAAAAATTATCCATCTTCCTCATATATTGAAAAGGCCCATCTTGGTTTAGCAAAATGCCTCTCTGAAATCAATCTGTATGGTGAAGCAGTAGAGCACTATGAAAAGGCAGGTCCAGTGCCTGAAGCCCTTTTTGGCAAGGCAAATTCATTGCAGATACTTGGTAAAGTAAGAGAGGCTCAAATAGCATATAATGATGCCTTGAGTGTTGATAAAACCTATCCTAAAAGATATCCGGAAACGTATTATCTTATCGGTGAAAACATGCGTATGGCAGGAAAAATAACAGAGGCAAAGAGACACCTGTCGACAATTAAACATGAACCCTTTAAGGATAAGGCGAATATAAGTCTCGGTCTTATCGCCATGGAAGAGTCAGACACCGAAAAGGCAGTGCAAAAATTTAAGTCGGCAGCCAAATCAATGGATGAAAAGGTAAGGGTGCAGGCATTATTCAATCTGTCTCAGGCGTTTTTAAGAGAAGACAAGTTACAGGAATCGATATACAGTCTTGAAGAAATAAGACACAATCATATTAATTCCTCCATGTACAAGAAAACCCTTCTTGAACTTTCCAGGCTCTACAGAAAGGATGGAAGGGTGAAAGATTCTATATCTTTACTGAAAGAGCTTGTTTATGGAAAGCAGCCTCCAGAGGAGGCCTTCGATGAGTTTGAGACGATATTACTTGAAGCAAGTAAAGAGACCAGAGACAAAGCTTATGAGGAAGTAGATTTTGTTGAACTGTGGAACGAAGTTGGAAAATGGATGCTCGATAAATCAAGAGAGGAATTCTTAATAAAAGTTGCCAAAAATCTGAGACATGAAGTGGCGTCTTTTTTAAGAGTATCTTCTTGGATTGTAGAGAACGGGTCAGAAATAGCGAGGTGTAATGCGGCAATGGATCTTGCAAATTATTACGTCGGGGTGGGAAACGTAAAGGTTTTCCGGAAATATATAGATATAGCGAAAAAGTCGAAAGAATTAAGGGATGACGTCTTGAGGGCTGAAGCAAAAATGTACAGGGCCTATAGAGATCATAAAACAGCATTCAACAGGCTTTCGAAAGTCAAAAAATATGAGAAAGGAGATTTTAAACTGCTTGGAAATATTATATCCAGTTTAAAAAAATCAGAGCCAGAGAGAGTAGCAGAGGTTATTGATTTTTATGAAAAGGCGTTGAATGAATTTGAAGGGGATGGTGAGGACTATATTAGATTGGCTGATTTCCTGTTTGAAGACAACAAGGAGGGGAAGGCCCTCAAATATTACCGGATGGCTTACAGGAAAAAGCCTGAAGATGAATGGGCGATGTACAGGATAAGTCGTGCCGTTAATGATAGTGAATCAAAAGAAATATTTCACCGTTTACAAAAGGGCAGTACTTTATTGAGCGGCCTGGCGAAAACCAAGCTTATGGAGATTGATCTCGAGAACAGAATAAGGAAGGTTTTTTAATGGAAAAGGTCTTGGAACTCAACAAGGCTTTTTGTAATTTTACTCAGGCATCAAAGAGCCTGGAGGCATACTATAAAAAACTCAGCGAAAGAGTCCAATATTTGACACATGAATTAGAGAAAAAGAACGTTCAGCTTAAAGAAGTCATCCTTGAAGTAAGAGAATCAAAGGATTATCTACACACGGTATTGCAGAGTATTGGTGAGGCGATAATAGTCCTTGATCAGGATGAGAAGATTGCCATGATAAATAAGGCTTCTGAGAATTTGCTTCAACTTGATTCAAGTAGTGTTTTAGAAATGCATTTTGATGACCTTGCCCTGGGTATTGAAGTCAGTAGTTCGGGTACGAAGCTAAATGTAGATGGAATGAAACACGACATAATCTTTTCCAAGTCAGAAGTATCCGATCCGGAAGGAATGGTTCGAGGTTATGTAATCCTGATCAAGGACATCACAAGGCTTAAAGAGCTGGAGCGTCAACATGAGAGGAACCTCAGGCTTATATCTATGGGTGAGATGGCGGCAAAGATCGTCCATGAGATAAGAAGTCCTTTATGCAGTATAGAGCTTTTTTCGAATATGCTTTCAAATGATCTTAAAGGTACAACACATTCGGATATGGCGAATGGCATCTCAACGGGCATTAAGAGCCTTAATAACATTCTTACAAATATGCTTTTCTTTGCCAAGCCGCAAAAGCCTTCTTTTCGTGACGTAAAGCTCGATGACGCTATCGAGAAGTCTGTTAAGATGCTTATTCCTCTTATTGAAGTAAGGGGAATAAAACTTACCAGAACTGCATCTGAAGAGACGGTGACTGGAGACCCTGAATTGTTGAAGCAGGTTTTTATGAACATTTTTTTAAATGCAATTCAGGCCATGCCTGACGGGGGAGAGTTAAGAATTGTTTCGGGATCAAATAGTGAGTTTATAACTGTTGAAATTACAGATAGCGGGAAGGGAATTAATCCTGAGAATATCGAGAAAATCTTTGATCCGTTTTTCAGCACCAAGGACAAAGGTACAGGACTGGGACTTGCAATTGCTCATAGAATAATCCAGGTTCATAATGGCTTTATAAAAGCTTGTAGCAATAATGGCGAAGGCAGCACATTTTACATTTATTTTCCTAAAAAATTTTTGTGTCAACAAAAAGACAGATTAAAATGAAATCAATACTTGTCGTTGATGATGACCATCAGATGAGATCAGCTTTAAAAGAAGCGGTTGTGAGAATGGGTTATAAGGTATTGGTTGCAGAAAACCCTCTTGATGCCTTGAAGAAACTTGATGACGTCTCGGTGTCAATGATTGTTACTGATATGAAGATGCCGAAAATGGACGGTCTTTCATTTATACGAGAGGCAAGAAAAAAGGTTGGATATATTCCCGTACTCGTGATAACCGGTTTTGCAACTGTGGAAAATGCTGTAGAAGTTATGAAAGAAGGTGCATGTGATTATCTGATGAAGCCATTTTCATTTGATTCACTTACAAGTGCAATTGAATCTGTTATGTCGAGAAATGCTCATAATAATAGTGAATTACTTACAAACAATGCAAATATGCACAATTTGTTACAACTTGCAAGTAATGTTGCCTTAAGCGATATGACAGTGCTTATATTAGGTGAGAGTGGTACGGGAAAGGAACTGCTTGCCCGATATATTCACAAGGTAAGCAGGAGAAATAAAAAACCTCTTATCGCAGTAAATTGTGCAGCAATTCCTGATAATCTCTTAGAATCTGAACTTTTTGGTTTTGAAAAAGGAGCTTTTACCGGTGCAGTAGAGAGAAAGATCGGTAAATTTGAGCTTGCCCATAATGGTACTATTCTGCTCGATGAAATAGGAGAAATGTCAGCTACATTACAGGCAAAGTTGCTCAGGGTTCTGCAGGAAAGAGAGATAGACAGAATAGGTGGAAAACAGACGGTGCCCGTTGATGTAAGGGTGATAGCTACAACAAACAGGGATCTTCAAAAAGAGATGTCAGAAGGCCGATTTAGAGAAGATCTTTATTATCGGTTGAGTGTTTTTCCTCTTCAAATACTTCCTTTGAGGGAAAGACCTGAAGATATAAAACTGCTTGCAAAACATTTTGCAGATAAATTTTCTCTTCAGCTCAATAAGGATATTACCGCTTTTCCCGAGGAGACAATAGAATTTCTTACCGCAAGGCAATGGAGGGGTAATATAAGAGAGTTTGAAAATGCAATTCACAGGGCTGTCCTGATTGCAAAAGCTAATCAAATACATGTAGAAGATTTTATGCTTGGAGAAAGTTCATTACAGTGTCAGGAATATAATGGAAGTTTAAAGAACATGGAGATGGACTTGATACGAAAGACACTTGAGGATACAAATGGGAATAAAACCAGGGCGGCAAAAATCCTTGGTGTAAGTGTAAGAACTATTAGAAATAAACTGAATGGATATGGGAAAAATTTTCCTACAGCGTGAAAGAATGAACCTTCAGGATTGAAGAATGGCGATTGGTGAAGTTTGATTTTTAATTGACAATTTTATTGTGGTACGAAATTTGATATATAACTCTTAGAGAACAGTGTCTGGGAGGTACTAATAATGGACAGGGGATTTAGAGTTCTTAATAAGTTATTACAGGCAGCTAACATGAGACAGAAGGTAATTGCCTCTAACATTGCTAATGCAGATACACCAGGCTACAAGGCAAAGGATTTAAAATTCGGAAGTTTTCTCGGTAAAGAACTCAAGCTGTTAACCACCGACAGCAAGCATATCAGAAATGAAAATGACGGAAAGATCAGTAATGAACTGATAGTTGAAGATAATCTATCCTGGGGTGACCGGAATAATGTAGAACTTAATGTTGAAGTTGCAAAGATGACGGAAAATGCCCTTGTGCATGATGCCGCTATTAAAATATTATCGACAAAGATAAAAATGTTTAAAAATGCTATACGTGGAGGTAAATAAACCAGTAAAGAATGAAGATTCAAAATGGCATTTGGATATGAGAAATTAACGGGAGGCAATCAATGGATCTTTTTAAGGTAAGCGCCTCTGCGCTTGAAGCGCAAAGGATAAGAATGAACACCATAGCTTCTAATATGGCCAATGCACAGACAACAGAAACAGAAACCGGCGGTCCTTATGTAAAGAAGGATGTTGTTTTTGAAACAATACCAATAAAACCGGACCCTGCCGAGGGGCTCGAGGGGGTAAGGGTCAAGGAAGTTACACAGGATACAAAACCACCTTTAGTAATTTATGATCCTGGACATCCCGATGCTGATGAAAACGGTTATGTTGCCATGCCGAATATTAATATTATTGAAGAAATGGTAAATATGATGATGGCGTTGCGTGCATATGAGGCAAATGTTAAAGCGTTTAATATTTCGAAGGGTATGTTTCAGAAAGCCCTCGAACTCGGGAGGTATTAATGACAGATATCCCTGTTAAAGGTGTCGGTGGAAATATTACATTTGAACGTTCAGGTCAGACAAAGACATTAGAAGGTAAATCAGGAAAAGGTTTCGACGCTGTTGTTAATGAAGCTTTAGGCAAAGTTTCACAATTACAGAGTGATGTAGAAAAGGCAGTCAATGAATTGGCAACAGGCGGTGATATTACAAGTGCAGTACTTGCTGTAGAGAAGGCGGACATGACATTTCAGTTAATGGTTGAGATCAGGAATAAACTATTAACTACTTATGAAGAAATCATGAGGATGCAGGTCTAAACAATTAACAGTTGACAATTAAGAAGTTGAGAGAGGGTTAGATGGCAGCCATAGAGAATATGTTAGCAAATATTAAATTGTGGCCAGCAGGTAAAAAGACTGCTGCGTTAGCACTTGTTGTAATAGGTTTTGCAGCTACGCTGCTTTTGTTTTCATGGATTCAAAGGGCTGATTATCAGGTTTTATATTCGAATCTTTCTGAAGATGATGCAGGAAGGATAGTACAGGAATTAAGAGACAAGAAAATTCCTTACAAACTGGGAACATCAGGTACCATTTATGTATCGTCAAACAAAGTTTATGATCTTAGGCTCCAGCTTGCCGCACAGGGTCTTCCTCAGGGAGGGGGTGTTGGATTTGAAATTTTTGACAATACACGTTTTACCACAAGCGAATTTGTTCAGAAGCTCAATTACAGAAGGGCACTTGAGGGTGAATTAGCAAGAACTGTACGATCTTTATCCGGAGTTCAGCAGTGCAGGGTTCATCTGGCAATCCCTGATAAATCCATGTTCGCATTTCAGGAAGATAAAAAACAGGCATCCGCAGCGGTATTTGTATCCCTTAAAAAGGGCAGGAGACTTAACGAGAAGGAGGTTGAGGGAATAGTACACCTTGTATCAAGCAGTGTTGAAGACCTTGGTCCTAAAAATATTACCGTAATCGATAATAAGGGTGAACTCCTTACAAAACCAAACGATGATACTTTGATGAGTCTCAGCGGAACGCAGATGGAATATCAGCATAACTTTGAGAAAAATATGGTGTCCAAGATTGTAAGTATCCTTGAGCCTGTTGTTGGCAGGGGCAAAATAAAAGCAAGAGTTTCATCAGAGTTTGACTTTACAAGAAGTGAAAGGACAGAAGAAATTTATGATCCTGAAGGGATAGTGGTAAGAAGTGAACAGAAGAGTACTGAAAAATTAATGTCAGGTTCAGGAACTCCCGGCGGCATACCCGGAGTTACATCGAATTTACCCGGGGGGGCTTCACAGCAATTTTCCGCTTCACGGGGGCAGTCACAAAAACAGGACGAAATGATTAATTATGAAACGAGCAAAACGATTACTCGCATAATAGAATCGCCGATTACATTGGAGAGACTCACCATTGCAATCATTATCGACGGTATACTTCCTTCCCAACAGGATTCAGTAAAAAATGCCGAACAATACATTTTACGTTCTGAAGAGGATGTTAAGTATTACGAAGATATAGTTAAAAAGACTGTAGGATTTACCGAAGATAGAGAAGATGAAATTAGTGTAACGATTATGCCCTTTAAAGAAATGGAAGCAGATGAAGTCCCTGATGTTAAAAAGGATTATTTGCCTGCCGTTATTACTGTCTTGAAGTACTTTGTGCCTGTTGTTGTTGCGTTATTGTTTTTCTTAATAGTTCTGCGTCCACTGGTCAGGATGCTTGCAGCTATGCCTGCAAAAAGACCACCTATGACCACAGCCCCTGAAAACGAGACAGAATCGGGCTCATTACAACCAAAAGAAATTCCTCTTGAAAAACAGGTTATTGATTGGGCAAATAAAAATCCCAGACACGCAGCAGGATTGGTAAAAGGATGGCTGAAGGAGTGATACATGGCGATAAGCGGGTATGAAAAGGCAGCAATATTTTTGAGTGCTGTTGGAGAAGATATAGCGGCTCAGATTTTGAAAGATCTTGATCCGGAAGAAATAAGTAAAATTTCCTCATATATAACCCGTCTGGGAGAGAATGATCGTGGTGAATTACATGGTGTGTTAAGAGAAGTTTTGGAAAAAGTAACCAGTGGTACTATTCACGTTAGTGGTGATGAATATGTTAAAAAGATTCTTTCCAAAGGCCTTGGAAATGAAGATGCCGAGAAAATCCTCGAGATGGTCTCGAGGCAGAATCCTTTAGAGTCTTTAAAGGGGATTGATCCGAGAACCCTATCAAATTTTCTTGTTACAGAGCATCCTCAGACGATTGCATTGATTTTATGCGTTCTTGAGTCTGAACAGGCAGCAGAAGTTATGGAATTATTGCCAGAACATATACGAAGTGATGTTACGATAAGGGTTGCTGAAACTGAAAGAATACCAGAAGGTGCGCTGGAAGAGATAGAAGAGGTTCTTAAAGTTCAGTTAGATATGAGCAAGAACAGGGAAGGCAAGGTGTTTAAGGGCACAAAAGTGATTGCTGAAATATTAAATCATTGTGAAAGGAAAATAGAACAGAGCATACTTGAAAATCTGGAAACAAAGAATACAGAGCTGGCTGAATCAATAAGAGAACTGATGCTTGTGTTTGATGACCTTGAAAAGATAGATGACAAGGGAATTCAACTGATATTAAAGGATGTGAGTACAGAGGAATTATCGCTTGCTTTAAAGACTGCATCTGACAGACTGAAAGAAAAGATCTTTAATAATATGTCTCAAAGGGCGGTTAAAATATTAAAAGAGGATATGGAATCAAGAGGTCCGGTGAAGGTGTCTGATGTTGAGAATGCACAGCAGAATATTGTGAGAGTTGCGAGAAAGCTTGATGAAGAAGGAAGGATTATCATCGCAGGAAGAGGAAAGGAGGAGATGATTGTATAAAGGGAAAATTCTAAAAAATAGTGATGCAGCCCTTTATTGTATGCCGTCTTTGGAGGAGGAGAAGACAGTCGGAAGTGATAAGATAATTCTGCAAAAAACAGAAGAGATTCAGAGAAAAGCTTATGAGGAGGGCTTTTCAACGGGTGAAAAGGCAGGTTTTGCAGCAGGGGAACAAAAGGCAGATATTTTATTGGAGCGACTCAATACAATTCTCGATGAAATAATAATGTTTAAAGAAAAATTAGTCACAGAGATGGAGACACAAGTTGTTGATCTAGCAGTTGCAATAGCACGAAAAATAATAATTAAAGAAATGAACACAAGACCTGAAGTTATCATAACAATAGTGAAGGAAGCGTTAAAAAAATTACAAAAGGTCGGCACGGTAACAATCAAACTTAATCCTGCTCTCTATGATCTCTTTGTGGAAAAGAAACCAGAATTAATTGATATACACCAGTATATACGATTTGATATAAACTCAAACGTTCCTATTGCCGGTCCTGTTGTAATAAGCGAAACAGAAGAAGTCGTGACAGACATTGAGGTTCTGATGATGAATATTATAGAAGAAATGGAAAGAAAAAGCCCTGAACCAGGAGCGGTGCAGGGAAGCCCTGAACCGGACGTGGTGCAGGAGACTCAGAGTAAAGTAAAAAATGAGATAACGTAATGACTATGAGAAACATTGACCTTAGTCCGTATATAAGTGCAGTTAATAATTCTGAACCTCTAAAGGCTTATGGAAAGATAGTAGAGATAACAGGGCTTACTATTAAAGCAACCGGGCTTGATGTGAGCATCGGAGAGGCTTGTAAGATTTACTCTGACAATGCCTCTCCTGTAGATGCAGAGATAGTCGGTTTTAAAGAAGGAAAAGTTATCCTTATGGCTACAGGAGAAATTTCAGGAATAAGACATGGCAGCAGGGTATTACCACTTGGGAAAAATATTTCGGTAAAAGTAGGCGATGAACTTATAGGAAGAGTGATAGATGCAGCAGGTAATCCTATAGATGGAAAAGGTCATATTGAAGGTTTAGATTATCCTCTCTATTCATTGTCGCCAAATCCACTTAAAAGACAAAGGATAACAGAGACGATAGATATCGGTATAAGGGTAATCAATGGATTGCTTACCTGTGGTAAAGGTCAAAGAGTTGGCATTCTGGCAGGCTCCGGAGTTGGTAAAAGTATTCTTCTTAGTATGATTGCAAAGTACTCAGAGGCTGCCGTTAATGTTATCGCATTAATTGGTGAGAGAAGCCGTGAGGTGAGGGAATTTGTTGAAAAAAATCTCGGTGAAGAAGGGCTGAGAAAATCAATTGTAGTTGTATCTACATCAGAACAAACCCCGCTTGCAAAGGTAAGAGGTGCATTTACAGCTACTGCCATTGCCGAATATTTCAGAAGCTCAGGAAAAGATGTTCTGCTTCTCATGGATTCACTCACCCGTGTCGCGATGGCTCAAAGAGAGATAGGTCTTGCAGTTGGTGAGCCTCCGACCACAAGAGGATATACTCCTTCAGTTTTTGCCCTCCTGCCGAAACTGCTCGAAAGGATTGGTACCTCCGAGCATACTGGAAGTATCACAGGACTTTATACCGTTCTTGTAGAGGGAGATGATATGTTGGAACCTGTTGCTGATATGTCAAGATCGGTACTTGATGGACATATTGTGCTTTCAAGAGATCTGGCAATGGAGAATCACTATCCCGCAATTGATGTATTGCAATCTGTGAGCAGGGTAATGCCTCATGTGATTGATGAAAGGCATAAGGATTATGCAGCAAAATTCCTGGAGTTATTTTCAACCTATAAAAAATTTGAAGACATGATAAATCTGGGGGCATATAAGAAAGGCTCTAATTTTAAAGTTGATTATTCAATAAGGATTATAGACAAATTAAAAAACTACATGAAACAGGACATGAATGAGCTGATAGATTTTGCAGATAGTTTACAGGGACTATATTTTATATTTGATGAAACTGAGAAAGTAGATGCGTAAGACAAAGACAATATCAAAGATTTTAAAATTAAAGGAAAACAAGAAAAAAGAAATCGAACTTGAGGTAAAAAAGGCATCTGACAGGGTTGACGTGGAAAAATCCAAACTCCAGGCCCTTGAGAAGGACTATATGGATACTCTCAGATTCTTTAATGAAAAACATAAAGAGGGTTCATTGGATATCAATAATATTGTTTCTTATTATGAATTTTTTTCACGCATTCATGGAAAAATAAACAAACAGAGAAAGATTCATTCTCAGCGTCAAAGTGAGCTGGAAACCTTAAAGAATATGCTTGTAAGTGCCCATAAAGACAAAAGAATGTTTGAGATAATGAAAGAAAATGC
The DNA here is from genome assembly GCA_964347155.1 of uncultured Nitrospiraceae bacterium. GTDB lineage: Bacteria > Nitrospirota > Thermodesulfovibrionia > UBA6902 > UBA6902 > CAYFXR01. Next base: position 11,926 of record CAYFXR010000083.1, on the reverse strand, counting down.
TGTTAAAAAACAAATCAAGGAAAAAGCAGTTTTAGAACAAAAAGAAAACGATTTTTATGCGCTTTCGAGAAAATTGAGATGACTAAACAAATTTGCCAGTCCATTAAACCCCATTTAGTAAAGGTCGGAATCTCGGTACTCCTGTGTTCCCTGTTTCTTGCTTTTCATGTACAGGCAGAAGAAGATGCAATAAATCTTGTTGAAAAACAGCGTATTGAATTGGAAAACAAAGAAGAGATTGTAGAAAAAGAGATGACAAGGCTAAGGACATTGAAACAGGAAGTAAATGATGATATAGCAAAATATACAAGACTCCTTAAAGAAATAGAAAAATCTCTGCAGAAGGCGGAAGAAGTAAGTAATAAAAGGTTAAAGCATGTAGCAAAAGCGTATGAAGCAATGCAGCCGGAAGATGCGGCATCGAGGCTTTCAGGACTTGATAATCAAATTGCTGTTCAAATATTACTTAAGATGAATAGTAAAAAAGCAGGACTTGTAATAGGTATGATGGAGGCTGAAAAGGCCACCCAGTTAACAAGAGAAATAACAAAGTTGAAAAAGTAGCAGTTCGCCACACCGTCGTTGACCAATAATTCCCCTCACCCCGTCTTTTCCCCTGTAAGCCATAAACCATCCTTTATCATTTTACACTTTACCCAAACACTCATGCCCCTAAGAGGCACCACGAAGAATGAAATTGCCCTTGTCTGTCATCTCTGAAAGCGCATGCTTCTGTCAAGCGTTTTTAATTCCCTCCCCTTTACAATAAATGATTTTTTTTCACCCTCCCTTTAATCCCCTCCCTTGAAGGGAGGGGATTAAAGGGAGGGGAGATACCTCACAGCTCTGCCGCGGGGTAGTTCATCGTAGTCAATAAAGAATAGGTCATTTATTGGGCAGAAAATGTACCATTAATTTACACAAGTGTAAAATAAAGCGACAGTTATTATATTTGTAATTTTATGAGGAAATACTCATTAATTCAATGAGTTGTAAATATAGCTTCCACTAATCTACCTTAAAATTATTTTAAACTGTAAAATAAATATACATTTTTATGCCAATCTCAAAATAAAATCCTATAAATTCAAGATATTACACCTTGGCAGAAAAATTGCTTACATTAATGTAAAGATAATTTACGTTGACCGGCGCTTATCTTTACAGCTACAAAGGCTTAATAATAATTTTAATTACATGAGTTGTTTATTATGAGAATATATCAAAAGGCTATAACCAAGTTGACAGTAATATTTACAAAAATACTGACCAAAGATCGTGCAGTACACAATGTCCCCGCCTGTGATTTTGCACGGTTTCGTTTTGAATTGCGCCTCTGTGATGTGATTCTGGTTGAAGGACGGACGCGGATTAGTGACGTGATCAAGACAATTACGCTTTGCTGCTGGACCCATTCAGCTCTTTATATAGGACGATTAATCGATATTGACAATGAAGATGTTCGCAAACTTGTCAAGTCTTATTACCCGGGTTCTTCTGATGATCATTTAGTCATTGAATCTTTAATTGGTATTGGCACCGTCATTTCTCCACTGACAAAATACCAATATGACAATATACGCATCTGCCGTCCCAAAGACCTTTACCCTCAAGATGCACAAAAAGTAATCGAGACCGCTGTAAAATACCTTGGAAGTAAGTACGATACACGTCAAATTGTTGATCTTGCCAGATTTATGTTACCTTACGGAATTCTCCCGAGACGCTGGCGCTCAAGCCTGTTTAAGCATAAAGCAGGTGATTTAACCCGCACAATCTGTTCTACAATGATAGTTGAGGCCTTTGCATCGGCACACTACCCTGTCCTGCCTGTTATTCAGCGAACTGAAGACAATAAATTAACGTGGTTCAGACGAAACGCCAACCTTTTTACTCCCAGAGACTTTGATTACTCTCCTTATTTTGACATCATAAAATTCCCTTTTATGGGAGACAATATGTGCATATACCGGAATCTCCCCTGGGATAAAACAGGTGTGGTATACAATGACGAGACAGAGTGCCTTAACGAGAATTCAGATAGCGCTGATGTAGACAGAAAAGTTAAACGTGGAATATTTTGGCGTATGGGACAAAGAGTGAAACAGAACTGAAGGATGTACAAATCAAAATAGATATATTGAGGTGAAAAAATGATTTTGTTAATGTGGATTTTATTGGTAGTCGGATTAACATGTTTAATGGCCTACAAACAGTTTTCTTTGTTGGTCTGCACTGGCATAGTCGCCATTGTCTTCATTACAATAACCCAGTGGTACGCTGTATCCACTCACTTGTTCATACTGGTTTGGAGCATTTTTCTTTTATTTGCAATTTTTCTAAATATTCCGCTCTTTCGTCGGAAGCTCATCACAAATCATCTGTTCAATGTATTTTCCAAGACAACGCCAACCCCGTCATCCACAGAGGAGGAGGCTTTACAGGCGGGCACAGTCTGGTGGGACGGAGAGCTTTTCAGCGGCAATCCTGACTGGAAAAAACTTCTTTCATTACCAACGCCAAAATTAACGGGTCAGGAACAGGCCTTTCTTGACGGCCCGGTGGAGGAACTCTGTCGCATGCTTGATGACTGGCAGATCACGAGAGAGCTTCAGGACCTGCCGGATGAGGCCTGGGATTTCTTAAAGAGAGAGAGGTTTTTCGGGATGATTATTCCGAAAAAGTATGGTGGACTCCAGCTTTCCAATCTCGCTCATTCCAGTGTGATAATGAAGCTTGCCAGTCGCAGTATGAGCGCTGCGGTTACAACCATGGTGCCTAATTCCCTTGGCCCGGCAGAACTGCTTTTGCGGTACGGCACAGAAGAGCAAAAGGAGTACTATCTGCCACGCCTTGCTAGGGGAGACGAGATACCCTGTTTTGCCCTTACCGGTCCGGAGGCAGGCAGTGATGCCTCGTCCATGCCGGATACCGGAGTTGTATGTCGTGGAGATTTTAACGGGAAAAAAGATGTCCTGGGGATTCGCTTAAGCTGGGAAAAGCGCTACATCACCCTGGGACCGGTAGCCACGGTTCTGGGACTTGCTTTTAAACTTATCGACCCCGAATCTCTTCTTGGTGACAAAGAAGATATCGGAATTACCCTCGCACTTATCCCTACAAATACACCGGGGATTACTATAGGTAGCCGACATCTTCCCCTTGATTCAGCTTTTCTGGTCGGACCTACATGGGGTGCGGATGTGTTCATACCTGTTGAATGGATTATAGGAGGGCCTGAACGCGCCGGAGATGGCTGGCGTATGTTAATGGATTGTCTGGCAGAGGGGCGCTCCATATCACTTCCCGCTCTCAGCGCCGGTTCAAGCAAACTTGCAAGCAGGGCTGTAGGTGCATACGCCCGTATCCGCAGGCAATTTAATATGCCCATTGGCCGATTCGAAGGCGTGGAAGAAGCACTTGCGAGGATCGGTGGCTATACGTACTTAATTGATTCCACACGGGTTATGACTGCAGTCGGGGTTGACCAGGGGGAAAAACCATCGGTCATTTCCGCCATCGCAAAATACTACCTGACAGAGCTTACACGCAAGGTAATAAATGATGCCATGGACATCCAGGGAGGAGCGGCTATCTGCATGGGACCACGCAATATCCTCGCACGGATATATCAGTCGATCCCTATCAGTATAACTGTTGAAGGGGCTAATATCCTTACCCGCAGTATGATCATTTTCGGTCAGGGTGTGGTTCGGTGCCATCCTTTTCTGTTGCGAGAGGTGAATGCGCTTAATAACAAAGATCGCAAACAGGGATTGAAGCAATTTGACCAGGCCCTTATAAGCCATATAGGATTTATCATCAGCAATACGATCCGTTCACTTTTACTCGGATTGACTGGCTCGCGCATTGCCAGGGTTCCGGGAGCTTCTCATGCCAAACCTTATTACCGACAACTGACGAGGATGAGTGCAGCCTTTGCCTTTGCTTCTGATATTGCCATGCTTGTCCTGGGAGGTTCTTTAAAACGGAGGGAGAGGCTTTCTGCAAGACTCGCTGATGTTCTCGGGCATCTCTATCTTACGTCAGCCGTGTTGAAGAGGCATAATGATCAGGGATCCCTTGAACAGGATATCCCGTTTCTGCATTGGGCCTGTCGATATACCCTGCATACAATTCAGGAGAGCTTCGACGGATTATTAAAAAATTTTCCAAACCGGTATGTTGCCTGGTTCATGAGACGGATTATCTTTCCTCTCGGTAAGCCTTATATGCCACCTAATGACAAGCTGGATCATAGCGTTGCTGATCTGCTCCTTTCTCCGTTCATATCTAGGGATCGCTTGACAGAAGGGATACATATTCCAGACTCCACCAAGGAATCAGTCGGGCTTCTGGAGGACGCACTTACAAAAGTTATCGCAGCCGAGCCTGTGGAGAAAAAAATCCGTCATGCAATGAAAAAAGGGATTTTGAAAAAAACAACTCAAGAGGAGGAATTAAAAGAGGCTATTAAGGCAGGGGTAATTAATTATGATGAAGCAGCTCTGATACGGACTGCGATTGCGGCAAGAAAAGAGGTAATACGTGTGGACGATTTTGCAAAAGGTATATGTGAAAAGGAGAATAACAGACATTTGAAAGCATTTAGCTATCATTGATCAGGAGTCTGCCAATAGGTTCTCTGTTTACTGGCTGAAAACCTGGATATGAGGAACTAAAAGTCAAAAGATATTTTCGGAGAAAAGATATGACATTAAAAAATCTTAAAGAAGTCTTTGTTGTAGATGGCAGCCGTACACCTTTTCTTAAGGCATGCGGCAGGCCAGGACCATTTTCTGCATCCAACCTGGCCTTTGCAGCCGCCCGTTCCCTGCTTGCCAGGCAACCATTTGAACCCGAAGAACTGGATGAGGTGATCATAGGGTGTGTTATACCTGGACCGGATGAGGCCAATATTTCTCGCATTGTGGCCTTACGTCTGGGATGTGAATGGTCCATTCCTGCATGGACCGTACAGCGTAACTGTGCTTCCGGCATGCAAGCCCTGGATAGCGCAGCGATGAATATAGCTACCGGCCGCTCAAACCTGGTGCTGGCCGGAGGAACGGAAGCAATGAGCCATGCTCCACTTCTGTTCAACCGCTATATGGTGAACTGGTTGAGCGATTTGCGTATTGCACGGAATATAAAGAAAAGGCTTGGTGTCATGAGTCATTTTCGCCCAATGTACTTAAAACCGGTTGTTGCGCTCCTTTGCGGTCTCACCGATCCTATCGTTGATATGTCCATGGGACATACCGCAGAGGTGCTTGCCTACCATTTTGATATCAGCAGGGATAAGATGGATGCCTATTCTGTTCAAAGCCATAGGAGGCTTGCCAATGCACAGGACAAAGGATATCTTCATGAGATTGAGGTCATCTACGATGAAAACGGTAAGTATTATGATCACGATGAGGGACTTCGACGTGACACAAACACAGAAATTCTTGCACAGATGAAGCCGGTTTTCGACCGTGAAGTGGGCAATGTAACAGCCGCCAACAGCTCCCAGATAACTGATGGCGCTGCTTTGCTCATTCTCGCAAGCAGAGATGCAGTGGAAACATATCACTTACCAGTACTCGGAAGGATCATTGATACCAGATGGGTGACAGTAGATCCAGCTGAAATGGGTCTTGGACCGGTTTATGCGGTACCCCCCCTTCTGAAGAGTCATGAACTCACACCGGATGAGATTGATTACTGGGAGATTAACGAGGCATTCGCCGCACAGGTGCTTGCCTGTCTGAAGGCGTGGGACGATGAAGAGTACTGCCGAAATATGCTTGGATTGGAAAGTACATTTGGCAGGATCGATCCTGAACGGTTAAACGTTGACGGTGGGGCAATCAGTATTGGACATCCTGTAGGTGCAAGCGGCGCACGCATAGTTCTTCATCTGCTTCATGTCATGAAAAGAAACGGAGCAAAAAGAGGTGTAGCGGCAATTTGCATCGGGGGGGGACAGGGCGGAGCTATGCTCCTAGAAAGGGGTGAAAATTTAGAAAGATGATAAATACAATAAGTAATACTCACTGGCAAATAGAGCATGACGAGAACAATATTACCTGGCTACACTTTGATAAGTCAGACTCTGGAACCAATGTCCTGTCAGGTGATGTCCTTGAGGAGCTTGATCGTGTACTTATAGATCTTTCAGTAAAAAAATTGAAAGGACTTGTAATTCTCTCAGCCAAAGCAAATGGTTTTATCGCTGGCGCAGATATAAAAGAGATTTCGCGGCTGAAAGATTCTGATGAGGCTGAAAAACTCATACGCAGAGGTCAGTCTGTCTTCGACCGCCTCGAGAATATGCCGTTTCCCACGGTAAGTGTGATTCATGGTTTCTGTTTAGGAGGCGGCCTTGAACTGGCTCTGGCATGTCGTTACCGGGTAGCAGAAGATCACCATCGAACACGACTGGGACTTCCTGAGGTAAAAATAGGGATTCATCCGGGTTTTGGAGGAACCGTACGTTTGCCAAGGCTTATCGGTGCTCCAAAGGCTCTTGAAATTATGGTTACCGGACGCACCCTTGATGTACGTCAGGCACAAAGGATAGGACTTATTGATTACAGTGTTCCAGCCCGTCAGCTCAAAAACATGGCCATGATGTGTATAAGGAAACATCCGCCTGTACACAGACCTTCTCTCAAATTGCGATTGACAAACCACTCATTTATACGTCCGCTAATAAAGAAAGCATTTCTTAGGAACATAAAAAAGCGTGTTCAAAAAAACCATTATCCAGCCCCGTATGCAGTCATTAACCTTTGGGCATCACATGCCGGCAATCCGAAAAAAATGCTTGCTCATGAGGCGCGTTCTGTTGCCGGATTACTAACCGGGAACACGGCACAGAACCTGATCAGGATATTTCATCTCAGAAACAGACTGAAGTCTCTGGGCAAGGGTATAAATTTCTCTGCCTCACACGTTCATGTTATCGGAGCAGGTAACATGGGAGGAGATATAGCTGCATGGTGCGCCCTTCAGGGGCTCAGCGTAACCCTTCAGGACAGGGAAGCGAAATATATCGCTCCCGCCATAAAACGGGCGCATAGCCTTTTTAAAAAACGACTCAAAAAACCGCGCCTCGTTCAGAATGCCATTGACCGTTTAATGCCGGATATCAATGGAAAAACCGGTCTTAAAAGGGCAGATGTTGTTATTGAAGCCATCTTTGAAAATATTGAAGCTAAACAAAATCTCTTCAGGGATATAGAACCCCTTATTAAACCAGATGCCTTGCTTGCCACCAATACCTCCAGTATCCCTTTGGAAGAGTTAAACAGGGTTCTTTCCAGACCGGAGCGTCTGGTCGGGCTGCATTTCTTTAACCCGGTTGCAAAAATGCAATTGGTAGAGATAGTGGCAGCGGCATCTACCGGGAGTGATGAAGTAGGCAAAGCAAAGGCATTTACTCTTCAGATAGATCGTCTGCCTCTGCCTGTGAAAAGCACGCCAGGTTTTCTTGTTAACAGGATTCTCATGCCTTATCTCTTGGAGGCTGTCTCAATGATAGAAGAAGGTATTTCTCCTGTTGACATCGACAGGGCTGCCGTAGATTTTGGTATGCCTATGGGCCCGATCCTTCTTTCTGATACGGTAGGGCTTGATATATGTCTTCATGTCGCAGACATTATTTCCAAAGGACGTAATATTAATGTTCCTGACCGCCTCAGGACAATGGTAAATAAAGGCAGGTTAGGAAAGAAGAGCGGAGAGGGTTTTTACATTTATAAGAAAGGAAAACAGATTGTTCCTAAAGCCTCATACTTACGAGCTCCAGCAAGGGATATAACTGACCGGCTTATTCTGCGTATGGTCAACGAAGCCGTTTCCTGTTTTAATGAGGGCGTTGTAGAAGATGCCGATCTTCTTGATACAGGAATAATCTTCGGCATTGGTTTTGCCCCTTTTCGCGGAGGACCTCTCCACTACAGGCGCACAGAGGGAATTTATAATTTATGCAACAGGTTGGAAGAGTTAAAAGAGCATTATGGAAACCGTTTTCACCCTGTAAATGTATTGGAGAGCTTTACTACATCTAGTTAAATACGTTTTTGAATAAAAAAAAGAAATTTTCATCCCCGTTTACAAAACGGGGTATGTACGTTCATTTTTTGTAAGGCTGACTATCATTTACACTTTAATTACGGAGCATTAATGATTCAACAAACAAAGGACATTATCTCTCCTCAATCGGCAAAGACCCTGCACGGGCTTTTCCGTGAACGGGTGATACGTACGCCGGACAGGCCTGCATATCGATATTTTAATAAAGAAAAAAACACCTGGGAAGAAAGCACGTGGTCTGATATGGTCTTCCATATCGACAGGTGGATGACAGCCCTTAAAAAGGAGCCTCTCCAAAAGGGTGATCGTGTTGCCATTTGGGTCGGTAACTGCAGGGAATGGGTAATGATGGATCAGGCTGCCATGGGGCTGGGTCTGGTTGTAGTTCCTCTATATCGCAACGACCGTCCTGAAAATGTTATGTATATCCTCAATAATGCAGGCGTAAAAATCTTACTGATTGAAGATGAGCAGTACTGGTGGCAGTTAAATTCCGTCTCAGACAGACCGAAGAATATTGTACGAGTTGTGAATCTCAGGCAGTGCGAGAATATCGCTGATGATAAGCGTCTATGTTATGTAGGTGAATGGCTGCCCAAAAGAGGTGATACCCTGAACCAATGTGACTGCAGTCCGGACGACCTTGCAACCATCGTATATACGTCAGGCACAACGGGGCATCCCAAGGGAGTGATGCTCAGCCACAGGAATATCCTTTGGAATGCCTACAGTGGATTGCAAAGTGTTCCCGTGTTTCGTGAAGACATTTTTCTCTCATTTCTTCCCCTTTCTCATACACTGGAACGTACCGTCGGTTACTATCTCCCTATTATGGCCGGTGCAACTGTTTCCTATGCACAATCTATCCCGATGCTCTCTGAAGATTTACTTTCACAACAGCCTACAGTTATAGTTTCTGTCCCGCGCATATTTGAGAGAGTTCATGCAAAGATTAAGGCTGAGTTAGAGAAAAAGCCTTCCATGATTCGTGCTCTGTTCAAATGGGCAGTAAAGGTTGGCTGGAACCGTTCTCAATATCCTCAGAAAAGATCAAAATGGAAGCCTGCTTTTCTCTTATGGCCACTGCTTGATAGACTGGTGGCCGTAAACATCAGGAAGCGTCTGGGAGGTCGTCTGCGGGTCTCCGTTGTAGGCGGGGCCCCCCTGTCTGCTGAAGTGGCAAAAACATTCATCGCCCTGGGCATGAGGCTTCTTCATGGATATGGCCTGACCGAAACAAGCCCGGTTGTGAGTGTGAATTTATTGGACGATAACGTACCGGAAAGCGTAGGAATACCTTTGCGAGACGTTCAAGTACGCATCGGAAGGAATAAAGAAATACTCCTGAAAAGCCCGGGGGTCATGCTCGGATACTGGAACAACGCCGAGGCCACCAGCCAGATAATTGACAGAGACGGATGGCTACATACAGGAGACAAGGCTGCAATAGAGAATGGACGCATCTATGTTACCGGGCGAATCAAAGAGATTATAGTACTGGCAAATGGAGAAAAAGTGCCTCCTGCAGATATAGAAATGGCCATAGAAGGGGATCCCCTCATCGAGCAGGCAATAGTCCTTGGAGAGGGTAAGCCTTACATTACAGCGCTTATCGTTCTCAACAAGAAAGGTGCAGCCCACCTGGCAGCAGAACTTGATCTTGCTTTAGACAGCGATGATTTCCTGAAAAGCGAACGCCTCCAGGAATATCTGCTTGAACGAATCTCACGTTGGATGCACGCTTTTCCCGGATATGCAGTCATCCGCCGAGTAGCCTTGATACAGGAACCCTGGACCGTTGAAAACGGTTTTATGACACCGACTCTCAAATTACGGCGAAACCAAATTCTTGAACACCACGGAAAGGAGATAATCTCTCTCTACGAAGGACACGAGGTATTTGCCTGACCTGCTCTCAAACTTCCCGTCTTGTTAACTTCATAAAGATATCTTGCATGCTTACAGTCTCTTAGCTGTTATCACTAATACTCTATTACTGAGTTTTTGGAATGTCCCTCGGAAAGCAATGTAACTTACAGTTATCCTTTTTTTGAAATTTTATTCTTGACTGAAGTAGGGTCAAGGAATGGCGAGTTACTTTAGGTATCTCCTTGGCTGTATCCACCGTTTCCAGTTTCGTGCCCGTTTAGGTTCTCCATAGCACTTCTCCATTCCCTGCCGCCTCAAACCGTACGTTCAGTTTTCCCGAATACGGCTTTCCAATCATCTTCTTCCAGAGACTTTCGCAGTCTGAGTCCAAGGTGCAGTTAAAGGTATCTTATACAGTCCTAATTTTTCGTACAGGTATCCAAACGGTGGATATTTGCTCATTTTGTACTTTCGCTTCAGGAATATCATCATTCTTCTTTCAAGATAGTGTTCCAACAGAGACATACTTTTCGTACAATGCCTATAATGAAAGTAGTTTACCCATCCTCTGACTTTCTCATTTAGCTTTGCAACCACCACATTCTCAGGTAATATGTAATTCCCCCTACAGGTGAGTCCCTTTGTCTCCGCTCTGATATGCTTTATAGCTTTCTTTGAAGGTCTTATCAGCGGAAATCTTTTCCCGGTCTTTGGATTCTTCACCATCATGATGTTAAATCCAAGAAAGTTAAAGTTCTCCTGATTTGCCTCGATCACTTTCGTCTTGTCGTCGTTAAGCGTTAAGTTTAAATCATAGAGAACTGCTTTTATTCCTCTTAATACCCTCTCCGAATTGTTTTTGCACAACACAATAAAATCGTCTGCATACCTGATGAGCCTTGCCTGAAATCTATCCTGTACTTTCTTGAATTTCCATAACGTATCAAGCACATTTAAATAAATATTGGCAAGTAATGGAGATATTACTCCTCCCTGCGGTGTCCCCCTGTCATTACGCTTATATCTCTTTTTACCATCTTCATCTTCTTCCACTACAGGAGCTTTCAACCATAATTTAATTAATCTCAATATGTTTTTATCCACTATTCGCTTTGCAACCAATTTGAGCAATTTGTCATGAGATATGGTATCAAAATACTTCGAGATATCAGCGTCTATTACCTGTGTCTTTCCTTTTATTAGATGGGTGGATATATCATCCACGGCTTGATGGGCACTTTTCTTTGGCCTGAATCCATAAGAGTTTTCCTGAAAATCCGCTTCAAATATTGGTTCAATCACTATCTTTACCACCATCTGTACTGTTCTGTCTTTAATGGTCGGTATACCAAGTGGCCTCTTGCTCCCATCTGTCTTCGGGATGTATAACCTTCTTACCGGCATAGGTTTGTACGTTTTCTCCTTTAGTTCCTTGGCTACACTTTCAAGATACCTTTGCACCCCTCCTTTCTTTTCCTCTATGCTCTCAAAGGTCACCCCGTCTATTCCACGGGCTCCTTTGCTTGCTTTGACAAGTCTGTAGGCATGGCTCAGGATATCCATCCTGTAGACCTTGTCATAGAGAAGATAAAATCTGAACTCTTTCTCCTGTTTGGCCTTCTGATATAGTTTCCTCTGAAGTTGCCGAATCTTATCTGGAGTTTTCAGCATATCTGCAATCTCCTTTCCTTCCCTCCTTCAGAAACGTGATGAAGGTATTGCCCCTTTCCTCTCTCAAAGTTATGTTGTCTTTGAGATTCAAACGGTACTATGGGCAAATCCGACTCCCTTACAGACCCGATGGAACTTCGGTTCTCCCTTATATCCACCAGTTGCCGTCCTGTTCAGCATCTGCAAGGGCCTCCCGTGCTACCCCGTATGACTTCCCCTGCGTGTCGCCCCTGTTACCCCGGGAGCCCGCCTATCGGTTATGGCAGTTTTTGTTAGGATAGGTGTTCCAGCCTTCCTCCGT
>CAYFXR010000082.1:0-19238 GCA_964347155.1 uncultured Nitrospiraceae bacterium | reverse complement strand
TCACACCCCCCGGTATTGGAAAGGATAAGAAGGATACGGGAATTTGGAAAATAATTCAGTAAACCGCTGATTGCCGACTACTGAGAGCTGAGAAATTTCTTTACAAACAGACAAATTCTTTAATAAGATATAGCAATCATCTAAGGGACATGTTCATGAAAAACCTGTGCTCTTGCGTTAATATTCCGTTTTGTAATTTTTTGAATGTCTGCGTTTTGTGATATCTTCTAGAGTGAGGGGGACTGAGAGAATAAATGTTGAAAACTACTGAAATCATACCGCAGCAATTAATAGAAAGCAAAATATTTCTCATTAGGGGCAAGAAAGTCATGCTTGATAGAGACCTTGCACTACTCTATGGAGTAGATACAAAGGTTCTCAATCAGGCGGTTAAAAGGAACATTTCTCGATTCCCTGAAGATTTTATGTTTCAGTTATCGAAAGCAGAGAGAAATGTACTGGTCACAAATTGTGACCGGTTCAAAACACTTAAACATTCTTCGGTTAATCCTTATGCATTTACTGAAAATGGAGTGGCAATGTTGTCGAGTGTATTGAACAGCGAACGGGCAATAACAGTAAACATTCAGATAATGAGAACATTCACAAGAATCAGAGAAATGCTTATATCCAACACAGAACTTGCCCGGAAAATAGAGGCTCTTGAGAAGAAATACGATGCTCAATTCAGTGAGGTCTTTGATGCTATCAAACAGTTAATAGAACCCACAAAGAAGCCAAAAAAACAAATTGGATTTCAGCGGGAAAAGGAATAAGTGGTCTCAAAAGGCATTATATAAAATTATCGAGGTTGAACCTCAATAGTTTGCAATCCGGCAATTAATGTCGCCCTCGTAACAGAAGCGAAAGAAGATCGGGTTTGGGAGGGTCATGAAGGCTAAGAGCCAAGAAATTCTTTATTTTGACAACACTTAATTAATTATTGTTAAATAAACATTATTTTTTCCATTTTATCATGCCTAAGGAATCCAGAATATTTTTTCTCTGGATTCCGGGTCAATGACGGAAAGAGAGGAATCGTACAGTATGCAATCCCTAATAACAACGCAAAAATTTATAGGAGCTAATCATGTCTAATATAAGCCTAGAAAAATCAAAGGAATTATTTAAAAAGGCAAAACGCATTATCCCTGGAGGAGTGAACAGTCCTGTCAGGGCATTTAAGGCTGTCGGCGGGAGCCCGTTATTTATTCAATCAGCAAAAGGTTCCAAGATATATGACGTAGACGGAAATGAGTATATAGATTATGTTCTCTCATGGGGACCGATGATCCTTGGTCATTCCCATCCACAGGTTGTGAAAGCACTTAAAAAAGCAACTGAAAGAGGTATCAGTTACGGCGCACCTACGCCTCTCGAGGTTGAGCTTGCCGGTATGATCCGCAGGGCATATCCAACTATGGAAATCGTGAGAATGGTTAACTCCGGCACAGAAGCGACAATGAGCGCCATCCGGGTTGCAAGGGGATGTACCGGAAGGGACAAGATTATAAAATTCGAGGGCTGCTATCACGGTCACGCAGACGGGCTTCTTGTTAAAGCGGGCTCCGGTGCAGCCACATTTGGAGTACCTACGAGTCCGGGAGTACCAAAGGACTATGCAAGGAATACGATTACACTTCCCTTCAATGACCTGCAGGCTTTTGAAAGGATCTGTGAAAAAACAGGCAAAAACGTAGCCTGTGTTATCATCGAGCCTGTAGTTGGCAACAGCGGATGTATCCTTCCCCTTCCCGGATATCTTGAGGGATTGAGAAGATTAACACTGAAATACGGAATTATTTTAATATTCGATGAAGTTATGACAGGTTTTAGAATATCTTATGGAGGAGCACAAAAGGCTTTCCATATAAAACCTGACATGACCTGTCTTGGAAAAGTTATCGGAGGAGGCTTACCTGTCGGGGCATACGGCGGCAAAAAAGAAATCATGAAAAATGTTGCTCCGGATGGACCGATATATCAGGCAGGGACGCTTTCAGGAAATCCGCTTGCAGTGACTGCTGGGATTGAAACTCTCAAGATATTATCAAGACCGGACACTTACAAAAAACTCTTGGCAAAATCAAAGGCGCTTGAAGAGGCATTAAAAGATGCTGCAAAGCGCGCAGGGGTCAAAACAAAATTTTACAGGGCCGGAACAATGTTCTGCACTTATTTCACCGACAAAGATGTTTACAACTTTACTGATGCCAAAAATACTGATACAGCAGCGTTTGCAATATTCTTCAGAAAGATGCTTAAAAGGGGAATTAATTTAGCACCATCTGCATTTGAGGCTGGCTTTATGTCCCTGTCGCATTCACCCGCTGACATAAACAAGACCGCCCGGGCAGCATACAAGTCATTTAAGGAAATATCATAAAGGCTTCAAAGAATTACAGAAAAGTATTAGGAAGGAGTATGGAGTAAGCAATAGGCAGCGACGATTTTAAGCAGTCCCTTACTGCCTACTCCTTACTGCATACAGATCCAAGGGTTTATAAATATAATGAAACTTACAATAACCGGCTTTCCCAACTCCGGCAAGACTACGGTCTTTAATGCCCTCACAGGCCTTGAATTAGAAACAACAGTTTACCCTTCTTCGATATCCTCTGATATTGAACCTCACTTTGGTGTCGCTAAGATTTCCGATGCAAGGGTTGATAAGTTGTCTTCTGTATATAAGCCAAAGAAAACCACCTATGCAACAGTTGAATATATCGACTACGTAGGTATCAGTTCTGCTGCTGCCGGAGGAGATGTCTCACAAAACCCCAAGGTCTTTAATGTAATGAAAGACGCAGATGCAATCGTACACGTAGTTCGAGCATTTGAAGATGCAGCGATAATGCATCCGATGAACAGCATAGATCCCGTTAGGGACATAATGTCATTTGAAGATGAGCTGATTTTAGGAGACCTTGAGTTTATTGAAAAGAGGCTGGAGAGGATTGAAGAATCCGCAAAAAAAGGAAAGAAACCGGATGAAGCAGACAAGCAACTTTTACTGAAATGCAAAAAGGCGCTTGAAGATGAAATATCTCTACGCGATATCGAATTCATCGATGAAGAAAAGAGGCTTATGTTTCAATATCAGTTCCTCACTACAATGCCTGAAATTATTTTGCTCAATATTGAAGAGAAAGATATCAATTCAGAAAAGGCAGAAGATTTTCAGACTAAGATTGAGGCCTATTTCAAGGAAAAAGGCAAGGGTGTTGTACCTCCCGTTCTGTCGCTTTGCGGGAAGATTGAAATGGAAATTGCCCAGCTCCCTAAGGATGAGGCAAAGGAATTTCTTGATGATCTTGGAATTAATGAACCAGCTATGCATAAACTCGGTCATGTCTCCTATGAGGCACTTGGCCTTATTTCGTTTTTTACCGTTATAAAAGGTGAGGTAAAGGCATGGACTGTTCAAAATGGAACAAATGCCCTCCAGGCCGCAGGCAAAATTCATACAGATATTGAAAGAGGATTCATCAAGGCGGAGGTCGTACACTACGATGATTTCATTTCATCAGGGGAAGATATACATTCGGCTAAAGAAAAAGGTCTGGTGAGACTTGAAGGGAAAACCTACGAGGTCAAAGACGGGGATATTATAAATTTTAAGTTTAATGTATAGGAATGCGAAATTAAATATTTTCAGCTGGTTTGCCGATTAATATTATCAAGAGGATCACACCTGTCCAATAATGTTTGTACTGGGTTTACTTCAGTACAGGACGTGCATTACGGCGCTGAATCGGGCGATTAGTATCATGAAGCATCACAGAGCGAAATTTTTTCACCTGATGGTTTGAGACACGAACGGGGTCCTTGAGCACCAGCCATCGAACACCTTCCGTGCAGGGCGGCGTAGTTAATGATCCATTGAAACGATAATAGGCCTTGTTTTCCGGCAGCATGTCCATCACGTTAATAGCCTTTTTAGGCTTTGAGACTCTGCTGCCTGCCTCTGCCGGCATATGTTCCCAGACAGTTTTTATTAAAGGATTGCCTTTACCTTTAGTAAACATTACAGCGATAACAGCGAGGTTACCATCCTTATCTTCATGTACGAGATGAGCTTCCATGGGAAAAGACCTGCCCTCAATATGGTTCTCACTGGGGCTGTGAAAATGGAACTGCAACAACTTAAATTTCCTGTCATCGATTCTTATTGAGCTTCCCTCGTCATATTTTACTTTAATCGTATGCCCGTTATGTACAACTTTCAACGACGTCTTTTTATAATTAAATTTAATATCCTCCAGGTCTGCTTCAATCATTCCGGCAAGATTGATCGGGGACTGATTCTTACCGCTACTACAAATTGCAAACTTCTCGGACAAATCTCCCCAATGTTCCGGTCCTTTGTTCCCGGTATACCCCCAATGCACTTTACTGTCTGAAAACGCTAATCCTGCGCTTATTAATAATACACTGATGAATAAAATCAAAAATCTTTTCATCTTCTCCCCTTCATGATGCATTGATTTCAGTACAAAATTTATATTTAAGAAGGATGCAATGGGCTTGCATTTTTCGAAATATTGTGCTTTTCAAAAGCTATGTAAAAAACTGTAAATCAAAATTTGCTGTATGATCCAGCGGTTAATTACTTTATTACAACTTTAAATAAAAAAGCAATATTTATACGTAACCTTTTAGTTACGGGTGGTAAGAGTCTATAAAAATAACTATCCCTTATACGTCATTCCCCGACTTGATCGGGGAATCCAGGGTTTCTTGTGCAAACAGAGCCTGCCCCGTACTTGATACGGGGAATCTATTTCCTTTATTAGTAACATGCTTTCGCATAAATAATGTCTGGATACTCCGGTCAAGCCGGAGTATGACGATCTCCAGCCATCATTGAATGGTTACATATTAATTACTCCTGAAGTTCCCTTCAAACAATTCAAACGGTTGAAACGGATGGATTGGAGATGATCCAAAAGAAATAAGGAAAGCGTATAAGTTCCCTTTAGATTAAAAAACATTCTGCCGATAATATAGTAAAGGAATCCAAGCAGTTGAGGAGGCTATTGCAATTTTTTCACAAATCGATTAAATATAAAGGTATTGAATAAAAGAAACTGGAAGGAAATATTTAGTTTGCGAAAGATTAATCCTTTTTTAACTACAACCATATATTTTACATGGTTCTTTTTTCTGTCTTTTTCAACACTTGATACCTATGCAACCTCCTTAATTTATACAATCCAGACAGGGAGCTTTCAAATCGAAGAAGATGCGCAGGAACACTTTGATTCTTTAGTACAAGGATTAGATGAAAAGGCGCTTTCTTATCTAAGGATCGAAAAAATTAAGAAATTTTATGCCTTACGGCTTGGAAAATTTGAGAATCGTGTTCATGCAGAAAAATTCCTCCAGGAAAATAAGGAAAAGTTGCCCGAGGCTATCGTTTTAAGTGCCTATTACATAGAAGAAAGAATTTTAAGAAAATATAAGAGCACTTCACTAAGCAAAAAGCCGCAGATTGAAAAAATAAAACCCCCGGTTAATAAAAAAGCAGATATAGACATAACACATGAGCCGGTAGAAAAGCAGATTCAAATAATATCAGCACTTGTTGACAAGAAAGACCTTGAAAATGCCTTGAAAGTGACAAAAATAGCAATAGCTGCACAGCCGGAGGATCCTGAGATTAACGGTTGGTATGGAACAGTTCTTTTGAAGCTGGATCATCCGGATAAGGCAATACATTATTTCAAGAAAGCCTCGGAATTATCTCCGGATGTCACCGACTATCATAACGGCATAGGATACTGTTTATCTTTTTTAAACAGATTCGATGAAGCCATTTATGAATTCACGAAGTCTGTAATGCTTGATCCTGACAACATTGATGCCATTGCTGGTCTGGGAATAGCCTATGGAAAAATCGGCCAAAACGACAAGGCCTTGATTTTTTATAACAAACTTAAAGACCTCGATAGAGATACCGCAAATAAGGTACTTCAAATAATCAAAAAAGAAACATCATAACAGTTTCTTACAAGGTTCATTATTTCTGTTCAGATAACTTATGTAATTCTTTATCAAATAGATCGTTTCGAAATGGAGGCAAAGGAAGTCTCTCTTTTGTTACAAAGGGAGTCGAACGCCGGGGAACTTTTTTAATGTTCTTATACACTACAAACGATATAACGCCTACTGCAATCGCAATAATTATTATTACCGATATAATTAACCATCTTATTTTTCTTTGCGATTGTTCTTTATCCTTCATTTCATTTATGCCTGCAGCTTCAATAACAGTCGTCTGCTCATATACTGTCTCTGGAGTTTTTTCTTTTTTTACTATTTCTCCTTCTGCAACAATGTGCTTCTCGGCATCGCTAGGCACCTTATCAGTTACTCCAGCATCCTTGTCACCAGGCAATTCGCTGCGTACTGCTCTCTCAGTATAAACTTCTTCAGCAGTTTTTTTCATTTTCTCTGACTCGGCCTCCTCTTCTGAAACGGAAGGTTCACTTGCTGGTTCTTCTTTTAACTTCTCTTTTTCAAGTGAAAGAGTTTTGTCGTATTCTTTTCTTTTTTCTGGATTGGACAGGATTTCATATGCATCAGTAATATAGGAAAGTATCTTTATTAATTTCTTTTTTATATTTGTCTCTTTGACAGGCAGATCAAAATGCCTGTCTGGATGGAATTGCTTTGATACCCTGTAGAATGCCTTTTTAATTTCTCCGGTTGATGCCTCTTTTTCTACACCCAGGATATCATAGTACCCGAGAGTTTCACATTTGTTATATACTTCCTCAATTTTTTGTATGAACTGTGTTGTTAACTTTTCGGGGGGTTCACTGAAAACCCCTTCAGGAAGCTCAAGAGGTTCCTCATCTTCGCTTTTTACCTTAATAAGCCCCATACTAAGAAAGGCACAAAGGGTTTTGAGAGTTTCAAAGTCATTAGAAGGAGAAAACATTAATATTATTTTAATTGGATATAGGCCATTGATATAAGAAAGAATCTTTTTGTCAATATCCTCAAGGGTAACATCCTGGAAGATATTTAGTGGATCTGAAGAAAAATTTAATACAGCATCTATCGGGGGACTCAACTGCTTTAAGTACTCAAGATTATTGATTCTCTTGATGCCTTTATATATTACACTTGCAGCACTGAAGCGAAGATTCATTTCCTCCGCTTCAGGGAAAGGCCCTTCATGAAATTCAAATTGCCCTTCTTCGATAGTAAAAAGATTGAGTATAAATTCTTCAACTTGATGTTTTATTGCATGAGAAAGTTCCTCTGGAGTTAAATATCCAAGTTTTACAAAATATTTTTCTATTCTCTCTCCTGTTTTTATCGACAAATAAGATGCCTTAATGTATTCTTCAAGGGTGATCTTTCCCTCCTTTAAAAGTCTCTCTCCTATCTCCTTGTCATTATTATCGGAAACAGCGAATATGATATCTCCATTTTTGATAAAAACCTTTTTGATATTCGAATTGCTATTTATTTGGAAAATTCCCGTTCTTGTACTCCTCTGAAAACCCGTCAGTATATCTGCAAGTCTAAAATCTTTTAAGTTACCTTTAAAATTATCAATCCTCCTAAATCCTACTTTAAGACCATTGCCCGACTCTTTTACCATCACCACTTCAGCCCTAAGCTCCATCTCAAGATCACTGATCTTTATATTCCCCTGTGTACCCGGTACAAGTTGCAAAACATTTTCAATAATTGCACATATCCCGTCCGAGTAATTAACCATTTTGCCTTTGTAAATTTCTGTACCTATATTTATTTCACACTCGGACTGGCTTTTGTATCTTTTAAAATTTCTTTTTTCCTCTCTATTCATCCGGTATTTCCACTGAATTTACAATTACTTCGGTTAATTAAGTTGGCATTGGTATAATTAAATTTCCCCGGCACTTCTACAACCATAATATATTTTCGGCAAAAAAGACGAAAAACATAATTTTATGTAATCACAAATAATAAATATTGTCAAAATTTCATAATTTATTGCAGCATTACTGTTGCAAATATTAACAAGTGTGCCCTATTTTTCAATATTTCTATTTGTGGGAGGGATGAAAGGGATTATATGTCATCAGGCAGCATGTGCCGGATGATTTTACCTTCAACCATATAGACAATGGTCTCGGCAATATTGGTCGCATGGTCAGCGATTCTTTCAAGATATTTCGAAACATAACTGATTTTTACCCCTCTGGATACTGTAGATAGATCCTGTGTCATAATAAACATAAGCTCTTTCCATACCATCTCATTCAGATCATCCACCTCATCATCCCGCATAATAACATCTTTGGCAAGCACAACGTCTTCATTCACAAAGGCATTGATGGTATCATGTACCATGCCTTGTGCGATCTTACACATTTTAGGGACGTCTATATAAGGTTTTAAGAGAGGTTCTGTGTTCAACTCCAGGGCCCTTTCAGCTATATTAACGGCATTATCAGCGATCCTCTCAAGATCAGTAGTGATCTTCATTGCTGTGGTTATGAATCTAAGGTCTTTGCCCATCGGCTGTTTAAGGGCAAGGAGTTTTATACACTCTTCATCCATTTTGACATCAAGGGAGTTTATTTTACGGTCTTCTGCTATTACCTGACGGGCAAGCTCCGACTCTCTTTCTACCAGAGATTGTACAGACTTCTTAATAGAAACCTCTACGAGTGCCGCCATCTTAAGAAGCATCTCTTTTAGATGTTCCATTTCTTCACTTCTTACCGTCATTATCCAAATCTCCCTGTAATGTAATCTTCGGTGAGTTTCTGTGAAGGACGTGTAAAGATTGTATCAGTTTTGTCAAATTCAATCAATTCGCCAAGCATCATGAAGCCTGTCCTGTCAGAGATCCTTGCGCCCTGCTGCATATTATGGGTAACGATAATGAGCGTGACATCCTCTTTCAATGCCACTACAAGCTCTTCTATTTTCGCGGTAGCGATAGGGTCAAGGGCTGAGGTAGGCTCATCAAAAAGAATCACTTCAGGCTCTACGGCAAGTGCCCTTGCGATTACAAGCCTCTGTTGCTGTCCTCCGGACAGCTCATAGGCACTTGCATGGAGTTTGTCCTTGACTTCATCCCAGAGGGCAGCATGTTTGAGCACCCTCTCCACACGTTCCGAAAGCTCAGATCCCTTCTTAATCCCTTTGAGTTTCAGGCCATAAGCCACATTATCAAAAATACTCATCGGAAAAGGAGTGGGTTTCTGGAAGACCATGCCTATTCTGCTCCTCAGGTCAATGATATCGATATCATTAGAAAGAATGTTTTTCCCGTTCATGAGAATTTCGCCTTCATACCAGTTCCCGTGGTACAGGTCATGCATACGGTTAAAACACCTCAGAAGTGTAGTCTTCCCGCAGCCTGATGGACCAATAAGAGCTGTTACCGTATTTTTATAAATAGGCAGATTAATATTTTTGAGTGCGTGTACATTTCCAGCATAGTAGAAGTTAAGTTTCCTGACTTCTAATTCAATATCCAAAGTCACCTTCTGCTGGATTTCCCATTCAACGCCTGAATTTATCTTTTGCCGAACTTCCATGTAATCAAAAACCTGCACAGGATCGTTATCATCAGAATAAATATTGTTACCACAAGGGAGGCAGCCCATGCCTGTGCGTGCCAGCCTTCATATGGCCCCATTGCATACTGGAAAACAGTTACCGTGAGAGATGCGATGGGTTCATTCATATTAACCGAGAAGAATGAATTATTAAAAGACGTAAACAGAAGCGGAGCTGTTTCTCCTGCAACACGGGCAATGGAAAGGATTATTCCTGTCAGAATTCCCGCTGCCGCTCCTCTGTAAACAACCTGCATTATTACCTTGTAATACGGTGCTCCGAGTGCAAATGCTGCTTCTCTCAATGTCCACGGAACGAGTGAAAGCATATCTTCTGTGGTTCTCAGGACAACGGGAATCATGATAATTGCCAGAGCAACCGCACCCGCCCAGCCGTTAAATTGGCCGAGGGGTTTTACCATTATTGCGTAGATAAATGTTCCGATCACGATAGATGGTACACTTACCATGATATCAGAGAGTATGCTGATAATCCTTGAAATCTTTCTCCCCCGTGCATATTCTGCCAGAAATGTACCACCGAGAATTCCAACAGGCACACCTATTAATGTAGCAAAAAAGGTAATCAGGAGTTGGCCGACAAAAGCATTTCTTAACCCTCCACCTTCAACACCGGGAGGTGCCGGATCTTCACTAAAAAGGTCAAGATTCATGGCACCGATACCATGAAACAGAACATCTCCGAGAATAAACACCAGCCAGAAAAGTCCCAGTAGCGCGGCAAGTGCGCTCATAGTAAGCGCTATATTGCCTTCAATCCGTCTGACAAGACGCCTTGTCAACGGGAATACCTCCTTTCGGCTCTGAGGAGAAAGAACTTTGCGATTGCAAGGGTTACAAAGCTGAAGGCAAATAAAATCAATGCGAGATTAAAGAGCGAAGATAAATATATATCGGTATCAGCTTCTGTAAATTCATTAGCAAGAGTTACGGTAATAGTTGCCGCAGCATCAAGAAGAGAGCTCGTTATTTGATGGTTGTTGCCCAGCACAAAGGCTACGGCCATTGTTTCACCCAGGGCCCTGCCCATTGACAGCACCACACCGCCAAAGACACCGAGCTTCGAATAGGGAAGAACGACATTCTTTACCACTTCCCATTTTGTTGCGCCAAGCGCATAGGCAGACTCCTTTACCACTGCAGGTGTGAGATTGAATGCATCTCTTGATATGCTTGCTGTAAACGGAATGATCATAATACTAAGTATAATACTCGCGGTGAAAAGGTCTATTCCCATAGGAGTTCCTTCAAACAGCATGCCAATGATTGGCAGCCTGCCGATTGACTCCTGAAGTGCCGGCTCAATATAGTCGGCCATGATCGGGGCAAGGGTAAAAAGCCCCCACATGCCGTAAATGATACTTGGAATAGCAGCAAGCAGTTCTATTGCAACTCCAATAGGACCTTTCAGGATATTCGGTGAAATTTCAGTAACAAAGACTGCTATGCCGAGCGCAATGGGAATTGCTATCAAAAGAGAGAGCACAGTTGTTACAATGGTGCCGAAAAGTGATGTGGCTGCGCCGAATATTTCCCGCACAGGATCCCATTCTGTAGATACGAGAAAACGAAAAACACCGAATTTATCAATAGACAGGGAAGATTCTGAGAATAAAACATAAAGAATCCCGATAATAAAAACTATGACCGTAAACGATGCGATAGCTGTGATTGAGGAGAAAATGATATCAACAGGATTCTTCTTAAACAGTACGGTCATGTTAGGACCTCAATGTAAACAAATAATGTATTATCCGCACCTCTATAATGCATTTACAATAATGCAGATGTTGTGAAAAAATTTATTTTTCGATACCTTAAACGCATTTTAAATCAATGTAAATGTTTATATTTCTATTCAAAGCTATATACATAATTTTATAAAAAATTCATCGAGTTAAATAAATTTTTGAACAATGTCTGCATTATCATTATTTGGTTTAATATATTCCTTTTTCTTTCCAATACCCTCTTATTTTTTCTTTTAACGAATCGGGCAAAGGCACATATATAAGCCTTTTTGCTGTCTTATCTCCATTTCTAAACGCCCAGTCATAAAATTTTACGGTATTGACATTTGAATCTTTCTGTTCAGTTGCTAGAAGGATAAATGTAGCCCCGGCTATTGGCCAGGCATTTTCACCGGGGGCATTTGCGAGCCAAAGATAAAAATGTTTATTTATATCAAACTCTCCGGATGCTGCAGCATCCTGAAAACTCTGGAAACCCGGTTCGACAAAATTATCGGCAGGATTCCTTAACAGGGTATAGGTAAGCCTGTTCTGTTCTGCATAGGCAAATTCAACATAACCAATTGAATATTTAACCCTTTTTACATAATTCGCTACCCCTTCATTTCCTTTCCCTCCTATACCAACGGGCCACTTCACAGCCTTTCCTGCTCCAACTATTTCCTTCCAGTCAGAACATATATCATTGAGATACGTTGTAAATATCGCGGTTGTTCCTGAACCATCAGACCGGTGAATAACCGTTACGTTCTTCGAAGGGAGTTCAATGTCAGGATTCAGTGCCTTGATTTTGCTGTCATCCCATTTCTTTATTTTTCCAAGAAAGATTGCGCACATGGTCTCTGAATCAAGCTTCAATATACCTGAATTTATCCCTGGGATATTAATGACCGGGACTACTCCACCAATGACAGCTGGAAATTGAAAGAGTTTCAGCTCTTCGAGTTTTTCCGGTTTTAACGGTGCATCTGAAGCACCAAAATCAACTGTCCCGTTTGTGATCTGCCTCTGTCCTCCCCCTGAACCAATTGACTGATAATTGATCCTTATACCGGTTATTTTGTTGTATTCATATGCCCATGCTGAATACACAGGATATGGGAATGTCGCCCCTGCACCGTTCAATGTTTCTGCTGTATCAGCTGCAGCATCGAATGACAGAGTCATTGTAAGAATCAAGATCAGTTTTAAAATCGTCTTAATTTTTTTCACCTCTGTTTTTAATTTTAGCCCTCAAATGTTACAGAAATATTACAAAACTGTTAAAAGTCATTTATCCAAACAATGCAGAGTCGATTTAACCTCAAAAACACTAATTATAATTATGAAAATTTTGCCAGAATACCCCTTGCTGTGCAAGGGGATGAATGGCATCCTTTAAAATCCCCTCTCCCCTGGCGGGAGAGGGAAAGGGTGAGGGGGAACAAATTAATCAATCAGCCCCACCTTAATCCTCCCCCGTTAAGGGGGAGGAGAATTAAGATGCCCCGCCTTGTAGGCGGGGAGCTTCACTTCCCATCCCGAAATATCGGGACATTGTTTGAAATGCATTATTTGGATTAATATTTAACCTGCAGGGTTAACTGTATCCTTTTGTCATCCGATTTCCCGGATTCTTTATATTGTACCGTGTCGTAATCAATGACGATCATGTTTTTATGTCGTTTGTCTATATGGTAAGCAATACCGGCAATGTATCTTTCACTCTCATCGTCCTTTACATCATCATTTGGATCAAAATTGTCATATCGGCCAATAATGCTTATTTTTTTATGGGGCTTTAATTCAGCAAAAAAGGAATACCCGTCCTTGTCGTTTTCATCCTCTCCTTTTTGCTGCCCCTTTCCATTATAATATTGTCCCGTTAAGACAAAATCCTCGTGTTCAAAGCTTGCAAACCCGAGATTTATCCTCCAGTCAGGGTCAGATGCATCATTTCCTTTTCCATTTATCCCGAAATATGAAAGCTGCAGACCAGGCACGATATCGGGAAGAGGGCGTACTGTCAGCCTTCCCTCCAGCACTTTATTATCATTCTTTTCACTGGCATGATATCCACCGCCGTTATACATTCCTAAAGCAATACTCCCGTATTGGCCAGGATATTTACTGTTAACCTTCTTCTGGTATCCCTCATCTATTTCTCCGCCAAGTAAAGAAACAAATGTCAAGCCTAAATCTGCTGAATTAAAGAGATGGTTTCTCTCGACAAACATCGTATCCTGAAGGCGGTAATAATTTATGTGCTCTTCAAAATCAAGCCATGGCATATGAACCATTCCTGCTTCAACAAAAGGTCTGTGAAAGAAGGCAAACTCCGGAAGGTCAACCTGCCCGTACAGGTATTTAAGTCTCGTTACGACAGATCCGTCAAGATTACCCGCATCAGCCGATGCCGTTGTTATATCAAGTGTTATCCTGCCTTTTAACCATGGAAGCAGCTCTTTTTTTACCGTTAGGTACCCCCGTTTCAGAGCAAACTTGTTATATGAATCGCCGCCAGTTGTATTGCCTTCTTCTCCGCTCTGATAGGAGAGATACCACAGCCCTCCAAATGTAAATCCTTTCAGTGCCTTAACTAGCTTGCCAAGGTCTTTATTTTCTTCATATTCAGTTTCAACGACTATTTTCTCGACTTTTTCTTCAACCTGTTTCTCATTTCTTACGGTTTCCTTTTCCAGTTCCTTCATTACCTCGATTGCCTCTTGCTCTGTAAGGATGCCTTTTTCGACCAGCTTCTTCAAAATAGGGTCTGTTACATCTGAGGCAATTGCTGTTCCAGCCAGCCACAGTAATACTATGAGATTTAAAGCAAAAGCAACGACCTTCTTTTTCATTCCTTTCTCCTTTGATTTAATTATTTATCTGTTGAGATTTTTAAACTTAACATATCAGGAAAATGTTACAGGATTATTAAAGGAGTGTCAATTTTTGGTAAAAGTCAGAGCTGCCAAAAATAATGCCGTATTTTATCAAATCCGTCGATTCATTGTGTTTGTGAGGTATTCAGTCTCCTGATATTATCTACTTTGGACAGATGTGGGTAAAGGCAGAAAATGATATTGGCTAATCAATTTGAAGAATTAATAGAATATCTTTACAATCGTCCCTTGACCCGCTTCACTTTCTATCTTCATCTCCCAGCCATGCGCTTTCACGAGATGTTTTACAATCGCAAGGCCGAGACCCGTGCCGCCGAGTTCTCTTGAGCGGGATGGGTCAACCCTGAAAAACCGTTCACCAAGCCTGTGAAGATATTTTTGCTGGACTCCAATGCCGGTGTCTTTTACAAAAAGATAGCTCCTTCCGCCTTCCCGCTCTATCCCTATCTCAATTTCACCAGCTTCAGTGAACTTGATCGCATTATCAATAAGGTTTAGAATTATCTGTTCTATCCTGTGCTCATCTGCAATTAATATTGACTCCCCGGCTTTAATTGATTTTTTTACAGTGAGATTTTTTTCAGCAGCTTGAACGACGAACGTCCCAATTACTCTATCGATAATATCTGAAATATTTATCTCCGTCTTGTCCATTTTTATCACGCCAAGTTCTATCCTTGAGAGCATTAACAAGTCTTCCACCAGCCTGTTTAATCTCTCACTGTGGGACTTTATCGTGTGAAGAAATTTCTCGGCATTATCCCTGTCATAGAGTGCTCCGTCCAATAAAGTCTCAGCAAAGCCCTTAATTGCCGTTACCGGGGTTTTCATTTCATGTGAGACATTTGCCACAAAATCCTTTCTCATCTGTTCAAGTTTTTTCAGATGAGTAGTGTCATGAAAAATAGCTACGATTCCAGCTAACTCTCCCACTTCATAAAACAGCGGTGATACTCGAATCGAAAGATATTTCTCCTCAGGTGAATCAATGACCAAATCATCAGAACTTGATCTACGATCTTGCTTTACCTTATCAATAAGGGATGAAAACGCTGGATTCCTTACAACTTCAATAAAGGGTCTCCCGTCCAAATCGGGTCTGTCGAAAAGTTCCCATGCTGCCCTGTTTGAAAGCTCAATTGTACCGTTTATATTAATAAGGAGGAGGGCGTCTGGTATGCTTTTTAGTATTACACTGAGACGACTTGTTTCTGCATCTCGCCTGTCAATAGTTTCCTGCAATTCCGACGCCATATTGTTGAGGTTATGAGCCAGCTCTGTAAATTCCCCAGCTCCCTCGAGATAAAGTTTCTTTTTAAACAGTCCGTGAGCTAATGCCCCTGCGTGATCAGCAATTTGGTTTACAAATTTTCTGATCCTTTCAGTTTGCAAGATTAAAATTATGCCTGAAGACAGAAATAACAGGATTACAACAAGATTAATTTTCAGCCTTAAATTGTTAATTGACTTCTTTACATCTGCAAGTGGAACAGCGAGCCTGATAAAACCCAGAATTTTTCCGTCTTTCATGATTTTTTTAGTAGTATACAAAAGGTCATATTGGAGTGTGCTGCTATGCCTGATGGCCCAACCTGTCCCTGAAAGGGATGCCTGCTGTATCTCTGGCCTGTTAGCATGATTTTCCATAGAAAAAGAATCGGTATCTGAATCTCCCATGACCTTCCCGTCAGTATAAACCAATGTAACCCGAGCGCCGGCCTTTTCTTTCAGTTGCCTGCAGAGATAGTCAAGATTTTTTTGTTCTTCAAATAATATATTTTCGGAAATAAGGCTTGCCTGAATGAAAAGACTTTCTTTTAAATCATTGATGTAATTTGTACGGACAACATTCGTAATATAAAATTCAATAAAGACTACAGAAATCAGTAGGACGATAAAATACAATATAAATATTCTTCTAAAGAAACGCCTCTTCATAAATCTCCTTCGACATAATATCCAATGCCCCTTCTTGTTTTGATATATACAGGATGTGAAGGGTCATCTTCTATCTGTGCCCTCAGCCTTCTGATATGAACATCAACAGTCCTTTGCTCAACAAATGCATCATCTTTCCATACAGCATCAAGGAGCATATCTCTGTTAAATATCCTGCCTTTTCTCCTGACTAAATAAAGGAGCAGTCCAAATTCTTTTGCACTCAGACTTATCCGTTTGTTCCTCTTTTTTATCTGATACGTTTCAGTATTGATCTCAAGCTTTCCAAGTCTTATCACTTTTTCTTTTATGGGTCTTTCCCGGGTCCTTCTTAAAACAGCCTTTACACGGGCAATGAGCTCACGTGGACTAAAAGGCTTTGTAATATAATCATCAGCTCCCATCTCGAGTCCGAGCACTTTATCAAGCTCTTCATTTTTTGCAGTCAGCATAATAACCGGTATAAAAGAAGTTTCTTCAGAGGTCTTCAGAAGTTTACAGAACTCCATCCCTTGAATTCCCGGTAACATTAAATCAAGAATAATGAGGTCATAGTTTTCCTTTTTGATACACTGTAATGCATCCTCCCCGTTTGTAGAACCCGATACCTCAAAACCCTCCTTATGCAAGTTGTAGGAAACCAGTTCCAAGATATCTTTTTCATCATCAACGACTAAAATCCTGGCTTTCATCATTTTATCCAATAGAATCCTTATCTTAGCTAAATCCAAAAAATGCATTTTTTAGGTTAAGTGCATACAAATAAAAGCCTTATACCGTTTTTGCTGCGGTACCGACAAAAATTGAAAGCATTAATACTACGATTAACACCTGAATGACCCAGCCAATAATACAGACTCCTACAGCACGCATTGTGCTCCTGTAATCAAGTGCTTGTTTTACAGCAACCACCATTGCCACAAGCATCCAGATCGAGGCAATGAGAAAAACCAGTCCCGAGATACCGGGGATAACGCCCAGCACCCGGATCAATCCCGGAGAGCTTGAAAAACCTATTGTGCGAAGTAATTCGCCAAGATCTGAACGGGTCTGTGGTTCTGGAAGGAGTCTTGTCCCGATGAAATAAGTTAGATAAGCCCACACAAGCCATCCGACAAGACTTATTATAATTCCTATGAAAACTCCGCCAATTCCTACTCTTCCAATATTTGCTAGGCCGGCTGCGATACTGGAGAGTATCACAACCACTACAGCCTGAGCCAGTGCACCTGTATCGGCTTCCACCTCTTCATACAGATGAATGTCAAGCTTAGCAGCACGGATAATACGGTCCCAGAAAATGCTCACTATCCCCTCCTGTTATATATAGATTATACGTTAACCTCTTTAGATGAATTCTAGCACTCATTTAACCTTATAATCCAGCTATTGTTTCATAATACTTGAATAAACTATTCTCTTTTATTTGCGTTCTGTTCTACTGGTTCAATCTTTCATATTGAACCAATTGTTTCATGGCAGTTTCAAGGTAAGCAATGATTAAGGAAAATAAGATAAGGCATACTTCAATCTCAAATCCCCCCGTGCCCCCCTTTCTAAAGGTGGGGGGTTATTTTCCTACACGAACCTCTGAAGAAACTATTTTTAAAATATGGAACAAAATTTTATACTATGCTATGAAAACAGTTTCCATTAAAAAAGGCAGCATAATTATCTACAGGCTTTTTGATGTAGCCGATGAGATAAACCTCTCTCTTGTTGAGTCCAAGATAAAAGAAGGTGCGAGAAGAATGCGCCTCTCTAAATACCCTTATATGAAAGCCCTCGAATTTACCAATCCTCCTGTTTCATTTGTCATGCCGGGATTCATGAAATATCTTTTTGGACGGGATATTGCCATCCATGTGGTAGCTAAGGCATTTGATTTTGGTGTTATCTCTCTCGCATTTGACATACCAGTACCTGAGGGTACTACATTTTACGACCTCGAGGCTGCAGCGCAATCTCTTGATACAGATGAAGCCTTTGAGGAAAAGGCCTGGGA
The DNA here is from genome assembly GCA_964347155.1 of uncultured Nitrospiraceae bacterium. GTDB lineage: Bacteria > Nitrospirota > Thermodesulfovibrionia > UBA6902 > UBA6902 > CAYFXR01. The sequence continues at coordinate 1,066 of CAYFXR010000082.1, read as the reverse complement.
ATATATCAAACAGCTTGTGAACAATCTCGATGATGCAGTCATACATTCTTCAATTAAGGATGACTATACAGAAGATTACATGATTTTTTTGGTGCAACAGATGGATAAAGAAATTGATATCCCCGATTTTTTCCATGAATACGATCCTTCACGTCTTCTTCTTTATGAGACCCGACCACTAAGTCAACATACGAGAGAAGAAACATTGAGGCACCGTTTTAGCTACTATCCCGATGATCTGGTTATCGTTCACTTGGACAACGCCTTTGTGATCGAACCATCAGGGAGCTCCGATATAATTGACATTCTTGAGTTTGCAAATGCACAAATACTTGAACTGATTTATTATGATCACGTACTTGATAAACAGCTCGCCTGGATATACAGTGAACTCTCCAAGCGTAAGTCTGTCTCGACATTCCGTCTCAGGGATTATGAGCGTCTTGCAAAAAAGATCACGGAAATCGTAACGGAACTTACCGAAGTCACCGAGAAAGTAGACAATGCCCTCAAAGTCACCGAGGACGTATATTACGCAAGAATATACAGGACAGCAATGATGCTGTTTCGGAGTCGGGACTGGGAGCTGAGTATCAAGGAAAAACTTCAGGTTGTGACAAACACGTCAAAAATGATTTACGACGAAATATCAACAAAACGGGGCCATTTCCTCGAAATTGGAATTCTGCTTCTCATTGCCATAGAGATAGTCCTTATTCTGATTATTGAATGGTAAATGAATCAGTTCAAAAGTTCCAAGTACAGAAGAACCATAGTTGTCTCGTCCGATTTATTCTAAAAATAACCCTATGACGACTTCTGACACTGGACTCAACTAGAAATTTTTAGATCTTTTGCATTTCTTGTTCTAAGGCGCTTTGGAAATAATACCTATTCCTTCAGGCGAATCCTGATATGACCTTCACGTACCTTTATATCTCGAACTCCCTCGGCAAACAACTGCCAGAATCCCCCATCGGTTCCAAATTCCTCTACAAGGTTTTTGTTCTTCATATATCCAAGCCATGCGTTAGGCATGGGGATGCCGCCGAGGCTTATTCCTTTT
>CAYFXR010000081.1:0-1570 GCA_964347155.1 uncultured Nitrospiraceae bacterium | reverse complement strand
ACAAATAGCCGCACTTGTATCTTTTTTGATCTCTTCCTCACTAGGATAGATATGGGCGTGGTTATCGATTAATCCGGGAAGAACATAATTCCCCTCGGCATCTATAGTCCTTGCCGCCTTAGGCAAGAAGGAATCTTTCGAGATGGAAATAATCTTCCCGTTTTTTACCGATACTCCTGCTTGAATAATTCCATCAGGTCTGACAAGTCGACAATTTTTTATGGAGAGTTCTGCTTCCATTTTTCCGTCGTTTTCTCTTTCAATTCTCTCCAAATTTTCATCAATTCCTCTGCGGCTACCACAGCGTACCGATATTCCATTATTTTCATAGATGCATTATGGATTTCTTGGTCATATGTGGCGACACAATCCTTAACGGTGACAACATAATAATCAAGAAAAGCTCCATGCCTCACCGTCGACTCTACACACCCCTGTGTCATCACACCAGTCACAACAATGGTTTGAATCTTATTTGATCTCAAGATAAGATCTAAATCCGTATTGACAAATGCATTCGATCTGTGTTTTTCCACAACGACATCATTTCCCTTGGGCTGGAGTTCTTTGATAAATTCACATCCCCATGTATCTTTTAATGTATATTCTCGTTCAGAAATCAATTTGTTCTTAAAATAAAGCCATGCAGGAGAATCACTTAATCCATTCTTTAGTGTCACATTCTTAATGAATACTAAGGGTATCGCAAGATTTCTTGCCTCATCCAAGAATTTTTGTAGTCTCGGAATCATTTGGTCTATTAAAGACAAATTTCTACCGCTTCGATGAAAAGCTCCTTCCATCGCACAAAAATCATTCTGCATATCAACGACTAAGATGGCAGTATGCTCTGGTCTAACCTGTTCCTCTAGTTTGTCGAATATAACTTTCCCAAACATTTCTTTCATCGCTTGTCTTTCCCTATGCTATTCTTACAGAAAGCGAATCAAAGCAAAAGCTTTCCTGATGTTAGATTTCATACCCGATTAAAAACCCATCTCTTATGGCTTCCAAAATCGTTCCTGGACGACTGCAATCTCCTGCAATATATAGCTTTTCAACTTTTCCCTCTAAAGATTGAGGAAGATCTTGAATGGGGGTGAGTCCCATGGCTAGAATAAGTTTGTCGAACATCAGCGATTGCTTCTCCCCAGATTCCGTATCTATAATAATAACCCCATGAGAGGTGACTTCACTCACCTTCTTTTTCAAAAGTATGGTTACCCCACTCTTCTCTAATTCATCCAATAGGGCGCGGCGATTAATAGGTTCCATATCATTGGCGACATCGGGGAGCATTTCTATAATGGTGACTTTATTGCCTTGTTTAGCAAGGTACTCAGCAGTCTCACAGCCCACTGTGCCCCCACCCATTATCCCGATATTCTTGCCTTTATATTGGGCCTTATTTGCAAGAATGTCTAATGCGAAACTCACATTCGAGGCTTTGATGCCAGGAATATCAGGAATCCATTGTTTTGCTCCTGTGGCAACAATGACTACTTCCGGGCTTTCATTTACGATATCTTCTAATTTTGACTCGCAGTTTAGCTTTATTTCCACCCCTTGT
>CAYFXR010000080.1:0-17063 GCA_964347155.1 uncultured Nitrospiraceae bacterium | reverse complement strand
ATTGAAAATCATCGCAAGAAAAATAGCCTCAATTGATGATAATGCACAATTAAAGGAATTTAAAATACCTAGCGCATCCGTGAATAACAATAACGGGTCCAGGACTTCTCAAACAAAAGGTTTGCCGAAATACAAAGATATTCATTATCAATCACTTGTTCTGAAATTGTATAATAATACTAAATTAGATACTCTCCCAAAACTTGAGGAAATATTTTCTAAATACAAAGGTGATTGTCCTGTTTATTTAAAAATTATCTCTCCGAAACATTGGGAGACGATCTTATTAACAAATCGGCAAGTAATGCCGTCAAAGGATATGATCTTGGAAACAGAAAACCTTCTTGGGAAAGGAACAGCAATTTTGCACTAGAAAAAGATTCAAGGATTCAAGGAGTCGAGGATTCAAGTGATGGAATTTTTACACTTGAATCCTCGACTCCTTGAATCCTCGAACCCTAGGAGTAAATATGCATTACTATCTTGACTTTGAAAAACCTGTTGCAGAGCTGGAAAACAAAATCGAAGAGCTCAAACGACTTGCCGACGGCAAGGATATGAATATAACTTCAGAAATAAAAAAACTCGAAAAAAAAGCGAGGGATCTAAGAGCTGATATTTTCTCGAAAATAACACCCTGGCAAAAGACCCTGATAGCGCGCCATCCCGAAAGGCCGTATACACTTGACTACATAAAACTATTAATGGAAGACTTTATTGAATTACATGGTGACAGGAGATTCTCGGATGACCCTGCTATTGTAGTCGGATTTGCAAACTTTCAAGACATACCAATTGCCATAGTAGGTCATCAAAAAGGCAGAAGTACTCAAGAAAGGATTGAAAGGAATTTTGGACAACCTCATCCCGAAGGATACCGGAAAGCACTCAGAATAATGAAGCTTGCTGAAAGATTTGGCAAACCGATAATTACTTTCATAGACACGCCGGGCGCTTATCCCGGAATCGGAGCTGAAGAAAGAGGACAGGCTGAGGCAATTGCAAAGAACCTTTTGGAGATGTTTTCTTTTAAAATCCCTATAATCTCAGTTGTTATCGGAGAAGGTGGAAGCGGAGGAGCGCTGGCGCTTTCAATAGGCGACAAGGTTCTTATGCTCGAGCATTCAATCTATTCAGTAATTTCCCCTGAAGGTTGTGCGGCTATCTTATGGAAAAAGAATAATAATTCTGTTGGACCCGCAGAATATGAAAAGGCCTCTGAAGCTCTGAAATTAACTCCTCAAGACCTTTATGACTTTGGCATAATTGATGAAATAATTCCTGAACCTTTAGGCGGTGCACATAGAAACCAGGAAGAAGCTGCTAAGGCTATTGAGGCCGTATTGAAACGCCATATTGATGAACTTATGGAAAAACCATTCGATAACCTCATTGAAGATCGTTACAGAAAATTCAGGTTATTGGGGGGATTAAAAGAGGAAAGTGAGAAGTTATAAGGGTAGGCGTTTTAGTATCTATATATTAGATTTGTACTTGCTAAAAAATTCTAAATATTTTTGAGTTGGATTTAAAATCTCAATACCCATACCATCATAATTACCATCTGTCTTTACTATCCTCCTGAGTTTGACATTGAATTCCAAGAACTCTTCGTTAAAAGGGATACGCAATTCAAATTTTGACTTAACAGGAATAAGCAACCCAAATTTTGATTTAAATGGAAGATCTGATGACGTTTCAATATACATGCCATTTTTTGAAATATTCTTCACAATTCCTGTATACATCGCATCGTTATAAAAAAAGTCTGCTTGCATATTTATGGGAGTTCTCTCGAAAGCTCTCTTTTTCATAATTTCACTTTGTTGAATCCCTAAAAATACATTTCACATAATGCAGGCTTTGTGTCCCGATACATCGCGACGATACCTTAGAAATTCGCAATCCGTGTCCGTCGTATGTATCCTTAAAAAAACGGATAACGGAAAACGGGCACGCCTTACGAAAGTTTAATAAATGCATCGAGTTAAATAATTTATTGAGCAATGTCTGCATTATTTAGGTTGAAGTTTTATTCAGGTTATAATATTTAAATTTAAAAAAATAAATATATCCGTATTTGTCTGATTTTTTTGTAAGATTGCGTCTTACAATGAAAAATCAGCAACCCGCCTCAGTATGACAAGCGAACGAGTCGAGATAACAAATTTAGGGGATTATTGGATAGCACAAGCTACAACAAGCAACGACTAACTAAAAAAGGCGCCTCAGGGTTTTGAGACGCCTTTGACAATGTATCTTATTAAATTTTATAAGCTCCTAATTCTCTTTTTTTTCCTCTTTTTTCTTTTCCTTTTTCTTTTCTTCCTTTTCCTCTTTCAGTAAATCATAATCAACAAACTCGAGAATCGCCATATCTGAGTTGTCGCCGTCACGAAACCGTGTTTTCACAACACGGAGATAACCGCTGTTTCTGGTAATCCTTGGAGCTATTTCGTTAAATAGTTTTGTGATTACATTTTTATTCGGTATATAAGAAAGTGCCAGTCTCCTTGAATGTAAGTCGCCTTTTTTCCCGAGGGTAATAATGCGCTCAGCAAATTTTCGTGCTTCCTTTGCCTTTGCAACAGTAGTTTCTATCTTCAGATGTTTGATTAAGGATATTACAAGATTCCTTAATAAAGCTCTCCTGTGATTTGTTTTTCTCCCAAACCCTTTTCCAGCTACTCTATGACGCACTTTCAGGCCTCTTCATTGCTGACAATCTCTCCAGATCTTCAGGTTCAACCCTCATATTAAAATGTAATCCCATTGTCTGAATTATTTCCTTTATCTCATTTAAAGACTTCCTTCCAAAGTTTTTGGTTCTTAGCATCTCCTGCTCGGTCCTCTGCACAAGGTCAGCAATTGTGCGTATATTTGCATTTTTTAAGCAATTATATGAACGCACTGAAAGCTCAAGTTCATCAACGTTTTTAAGAAGATTTTCATTCAAAACAGCTGGTTCATAATCGAAATTATCAAGACTATTATCTGGATTTTTCTCAGCATCATGAGCACTTACATAATTTGTATCTTCTTCCACAGCCTCTCCATCAAGGAGAAAGAGAGATAGATGCTCTCTAAGGATATGAGCAGCTTGCGTTACAGCCTTTTGAGGATTAATACTTCCATCAGTCCAGATCTCCATGACAAGTTTATCATAATCCGTAGAACGTCCTACCCTTGCTCCTTCTACCCAGAAATTTACTTTCTTAATTGGATTAAAGATTGAATCAACTGCAATAGTATCTACTGATTCATCTCCTTCTTTATTCCTTTCTGCCGGTACATACCCTTTACCTTTCTCCACAGTAAGTTCCATAGAGAAATGTACATTCTTTTCTAAAGTTGCAATATGCTGTTCGGGGTTAAGAACCTCTACTTGATCACCAACGATATTTTCCCCTTTAACTTCTCCGGGACCCTTTATATTAATTGAAACTAACTTTGAAGTATCGGTATGCAACTTGAATCTCAGCTGTTTCACATTAAGCACTATGTCAATTACATCTTCTTTTACACCACGCAATGAAGAAAATTCATGAAGCACGCCAGGAATTTTTATAAATGTAACAGCAGCACCCTCTATAGATGATATCAGAACTCTTCTTAATGCATTACCTATAGTAGTACCAAAACCTCTCTCAAAAGCCTCTGCATAAAGTTTGCCATATGTATTTGTAAAGCTCTCAGAATCAAAATAGATATTTGTAGGTAATTGAAAGCCTTTATCACGTAAATCCATTAAGCCTCCTTGTGTGCCTATTTATTTCGAATACAATTCAATTATGAGCTGTTCCTGGATAGTCTGATCAATCTCATCTCTCGATGGGGAATGATGTATCTTGCCTTTGAGATTATTTATATCCATTTCTATCCAGGTTGGCAATCCCCTGTGCTCTATTTTGGAAATATTTTCCTGTATCACAACAAGTTTTTTGCTTGATTCCTTAAGACCTATAATATCACCGGGACGAACAAGATACGAAGGGATGTTTACACGCCTGTCATTTACAGTAACATGTCCATGCAACACAAGTTGCCTGGCCTGCCTACGATTTGCAGCAAAACCAAGACGATAAGCTATATTATCAAGTCTTAGTTCCAGTAACTGCAGAAGGTTGTTGCCTGTCACACCCTTCTTTTTCTCTGCTAAATAAAAATATCTTTTAAACTGGTTTTCCAGCAAGCCATACGTTTCTTTTGCCTTCTGTTTCTCCCTAAGCTGCAATGCATAATCAGACAATTTTCTTCTTCTCTGCCCATGCTGACCAGGCGCATACTTTCTTCTTTCAACCGCACATTTATCTGTATAACACCTGTCACCTTTTAGAAAAAGCTTTTCACTTTCTCTTCTGCATAACCGACAAAGCGCTTCTCTATACCTTGCCACTATACTCTTCTCCTTTTAGGGGGTTTGGTACCATTATGAGGAACAGGCGTTACATCCTTAATAAGGTTTATTTCAAGCCCTGCTGCTTGAAGGGCTCTGATTGCCGATTCCCTGCCAGAACCAGGACCTTTCACATATACATCTACCTGTCTCATTCCAAAACCAATTGCCTTTTTAGCAGCAGCATCTGACGCTATCTGAGCTGCATACGGTGTGCCTTTTCTCGAACCCTTAAACCCTTGAGCACCGGCTGAAGACCATGTGATAACATTGCCATTTTGATCAGCAATGGTAATTATTGTATTATTAAATGTAGCCTGGATATATGCTTCTCCTGAATGTACTAGCTTCTTTTCTTTTTTCCCGCTTCTTTTCTTTTTCTGCGCCATCAGCCTCCCTTCTTCTTCATTCCACCAATAGCTTTTCTTGGTCCTTTCCGTGTACGTGCATTTGTACTGGTTCTCTGACCACGTACTGGCAGTTTAGACCTATGTCTCAGTCCCCTATAACTCCCAATATCCTGAAGTCTTTTTATATTCATTGCAATTTCACGTCTTAAGTCGCCTTCAACTTTATATTCACCATCGATAACAGTCCTTAATTTTACTCCCTCTTCATCAGTAAGGTCTCTGGTCTTCTTATTAGGATCCACACCTGTTTCCTGCAATATTTTACGTGAAGCTGTTCTCCCAATCCCGAAAATTCTCGTAAGGCTTACTTCGACTCTTTCATTTCTTGGCAAATCAACACCTGCAATTCTCACCGTCCTCTATCCTTCCCTATCCCTGTCTCTGTTTGTGCTTCGGGTTACTGCATATAACTCTGACTACACCTTCTCTTTTTATTATTTTACACTTTTTACATATAGGTTTTACTGATGAACGCACTTTCATATCAACCTCTTGGAGTTTAGAGTTAAGAATTGTAGATTTCTTGTTTATTAACTTTTTTTAACTCTTACCTCTCTCCTCTTAACTCTCTACTTGAATCGATACGTAATCCTGCCTTTTGTAAGGTCATAAGGGGAGAGTTCAACAGTTACTTTATCTCCCGGCAATATCTTGATAAAGTGCATGCGCATCTTACCGGAAACGTAAGCCAGTATACGTTGCCCATTTTCAAGCTCAACCCTGAACATTGCATTGGGCAAATTTTCAATTATAATTCCCTCAACTTCTATGGCCTCTTCTTTAGGCATTATAGAACTTATAATTATAATTATTCCTTATAATTTAGTCAATATAAGGTTTCCATTCTTCGTAATTGCAACTGTGTGTTCAAAATGGGCTGATAGACTCCTATCTTTTGTTACGGCAGTCCAACCATCATTTAATATAACTACCTCCCAGCTGCCATCATTGACCATTGGCTCAATAGCTAGTGTCATTCCTTCCAAAAGTTGCGGTCCTTCTCCTGGTTTACCAAAATTAGGTATTTGCGGTTCTTCATGAAGTTCTCTTCCTATACCGTGACCTACAAAATTTCTCACTACTGAAAAACCTTCTAACTCTACGTGATTTTGAATAGCAGATGATATATCAGAAAGTCTGTTGCCGATAACAGCATGCTCTATGCCTATTTTTAATGCCTCTTGAGTAACTGACAGCAATTTTTTTGCCCGATTATTTATTGTACCTATAGGCAAAGTTATTGCAGCATCTCCATAAAATCCATTATAATATACACCTATGTCAAAACTAATAATATCGCCTTCTCTCAACTTTGTTGAAGAAGGAATTCCGTGGACAACCTGCTCATTTATTGAGGTGCAAACACTTGCTGGGTAACCCTTATATCCCTTAAAAGCCGGTATAGCCCCCTTCGATAAAATGAAAGACTCTGCAAATTCGTCAATTTCTTTAGTCGTTACGCCTGTAACCACACTTTTTTTAATGCCTTCCAATACCTCCGCTACGATCCGACATGATTCTGCCATTCTTTTTATTTCATCTTGTGACTTTAGAACAATCAAGGAACAATTCCATATTCCAAATAATAAAAAACACAGATGATCATAAAGGCACATCTACGATCATCTGTTTTTATATTTACGGTCATCTGTGTTTTCTACGTCAGCCTCTTCTGCCGCGTACCCTTCCTTTTTTTAGAAAGCCTTCGTAAGATCTTGTTACAAGATGAGACTCAATCTGCGAAATAGTGTCAAGAGCAACTCCCACAACAATAAGAATAGAGGTTCCTCCAAAATAAAAGGGCACATTAAAATAACCTCTCAATATATCAGGCAATATACAGACAGCTGAAAGATAAACTGCACCACCAAAGGTAATCCTTGCCAGAACACGATATATATAATCCGACGTCTTTTGTCCAGGTCTCACGCCGGGGACAAATCCACCATATTTTTTCAGATTGTCTGCGATATCCACCGGGTTAAAGATTATTGATGTGTAAAAATAACAGAAAAAGAAAATCATGCCAACATAGATTATCGTATAAAACACTGTACCGGGAGCAAGCTGTCTTGATAGCGACTGAACCCAGGGAATCGCAATAAAGCCAGCGATTGTTGCAGGAAACATGATGATCGAGGATGCAAATATAGGAGGAATAACCCCCGCAGTGTTGACCTTCAGCGGCAGATGTGTACTTTGCCCTCCATAAACCTTTCTCCCTACCACACGCTTGGCATACTGTATAGGGATTTTTCTTTGTCCCCGTTCAACATATACAATGATACCAATCACAGCAACCATCATTACAATAACAAGGATCATTAAAATAATGTGCATTTCTCCAGCCCTTATGAGGGATACAGAACTAATAACTGCATTTGGAAATCTTGCAACTATACCTGCAAAAATGATAAGAGAAATACCGTTACCAATTCCACGTTCAGTTATCTGCTCTCCCAACCACATGAGAAAGGCTGTACCGGAAGTCATTGTAATCATAGTCATAAGCCTAAATGCCCAGCCTGGATTTTGAACAAAAGCTCCTTGGCTCATACTTTCAATTCCTACAGCTATGCCTAAGGACTGAATAATACTTATTAAAACTGTTCCATACCTTGTATACTGGATAATCTTTTTTCTTCCGCTCTCCCCTTCTTTTGCAAGCCTTCCAAGTGTAGGGATAACAACGGTAAGAAGCTGCAGAATGATTGATGCACTTATATACGGCATTATCCCAAGTGCAAAAATAGTCGCCCTCGATAGTGCGCCTCCAGAAAACATGTCAAAGAATCCCATAAGCGCACCTCCCCTTTCCATCAGGAATCTACTTAATTCTTCACCATTAATTCCAGGGGTTGGGATGTGAGCGCCTATTCTGTAAACAGCTAAAAGGGCAAGAGTAAATATTATCCTGCTTTTAAGTTCCGGAATACGAAAGATGTTTTGAAAACTGTTAACAATGCTCACACTATCTCTACATTTCCCTGTGCCTTTAATATCTTCTCTTTTGCGGAAGCGCTAAAGGCATGTGCTTTTACCTTGATTGGTTTATTGATCTCCCCTTGACCTAATATCTTAATGCCATCCCGTATATCTTTTATTATTCCTTCTTTTACAAGATAGTCTGGAGTAATTGTTGACTCTGAAAGTTTATCTAGCTTACCAACATTTACAATTGCATATCTCTTTAGAAAAATATTTGTAAATCCCCTTTTTGGAAGCCTGCGCTGTAAAGGCATCTGCCCACCTTCAAAACCAGGTTTCACTCCACCACCACTTCTTGATTTTTGACCTTTATGTCCTCTGCATGACGTTTTACCATGACCAGAGCCCGGGCCTCTTCCAACTCTTTTTCTTTTTTTTCTGCTACCTTGCACTGGTACAAGATCTGATATCTTCATTACTCTTCCAACACCTCGATTACCTCAACCAAGTGAGAAGTTTTATGTATCATTCCTCTTATAGAAGGTGTTTCTTTATGGGTAACACTTTGATTAATCTTTCTCAATCCCAGCGAACTGATAACTTTTCTCTGTTTTTCCGGTAAGCCGATTAAACTCCGTCTCAACGTTATCTTAAGCGTTCTCATGAGCTAATCCTTATTATCTTCTTCAACTTTACCGGTTCGTTTTGAGACACTTTCAGAGTTTTTCAGTTTTAAAAGCCCATCAAGGGTAGCCCTGACCGTGTTAAACGGATTTCTGCTGCCCAATGACTTAGCAACAATATTTCGTATCCCGGCTACCTCCATAATAGCTCTGACAGGACCACCCGCTATAAGGCCTGTTCCTGGTTTAGCTGGAAGTATTACTACTTTTCCAGCACCATATTCACCATTAATTTGATGCGGAATCGTCCCGTTTATTATTGGAATCTTCACCATCACTCTCTTAGCATGTTCAATAGCCTTCCTGATAGCCTCAGGTACCTCAGCAGCCTTTCCCTTGCCAAAACCTACGTGACCATCTTCATCACCGACAACAACGAGAGCACTGAAAGAAAAACGTCTTCCACCTTTAACAACCTTTGAAACTCTATTTATATGTATAACCTTATCTTTCAATGAGCCAAGACTCTCAGAGTCAATTCTTCCCACTATACCTCCATCAAAATTATTAATTATTAATTATTAATTGTTAATTAAAATTGCAGGCCTCCTTCTCTTGCTGCATCAGCCAATGCCTTAATTCTTCCGTGATAAAGATAACCACCTCTATCAAAAACAACGTTTCTTATCCCTTTGTCCACTGACCTCTTGGCAACTAATAAACCAACGTTTTTGGCTGCATTGATATTATTTCCTGTTTTAAATTTTCCTTTGAGTTCCTTATCAATACTAGATGCAGAAACAAGTGTTTTACCTGAGTAATCATCTATAATTTGAGCATATATATGCTTAAGACTTCTAAATACATTAAACCGGGGCATCTCTTGTATACCAGAAACTTTCTTTCTTACTCTAAAATGTCGTGCCTTTCTGGCTCCTTCTCTACTTGCGATCAAGTTTTATCACCTCTTATTATCCAATTTTCATGGTAAACGCTAACTCTTAAGCAAGCTGTTATTTACCTGCCTTTCCTACTTTTAGTCTGATCAATTCATCTGCATATTTAATCCCCTTGCCCTTATAAACATTTGGTGGTCTCAACGCACGAACGTTTGCTGCAACCTGACCAACCAACTGCTTGTCTGTGCCAATAAGAACCAACTGGGTCTGTTTTTTATCAATCTCTGCACTTATCCCCTGTGGTAAATTAAATTCAACTGGATGAGAATATCCAAGGGTGAAGACAATCTTCTGGCCTGTCACTTGTGCCCTGTATCCTACTCCCGAAATCTCCAGTATTTTTTGGTATCCTTTACTAGTGCCATTAATCATATTTGCAATAATACTTCTTGTAGTTCCATGTAACGACTTAAATTGTTTTGTATCAGATAGCCTTTCAACAACAATTCTCCTATCCTGCATTGATACCTTAATCCCGATGGGGATGTTCCATTTAAGCTCACCTTTTGGCCCTTTTACAACAATAAGGTTGCCCTGCAATTTAACGTCAACACCATCAGGCACATGTATCGGATTTTTCCCTATCCGTGACATATTATTTTTTTATTCCTCTCACTTTTAGCTTTTAGCGATAAGCTGTTAGCTTAAAGCTGATCGTTATAATTACCATATACTGCATAAAACCTCGCCACCAACTCTTTCATGCCTGCAAACTTCATCAGTAAATATCCCCTTTGATGTTGAAAGGATGGATATACCAAATCCTCCCATAATCTTTGGTATTTTCTTTTCATTTACATAGACTCTTCTCCCCGGCTTGCTTATCCTCTTCAAACCCGATATCGCCCTTTCCTGACCATTAAAATACTTCAGAGAAATCCTGATGATGCCCTGTTTCCTGTCTCTGAGAACTTTGAAACTCTTTATAAAACCTTTTTCTTTAAGTATTTTTGTGATTTCTATCTTCATCTTTGAAGCAGGCACATCAACCTTTTCAAGTTTAGCCATATTTGCATTTCTAATTCTTGTGAGCATATCTGCGATTGGATCAGTCATCATAATTACATACCTCTACCAGCTAGATTTTGTCACACCTGGAATCAAGCCTTTTAGGGCAAGTCTCCTGAAACAAATCCTGCACATCCCGAATTTTCTTAGGTAACCCTTAGGCCTGCCACATAAGTAACACCGGTGATACTCCCTGACCTTAAATTTGGATGGTCTTTGTTGCTTTGCTATAAGACTCTTTTTTGCCATTCACTATTCCTTTTGAAATTTTCAATTTTAAATTGACAATTGTCAATTCCTAAAAGGCAATCCTAAGTATTGAAGAAGTGCCTTCCCCTCTTCATCAGTCTTGGCTGATGTCGCAATGATTACATCCATTCCATGTATACTGACTACCTTGTCATAATTAATTTCTGGGAATATTATTTGTTCTTTCACTCCAAAAGCATAATTTCCCCTGCCATCAAATGACTTCGCCGAAACACCTTTAAAGTCCCTTATTCTAGGTAACGCAAGGCATATAAATTTATCAAGAAAATCATACATCCTGTCACCTCTTAACGTAACCTTACATCCTATAGGCATACCCTGACGAAGTTTGAAACCAGCTATGGGTTTTTTTGCCCTTGTGATAACAGGAGCCTGCCCTGTTATCGTTGCCAGTTCCTTTACAGCAGACTCCAGAGGCTTTATATCCTGGATAGCCTCCCCCATACCGACATTAAGAACTATACAATTGAGCCGGGGAACCTGCATAACACTTTTGTAAGAAAAATTTTTCATAAGATTTGATATGATTTCATTTATATATTTTTCCTTTAACCTCACCATTTAATTACTCAATAACCTCCCCGCACTTTTTACAAGACCTAATCTTTCTTCCATTTTCAAGAATGCTGTTTCCTATTTTCGTCGGTTTATCACACTTGGGGCACACAAGCATAACATTTGCTATCTGAATAGGCGCTTCTCTTTCGATAATTCCACCCTGTGAATATTTCCTGCTTGGTTTCATATGCTTTTTTATGATATTTGCACTCTCAACCAGAAGTCTGTTTTTTTTATGATCAACTGCAAGCACTCTGCCTTTTTTACCTTTTTCATCACCAGAAATTACAATAACCGTGTCATTTTTCTTTATGCCTAAACCCACGTATGTTCCTCTTTTAATTGATAATTGACAATTAAATAACCTCTGGAGCAAGAGAAATAATCTTCATGAATTTTTTCCAACGAAGTTCTCTTGCCACTGGTCCGAATATTCTCGTACCAATGGGGTCACCCTCTGCATTTATAAGTACTGCAGCATTCTGATCAAACCTTATATAAGATCCGTCAGCTCTTCGTAACGCCTTTTTCGTTCTCACTACTACAGCTTTTGCAACAGCGCCCTTTTTTACCGTACTGTTTGGATCCGCTTCCTTAACACTCACAACTATCCTGTCACCTATCCTGGCGTATCTCCTATGAAATCCTCCAAGCACCTTTATACACTGCACCCTTCTGGCCCCAGAATTATCAGCAACCTCTAAAACGCTTTCTTGTTGAATCATTCGCTTCCTCTTCTAACTATTGCAAGCACCTTCCATCTCTTATTTTTACTTAGAGGCTTTGATTCAATTATCGAAACCTTGTCACCTTTTCTGCATTTGTCTTCTTCATCATGTGCCTTAAACTTGGTTATCTTCTTTATTGTTTTTTTGTAAACAGGATGTTGTGTCAGTCTGTTTACAGCCACCACAACAGTTTTTTTCATTTTGTCACTTACAACTTCACCTGTATAAATCTTTTTTGGCATCGATCCTTCCTAACTCATAACTCTTTTTTTTCATTTATCACAGTTAATAACCTTGCTATATCTTTCCTTACCTGTCTAATCCTCATGGGATTTTCAATTTCACCGGTTACCTTCTGAAACCTTAAATTAAAGAGTTCCTTCCTGAGATTTATCTCCTCCTGTCTCAGCTCTTCAATAGTCATCGTCCTTAAATCAGATGGTTTTTTCATTTATCTCGTCCTTTTAACAAATTTGGTTGCAACGGAAAGTTTGTGAGAAGCCAGTCTTAGTGCCTCCTTTGCAACATTCTCATTAACACCTGACATCTCGTAAAGTATTTTCCCGGGTCTTACAACAGCAACCCACGATTCAGGCGAACCCTTGCCCTTGCCCATCCTTGTTTCAGCAGGTTTTTTGGTTAAAGGCTTATCAGGAAAAATTCTTATCCAAACCTTACAACCTCTTTTCACATGTCTTGTTATGGCAATCCTCGCCGCCTCTATCTGACGATTAGAAATCCAGCCAGGTTCGGTTGCCTTAAGTCCAAACTCGCCAAAAGACACCTCCGAGCCGCGATAAGACTTGCCAGCCATGCGTCCTTTCATCATTTTCCTGAATTTAACCTTTTTAGGCATTAACATAGCTACTTCTCCTCCCTGTTTGAGTAAGCAGCAGGCAGTAAACAGTACACAGTGATTGTTTTCTCCGTACCGTTTACTTCATACTGCATACTAACCAGGTTCACTGCCACCAGATTGAAGTATCGGCGGTTCCTGTAATATGTCTCCTTTATATATCCAAACCTTAACGCCAATCCTTCCATACGTTGTTTTCGCCTCTGCTAGTCCATAATCAATATCAGATCTAAAAGTATGCAAAGGCACCCTTCCTTCTCTATACCATTCGGCTCTTGCTATTTCTGCACCAGCAAGACGTCCTGCACATGCAACCTTTATACCTAATGCACCAAACCGCAGCGCAGAAGCAACAGCCTTTTTCATCGCCCTTCTAAAAGCAATCCTTTTCTCAAGCTGAAGTGCAATATTTTCTGCAACGAGCTGTGCGTCTAATTCAGGTTTTCTGATTTCTTTAATATCTATAGACATCTCTTTTCCTGTGAGTTTCTCAAGCTCTTTTTTTAGCTTTTCCACTTCCGAGCCCTTTTTGCCGATAATTATTCCAGGACGTGCAGTATGGATAGACGCTTTTATCTTCTGGCCGGTCCTTTCAATTTCGACTTTCGGAACTCCTGCATGAAAAAGGTTTAACCTTATATATTTCTGAATAGCCAAATCTTCATGAAGTAAATCCTTATAGTTCTTTTTCGCGAACCATTTTGACTCCCATGTTTTAATAATTCCAAGTCTCTGACCTATCGGATGTGTCTTCTGCCCCAAATTCAATCCTCCGTTTTAAAATCCGGATTTGCGATTTCGGATTTCGGAATTAATAACTTCGCATTCCGAAATCCTAAATATTAATGTTATTCTTCCAGAATCAATGTTATATGGCTTGTCCTCTTCCTTATAATATCCGCCCTTCCCATTGCACGTGGCATAATTCTCTTCATTGTCGGGCCCTGATCTATAAAAACCCTTTTTATCTTCATAGATTCAGGATCCGCAACCTTTTTTTGCTCCGCATTTGCCATTGCAGACTTCAATACCTTAGCAACGATTTTGCTGCCTTTGTGAGGAAAAAAACCAAGGTGAATCATGGCATCACCGGCTTTTTTCCCTTTAATAACGTCTGTCACTCTCCTTACTTTTCTCGGTGTTATCCTTGCGTATTTTAATATAGCCTTCGATTCCACGATACATTACCTCATATTACTATTTCCCTTTGCCTTCCTTCTTTTCACCTGAGTGGCCTCTAAATGTTCTTGTGGGTGAAAACTCTCCAAGTTTATGTCCAACCATATTCTCGGTAACATAAACCGGAATAAACTTCCTACCATTATGCACTGCCAGTGTATGCCCGATAAATTCAGGTACTATTGTAGATCTTCTTGACCAAGTCTTGATAACTCTTTTTTCATTTTTTTCGTTCATTGCAAAAATTTTTTTCATAAGTTTTGAGTCTACATATGGTCCTTTTTTTAAAGATCTTGGCAAGGTATTACCTCCCTATTTTCTCCGTCTTACGATAAATCTATCGGTCAATATGTTTTTTCTTGTCTTTTTGCCCTCCGGTTTACTCCAGGGAGAAACAGGCGTTCTTCCTCCTGAGCTTTTACCCTCACCACCACCAAGGGGATGGTCAATCGGATTCATTGCAACACCTCTCACATTGGGTCTCTTGCCAAGCCATCGTTTTCTGCCTGCCTTGCCGATAGATATATTTTCATACTCAACATTGCCTACCTGACCAATAGTGGCCATACAATGAGACGGGACAAATCTGACTTCTGAAGAAGACAACTTGATCTGGCACAGCTTCTCATCCTTGGCCACGAGCTGGGCATATGTTCCTGCACTTCTTGCAATCTTTCCACCTTGTCCGGGCCGTAGTTCGATATTGTGAATTATAGTGCCAAGGGGGATATTTTTTACGGGAAGTGAATTGCCCGCCTTTATTTCCGAGCCAGGACCTGAAATAAGAGAATCACCAACCTTTATTCCTAACGGTGCAAGTATATATCTTCTTTCACCGTCCGCATATTTTAACAGAGCAATCCTTGCTGTCCTGTTAGGATCATATTCTATTGTTTCGACTGAGCACGGAATGTTGAGTTTATCACGCTTGAAATCTATAATGCGATATGACCTTTTATGACCACCGCCTCTTTGCCACACAGTTATCCGTCCTGAATTATTCCTTCCCCCGGTTTTCTTTAGTGGCTTCACAAGGGGCTTATACGGTTTGGTTACGGTTATTTCAGAAAAATTTGATCCGCTTCTGAAACGTGAACCGGGTGATGTCGGTTTATATTTTTTCAATCCCATTTATATACCCTCAATAAAATCTAATTTCTCTCCCTCTTTTAAGGTTACGATAGCCTTTTTCCAGTCTGGCCTTTTGCCTTCATATCTTCCCATACGTTTTTTCTTGCCTTTATAATTCATTGTTGCAACGCGATCAACTTTCACTTTAAATATTTCTTCCACGGCCTTCTTTATCTCTATTTTATTGGCATTTTTTGACACCTTGAACAATACCTTATTGTCTTTTTCTTTCAGTATTGTTCCCTTTTCTGTTAGCATTGGTCCCAAGAGGACATCATACGAATATCTCATTCTAAATACATCTCTTTCATTCGTTCAATAGCATCTTTGGCGATAAGAAGTTTCTTATGCGAAATGATAGAATAAACATTCAGTTCGTTAACCCTTGAAACGTCTACCTTTTGTATATTACGTACCGCTATTTCAAGTGTTTTATTTTCTTCAGGCACAATTATCAAAACATTATCTGTAAGCCCAAGCCCATCAAGTAATCCTTTCACAATCTTTGTCTTCGGTTCTGTAATGGACAAATCATCTATAACTGTCACCTCACCACTCTTAAGCTTGGCTGCCAGCGCAGAACTAAGGGCTCCCCATTTAACTTTTTTTGGCAGTTTGTATGAATAATTTCTTGGTTGAGGACCAAAAACTGTACCTCCACCTCTCCACAGGGGAGACCTGTTACTGCCAGCCCTTGACCTGCCGGTGCCTTTTTGTCTGTATGGTTTTCTCCCTCCTCCTCTTACCAATGCCCTTGTTTTAGTAGCAGCTGTTCCTTGCCTCTTATTGGCAAGATGATTGCGGACGACCTCATGAAGCAGCCCTTTATTGATCTTGACACCAAATATATCATCAGGCAGGTCTGTCTTCCCTACTGATTTATTTTCTTTATTTATAAGTTCTACCTGTGGCATTAGTTTTCCTTTGTGATTATAGGTGATTTTGATTTTATTATTAAATATCCACCGTTAGCTCCCGGCACCGCACCCTTCACAAGCATTAGATTCTGTTCTCTTTTTACATCAAAAACTTCGATATTTCTTATTGTTACTCTCTCATCTCCCATGTGACCAGGCAGGGCCTTGTTTTTCCATACTCTTGAAGGAAAAGAGCTTTGCCCTATAGAGCCTGGAGCCCTGTTAAACATTGAGCCATGAGAGCCTGGACCGCCTCTATAATTATGCCTTTTCATAACACCCTGAAAACCTTTCCCCTTTGATGTACCTGTGATAGAAACTCTGTCGCCTTTTGAAAAAATTTCAACAGTAATAACATCCCCTTCATTAAAACCTTCCATCTTTATCTCTCTTAAAAAACGGTAAACAGGAATTGATTTCTTTTTAAAATGTCCTAACATTGGCTTTGTAACATTTTTCTCTTTTTTTATTTCATCGTAGCCTACTTGCAGTGCTTCATAGCCGTCTTTGTCTTGTTTCCTTTTTAGCACGACTTTTGCAGGACCTGCTTCTATTACAGTTACTCCAACAAGACGACCATCTTCTGTGAATACTTGAGTCATTCCAAGTTTTTTTCCAAGAATACATTTCATAGTTTTATCTCTACATCAACTCCTGCTGCAAGATCTAATTTCATAAGGGCATCAACAGTTTGAGGAGTAGGATCAAGGATATCCACCAGCCTCTTATGAGTTCTGATCTCAAACTGCTCTCTTGATTTTTTATCTACATGCGTTGATCTGAGGACGGTAACCTTATGGATTTTTGTCGGCAATGGCACGGGCCCTGAAATCTTCGCACCTGTTCTTTTAGCCGTTTCTACAATTTCCTTTACTGATTGGTCAAGCAGTCTGTGATCATAAGCCCTTAAATTTATTCTTATTTTTTCGTTCATTTCTCTTTTTTCGTCTTCCGTAACCGCTTCCTTTTTGTTTTTATACGGTCACGCTAAACGGACTCTCGTTTCACGTTTTCTGTTATTCAATCACCTCTGTCACAACTCCTGCGCCTACTGTCCTGCCTCCTTCCCTCACTGCAAACCTTAATTCCTTCTCCATTGC
>CAYFXR010000079.1:0-14909 GCA_964347155.1 uncultured Nitrospiraceae bacterium | reverse complement strand
ATCTATATTCAAAAGCATTAACCTTCAAAAAGCGATCTAAGTCCTCAAATAATGGAAATTTAACCAATGCTAAGGTCGACTATCAGAAGAGAGTTATAGACGCTGACAATAAAAACTTTGTAAATATTAATGTCGATTTGATCAACTTTATAAGCAATAACAAAGAGCTCACGGGTATATTACAGCAAACAAAATCTATAAATGGGAGAAATGATCTTAAAGAGATAGTTATCTCAGGTGCCTTAGAAAAATTGGACGGTAACTCGCCTGTATCAAAAAAATTTTTAGAAGAACACATTGATTTTGCAAAATTTATTGCTGCCAACCTTGGAAAAATTACTGACATATTTAACGATGATAGAGAGCTGGCCAAAGTTATTGTTGAGAAAGGAGATGTTGTTGGAAATTCGATTTTAAGCAGCGTTGCCGATAAGGTTTCATCCATTCTCGGTGATTCGTCAATTATTACCGAGGAGTTTTTGAATGATCATCCTGTGGCTGCAATTCACCTTCTCATGCATCCTTCTACTCTATCACGAATAAGGACCGATCCTTCAGAGGCGAGAACATTTATTACAGAGCTTAGCAGAAATACACCTTCTTATAATTCAGATATTGCCGGTAAAGCAAAGGAACTGTTGAATATGCCTCATGTATTCACAACTGAGTTTCTGGAAAATGAAACGAAATTTTCGCAGATAGTAGTAGCAAGCTCTTTGAATGATGACGCCTTAAAACTACCAGATTATATACAAAACAACGCCGATCTCACGTTAGATGATTTTACCACTTCCGAACTGATTCAGTATTACCAGATTGCTCTGGCAATGAGCAAGTTTCCTGATGATTTCGCGTTGGACGAGAAGTTCTTTTCAGAAAACAAATCGATTACTTCTGCTGTAATACTCTCGGAAGAATTTGCTGCAAATGTAAAGAAGGACAGCTCTAAATTAGAGAAGTTTTTTGGTTCCGGAAGATTCACTGTAAACTATAGTGAAAATTTTATGAAGACAATTACCGGAATTTATAACTCACCATTTCAGTCTCATGAACTTAAAGCCTTTTCAGTTGACCTGTACGCATAAAATACATATCCGCACTGTCCAGCATCAACAATGAAAATATAATAAATAGTTGTTTTCCTCATTTTCAAAAAAACCTGTGGCTGTGCCCTTAACAATAAAAAGGGACAGCCACAGAGGAAAGTTGAAGCCCTTAGATGTCCATTTAACCGAATAATGAAGACATTGAAAAGTTTACTTCTAGATATTTAACTTGCCCTTGAGTTCTTTAAGGTTCATTACATCCTCTTTATTATATTCAAGTAATTTATTCAAGGAGGCTGTATTTCCATTAGACTTGTAATCAAACCACAACTGAACGGCAACCCAACCATTAATATCTGTTAATTTTCTTTTAATTCCAAGGTGTTTCTCTACTGCTTTGAGGCCGCCATAAAGATTTCTCCTCCAGCACTCAAACATCAAATCTTCATGACGGCAATACTCTGTGAGCTCAATTCCAATTTTTTCACTGATAAAGGGCAAGTCAAAACGTGCCCCGTTATATGTATAAAGTACTTTAATATCCCTGAGCTCGTTAATCAGTTTCGAAGAACGGATTTCATCTCCCACAAACTGGATAACGCTGTTATTACCATTGTCCACGTGCAGTCCGATAACCGTTAAATCACAGGTACGGGGACTCAAGCCTGTTGTTTCTATATCGAGATAACCACTATATTGCATATATCAGTATAAATTTTTTCCCAATTATAGCAGAAAAACAATACAAAAGAGCAGGGGGAAGATCGCGGAGGTTATAGACCGGCTTGCTGAAGACCCTGATAAGCAGGGGAAGCCTCTTGTTGCTGAATTGTCAGGATTCAGGAGTATAAGAGCCATAGGACAACGATACAGAATCATATATAAAATCATAAAGAAACAGGTTATGGTAGTGATTGTTGTCGCTGGTATCCGAAAGGAAGGTCACAAAAAAGATATTTATCAGCTTGCAAAAAAACTCCTTAAACTAAAGCTGGTTGAATAATATGAACTTTAACCGGCACTGGAAAAACGAGGGATATTGTTGTTCATGACCCTAGGACAAAGGGGTCGGGCTTGATATTTCTTAATGAAGATAATATAAAAAAGTCAATAATCAATTCTGAACCCACAGGGCCATACAGTGTGCATTTGCAGCTTACTCGTTAAAATACCCCAGATACTCCATTTCCTCAAGCACCCATTCGTCTTCGGATAGTTCGTCTCCCTCGACCTTCTTAAGAGACCGTGCGTATTCCTTGAGAAAACAGTATGCGAGCCTTTTCTTTGTACTGTTCAGCTTCTTATCCATATCAGTGACATTGTCTTTCACAGACCACCTGATGCCGAGGTTTTTGATAACATCCAAAATAATTTCTTCTTGTGTCTCGGACTGTATGACCATGGTAAGCTTATCATCTGTTTCGGTGATAAGCTTCATGGGAAGATGAGGCTCCCCGAGTTCCTCATTGTTTTTTTCAGCCCACTTTGAAATATCGGGGACAAAATTCAGTTCGCTGATGAAATAGTCATCCCCTAGCTTCTTTAAGTCGTTATATGATTCTTTTAGAGAAATCATCTTTCTTCTCCATTTTTATTGTCCGAAATTGTCTGTACTGCCATAACTTCATCATATCAAATCTTTTCTCCGTGTCAAGCATCTGCCCTTGAATTGTCTGTATTTGCTTCTGTGGCTCACGCCTATAGGGGCGTTCTTCTTACTCCGCGCGTGATCTCGCCTTTGACCTTGCAGAGAGATACTCTCTGCAGCTTCTGTAGGTTGGGGAGAAGATATACAGGAGAAAAACATACAATGCAACTACAACAAGAGTGAAAATTCCTCCCAGCAGACAGCCGAGGAAACCCCCGAAGAAAAGGATAAACAATACAGTTTCATAGAGACCTTTTGACATATATATACCGAATATACATCCTGCAAGGATGCTGGCTGCTGAACTTATCCCGAAAATGTAATTCCGTATTTTTTCTTTTCTTGCGTAAACGGAATCAAACTGTTCTTTCGTAATTCCGAACTGCTCAAATTCAGGTTCTCCCATATTGATAGAGTAAACTGAATTGCATGAAATTGCAAAGAAGTCAAAGAAAGGGTCAGGTCTTGCATTATTACTTTCTCACCTTCTCTTCCAGCGAATGCTTCTAAAAATATAAACAACAACTTATAGAAAATTAAGAAACCTTATATTTCAAGATTTGACCATATAAACAGACATGTAACATACAATTGTTCAAAGATAAATTAAGCCCCTTGACACATAAAACCATAATTTTGCTAAACTCAGTTTTGCACGATCAGAGATATTTAATAGAGGAGGAAATAATGAGAAGAGTTTTTGTGGCAGTAATCATGCTAACAGGGATTCTGTATTTCGGCATCTCAGAGGCTGTACAGACAAAATTGGTTGTCAGGGCAATATCTAAGGATGCAAAATTTATCGGCACCTCAATGGGCGGCGCCCTTGTTATTGTTAAAGACAGCGAGACCGGCAGGGTAGTTACCAGGGGATTAACATCAGGGTCAACAGGAAATACACAAAAGATAATGATTGAGCCTAAATACAGGGGAGTTCGCATAACAGAAGATTCAACTGCAAAGTTTGAAACGGTCATAGACATTGATGAGCCCAAATTAATAACAATCGAGGTTGAAGCTCCATATGTCCGGATACTGAATATGATAAAGAGTTCTACACAGGTGTGGCTGATTCCGGGCAAGGACATTACCGGAGACGGGATCATTGTAGAAATACCCGGTTTTTCAGTTGATGCACGTGTTCCAGATAAAATAAAGCTTGTCAATAACAGGGCAATTATCCCGATAGGTGCCTGGATTGTTATGATATGAGGTTGTTCCTTGGCCCCGGGCGGGCTATGGGATTCTAACAGATATGAAACAAAGGCCCTGATTAAATATAACGGCAAAATTACAGATACTGTGCCTCTCAATTTTGCCGGGCCGAGCATATTCAAAGGAGAAATAGAAGTAACCATAGCAGGAGATTATGAAATAATTGTCTACTCCTATGATCCCGGCACAGGCAATACAGGGGTGGATAAGGCGATTGTCAAGGTTTTTTAAAATCTTTCTTAATATTAGAAATACAGAGGTAAATAATGCTAATTAGAAACCAGGATGTAATCGAGTTGATTGCAGAGATCCCTGAGGGGCATAGGCATCTGAGAACCACGATAATCCTTAACAACGGCACAAAGATGACATTCCAGGAGGCCACAATTGCGAACCTTGTGAGGTCCTATATTTCAATCAAGACACACCCGCTGCGTACTGCTGTAGTGCTGAAAAATTCAAGAGTCGAAAAAAGAAAAGATGGCTATGCCGAATACCAGCTAATGGAATGTCAAGAAGCATAAAGCGAGGTGTGGGAGCCTGTATAAGTAATGAAATCGTACGAGATGGGGAGACAGAAATTTTGTATCTGCTGCAGATGCCAAAGGACTAAAAAGAGTGATTTATCTCGGTGGTCTCGGAGAGACCGGAAAAGGTCTGTCAGAACATCTGAAAAGCAGAACTCCATCCTTTGATTGAAGGCATGAAAAACGAAGTTGTGTGCAAAGATAAACGCATTGATTCATATATACCAATTGTAAAAACCTCTTTCAAAGAAGCAGTAAAGATCGCTTTTTCAGAAGAAAAAAGCGGCCCAGGCATAACAGGTTTTTAGAATGTGATCAGTTAAAAAATCTTTTTTGCTTAATGACTCAGCTCCTTAGAACTTATTTAAAGCGCCACTCGGTAACTTGTTGAAAACTGCTTACGTGTATGCAATATTCTGCCTCCACCATCACAAGTGCAGTAGTAGCTGAGTTGATAAATGACTTAAGATCTGGATGTTTTCTGGTAAGCAGGCTGGCAAGATATGTTCTTTTCTCCCCGCTCCTGACAATATGGGCTTTACCCTGAATTGTAACTGCCTCTGCATTTCTGTAATCTTTAGAGGTATTTTTTGCAGTGTTTATAAGCAGCGAGACATTTTTGTTTTTGATTATATTTCTGTACTTTTGTGTTTTCTTTGGCGTTGCAAATAATACACACCCGGCATCGGTTGTCATAGCGAAAGCAACCAGAGACGTGTACGGCTTATTGCCTGATAACGTTGCCAGTACTGCATGACGCTGCTTTCGGCTAATAGCCCTTAGTCTTGCAAGTACGTCTGCATTGCCTTTTAGTTTTTGTTTAAGAATCGTTTTTTTTACCATTTTTAATATGGTCTTTTCTCCGGAGGTCTTCTTTCAGGAACATAAACGAGAGGTACTTTTTCTTCGTTCCAGTCGCTTGATACATAAAGGTTGCAGTAACAGCTACCGTATTCTTCAACATCTTGAGCGCGATATTCGCAGGGACAGATAATGTCTGAATCCATGCTGCGGTCACCTGAAGCTAGCCTGCATGGACAAGACATGTAGCCATAGCGATCTTTATTAATGAGCAGGCTTTCGAGAAGCTCCATTACTAAGCTTTTATCCTTATTAAAAAAATAACCTTTGGATTCCTGATTGTCCTTTAGCATTTCATACAACTGCCCGGCGTTCATAACAGCCCCAGCGCCTCCCTTATTTCCTGTTCTTTGAATCCCACTATCACTTTATCACCAATGATAATCGTAGGGAAGGAACATTCTTTATTGATTTTCTTAACTTCCTCAATAATTTTTTCTCTTTCTTCACCTTTCAGCAGATCAACATCGGTGGAATTGTACTTCGCATAGCACTCGTCAAAAAACTTCTTGGTCTTTTTACAGTGGCTGCATGTACTAAGTGTGTAAAGCTTAACAGCCGGTTGTAGTCTGTCCTCGTCCTTTTCCATTATGTATTCATTCTTAAATAACATGCGCTAAAGTATTATAACTACAGGATACCACACTTGAAGGAAAACCTCGCCCCACCTCTAATAAACAGGTACGCAGCGTGGGGATTGGACTGTATATTATGATGAGTAAGGCAGTGGCAAGCACCCCTGTTCATTGTTTGTTTCCAAAATATTCCTTAAACTCCATTTAACCTCCTGATAGGATATTGTTACCGCTCATGATAGCGAATAGGGAGTTACCCAAGCCGTACAATATTTCCCGGAGCGGAATATATCTGTATCGGGGTGAATCCCTTTCCATTTGCCCCATTACGTAAGAGTTGAAGGAAGTACATCGAGCGGGGTCTCCCTGTTCTTGGCCCTGTCACAGCCTGCCCTTTTGCCTGAGACCACAGGGATTCGGTCTGTTGGTCATACATAAGCACATTGCTTTTATAAAGCAGCCCGGAAACACCGAATGTCAGTTTTTCCCCCGATATCCCGGTTATACACGACATCCGAAAAAGAAAGCGGTCACCAGTTTACAAGAACAGGAAGGTCATTGAGCCGGTCATTTACAAGTTCATGCCATGAGAGAATTCGTGTAGGATAAGCACGTGCCGAGCACTCTATCATCATTCTTCATATAATCTGCTTTGTCAGCTTTTAAGTATGTCGGATTCATATTATATCTTTCAAATTTAATGAATCCCATTGTAGAATTATTGAAAAGACTCTTAAATTAATGAGGGCTATACCATGAAGATACTAATCTTTGGTGGCGGTTCTGTTGGGCTAGGGATTGCAAGTTGTTTAATAAAGTCAGAGGAGGATGTCGATATTGTAGCCAGAGAAGATACCGTATCTGCTGTAAAAAAGGACGGCCTTGTACGGACGGGCATATTTGGCAATTTCACTGCTGAGCCCAGGACATTCAATATCTTTTCATCCCTAAAAAATCTTAATCAGGTAGTATATGACCTGATACTTGTCTGTACAAAGTCCTTTGATACCTCAACCGCTGCAAAAGATATTACGTCATATCCTTTCATTCTTGGTGAAAAAACCAAGATAATACTTTGTCAAAACGGCTGGGGGAATGCAGAGAAATTCGCGTCTTATTTCCCTAGTGAACGGATTTATAGTGCACGTATAATTACAGGATTTTACAGATACAAAAAAAATCATGTAGTCATTACGGTTCATGCTGACGCCATCCATATTGGAAGTCTATTTGCTGATGTTTTACCTGAAGAGATAAAATGTCTCTGTCAGATAATTACAAAAGGGGATATACCATGTGAGGTTACTGATACAATTGAAAAAGATCTCTGGGCAAAAATGCTCTACAATTGTGCCCTTAATCCGCTTGGCGCAATTTTTAATGTCCCTTATGGAGTTCTTGGGGAGCATAACTACACCAAAAACATAATGGAAACTATAGTAGAAGAGATTTTTTATGTTATGAGAAAGGTTGGGTATACTACTCATTGGTCAAGTGCCGAAGACTATTTGAAGGTGTTTTATGAAAGGATGCTTCCTGCTACAGCAGAACATGAGTCATCAATGTTGCAGGATATTCGAGCAAAAAAGAAAACCGAAATTGATGCCTTAAATGGGGAAGTTGTTTATTTGGGAGAAAAATTGAATATCAGCATCCCTTACAATTCTGTTGTTTGTTACATGTTAAAATTTATGGAAGTACAGTCAAGAGGTCTGCCCTGAAATTGTACTGGCAAAAAACAGGGAAGAGAACAAAGGCCGTTTATCCGATCAAGTATTTTAACGTTTGAGCATATGAACTGTCGAACAATCAGACGTAAAAAAAATAAGCGGATATGTGAGGGAAATAAAAAAAGGACATTTATTTACTCCCCAAAGTAGGACTCAAATTCCCTGTCAATAACATCCTGTATTTTATCGGGCCTTTTGCTTTTGCATTTCTTCAGCAATGAACTGTAGAGATTCATGTCAAATTCCTGATGATCTTTAATAAGGGAGAACATTAAGGGAGCAATAATCCCTGAGATCAAATGGACTGTATCGTGATGCGAGACTTTTTGTTTTCTCATCGAGTTATAAAACTGACACACTTCTATTGGTTCTTTTTCTTTTAACTGGTTTTCAACAACGACGTGTAGTGTGATATGCAGCAGCGGATTGACTTCCGACTCTGGGTCGTAGTCATGTTCGGCCAGGACGTCTGCAAATTCAAAACTATTGAAAAACTCATCTTCATGTTCGAGCATTATTTGAGCGAGTCGTCTCTCTTCATCCGGCATATTATCCAGTTGATCATTCTTCGCTAGTTCCCATACGGCATGTATATGTTCACGGGACAGTTTTTTCAGTTCCTCTGCAGGATTATCTTCAGAGACTTCACGCAGCAGATCATTCGTAAGCGCAAGGTCGAATTCTTCAGGATCAAAGTACGGGCCTGCCCATTCTTTCATGGATTCATATTCTTCGTGATTCGGATCAAACAGGATATTAAGGAGGTTTTCATAACCGCATGGTCCGCCGCAATCCTCGGGCGGACACGACCGGGCACCGTCAAGACACATAGGATATGTGATCCCCGGTTCCGGATGTAATACAGACTCGACTTTGAGTTTATGGTCCCAGTCGTCCCCGAAATCATATACGTATTTAAATGTGTTACCTTTTTTCAGTTTCAGGCTGTGGACTGATACTGAACCTGCAACCTTTCCCCTCCCAAGCTCTTCAACGGTTTCTTCGTCAGTATATTCAGTCTTTTTTATAAAGAAGCTGTAGAGGTGAGTATTGGTCCATCCCATAACTGTCTGGATTGTCTCATGAAGATCAGATAATGAGATATCATCCCGGACAACAAAACGCCGCCAAATTTCAGGCTTCATTCCCTCAAGAGCAATATGGAATGTTAATGCTTTTGCAATATTGACGAACTTATCCATATTTTATACAAGTGTGAGCGGTATCAGTCCGACAAGTTATGAACATTATAATTGTAACAGTATAAATATTCATCCATTAAAAATAAAGGAGAAAAAACGTGATTCGACTAAAGAATTGAATTCCACAATAATTATTTTCAGTTTTTCACTTGAGAAAAGATATTTTCTAATCATTTAATTAAAAAAAGGGATAGTTCAATCAATCCGTATAAAGGGATATTTCTCCAGCTGCTCTCTAGTCCAGAGTGAGAGTCCTGCCCGGTTCGCGATCGTTTCGACGGCAATAACAGCATCCGGGTCATCGAAATCAATATGCCCGGGTGTACCCGCCTTTCTAAGTGCCTCAAGCAAAATATCATCCAGGAACCGTTCCTCCTCAAAACCGGAAAGTCTTCCCTTGAAACCGCGGCGGTGCATCCTCACATGAAAGCCATTGCCCGCTAATTCGTTGAGCCATGTCATGACTGCCTCTTTTGCCTTGTCTTCAAATTCTTCGGGCGATTGAAAAGTAAAGGTGTTTGTAACCGGTATCAGCCTTGAAAGAGGATTTAAAAACCTTTGGTCATCCTGAGATCTTCTGAGCAGGGTCTCTAGCATTTGGTGAACATCGTCAACATGCATTACCAGGGTATTGAAAAAATTGGTCCGATTTACACGGCCAAAGGCGCCCAGCATATCGCAAGCCCGTTTGAAATCATTAACCGTAACTACAACATTCCATTCCTGCATAATTTAACAGCTTTCAGCTTTCAGTATTTAGCCTTAAGCTGAAAAAAACCTTTCTTTCCAATTTATTTCCAGATGACTGCTGCCTGCTTTTTTATGAAACAATCCTATGGAAAGTATATCATGCATCTGTCCGTACTTGAATCTTTTTAGCCCTTCCGGGTCTTTATTCTTTTTTTGCTCCATTTCCCGTTACGCTCCGGATGTATTCTTTACATGCATTGCATTTTGTCGTGAGTTTTGATAAACAAACAGTTAGATAACCAGATGATCAAGGAGGTTTAAAATTAAGGCAATGAAAGAGTTAGAGGTAGAAGAAAAACTCAGGCTTCTTGAGAAGGAAATCAGGATACTGGGAGAAGATGCGGATAAGGCAAAACTTGACTTGGAGGAAGCCGTAGATTCATTAAAACTGGAGATTGAATCTTTGAAATTGGCCATGAAAGAATCTGTCCCGGATTTCCAGAAAAAATTCCAAAGTGCAAGAAATATTGTTTTAAGAGATATTGATCCCGAGTGGATGAACAAGAAACAATCCTGATTAAGGCGAAATGGGGTTTTGTTTTGTTATACTGGATGTAAATCCGGATAGTTTCTACTTGGCATCTGAGACAAATAAATCATGGTACTTTATTTAAAGACGAGCCCTTCTTCTATGAGTGCTACTGTAAGCGATTCGTTAAAATAAATGAACAACGTATGGCTTAGATTAAAAATCTTTATTGTTATTCTTCTGGTTATAATGGCAATTGGCACCATCGGTTTCATGATTACTGAGAAGTTATCTCTTCCAGATGCATTTTATTTCAGTGTTGTAACTGTAGCAACTGTCGGTTATGGTGATATAGCCCCTGTTACCGCCGCAGGCAGGATACTTTCAATTTTCCTTATCATAACCGGGGTTGGAACGTTTCTCGGGGTTGTTGCAAACGCAACAGAAATTTTTATAGCCAGAAAGGAAAAAAAGCTTAGAAGACAGAAACTGAATATGGTGATAGGTATATTTTTCAGCGAGGCCGGGACAAAACTCCTTGAGGATTTTACTAAACGTAACCATAGAATTAATGACTTGGAAAATGAGCTTATCATAACCACTGATTGGACAGATAAACAATTTCTCACTGCCAGAAGGCGTGTCAAACACCACGATTTTGACATAGACATTCAAAATGTCGACCTTAAGAATCTGCGCGACTTCCTCGTGGAAAAAGGCAACTTCATACTTCGCTTGTTAGAAAACCAAAGTTTATTAGAGCATGAATCATTTACAGAACTTCTGAGAACACTCGTGCATTTAAGGGAGGAGCTTCTTTACAGGGAAGATTTCGCTACGTTGCCGGATACAGACCTCAAACACCTGGCAATTGATATAAAAAGAGTGTATGCGCAGCTTGTTCTTCATTGGCTGGAGTATATAAAACATCTAAAGGAAAACTATCCATACCTCTTCTCACTTGCCCTCAGGACAAACCCTTTTGACCGGAAAAGCTCGCCAGTTGTGACATAAAAAAGCACACACCTCCTCTTTCATCGAATGATTGAAACATATAAACAGGCAATTAAGGGGTTGACGTGTTTAAACCAGACCTGACCCTACAGATCACTTTTACGCTGATTGTTCTCTTAGCGTTTCCTTTGCTTCTTTTATTATCTGTAGTCCACCTTTTGTTACAACGACACAAATTATAAAACCAATTATTAAATCAGGAATTGAGGAATTAGATACTGCCACTATCACACCGGCTGTAATGACACCTAAATTGGCAATAACGTCATTTTTTGTAAAAATCCATGTTGCCCTCATATGAACTTCACCGTCTCTGTGTTTCGTCAACAGCAACAGGCATATCACATTAGCGACCAAGGCAACGAAACTGACGAGAATCATTAGTATCGATATAGGTTCACTCCCCATTATTGCACGGCGTACAATGTCTATGAGTATTCCTGTTCCCAGAAACATCTGGAGAAAGCCGCTTAAAAAGGCTGCCCTTGATTTTTCGATTATTGTTTTTCCGACCGCATACAGTGCAACACCATAAACTAATGCGTCTGCAAGCATATCCAGTGAGTCAGCTATCAAACCGGTTGATTCCGCCAGCCATCCTATAATAAACTCGGTGAAAAACATAAAAGCGTTGATGGCAAGCAGAACGTAAAGTATCCTGCTTTCTCTCCGGTTTTTTACTTCAACTGAACAATCACACCCTGACATATTACTTCCTTACATGAAATGTTCATTTGGGGTCAAAAGGACTTCATACCATCTTTTGGAAAATAAATATCCTTGAATTCGATCCCGTCGATCATGGATGTGGTTTTCTTTATATAATCCAGCACTTTTTCTAATTCCTGTTTATTCTTGATTTTATATTCTACGTGTTTGAGGATGAGCATAGACCATTCTCCCTTTTTTTCAAAAAGTTTATCCAAGTCTTTGTATGTGAGGATTATTTATTAAAAGTGGGCAAATATGCAAGCCTGCTAACCACGCAGGATTTACGGGTGAAATTTTGATTTTTTCCCTCTTTCGTGTTTTAGTTGATACATTCAAATTAAATATAAAACTTGCAATTAATATTAAATGCTAAATAGAGTTCGAGGATTCTAGGATTCGAGCCTGCCTGCCGTAAGGCAGGGCAGACAGGGGTTCAAGCGTTAAATGAATAATTATCAATGAGTAATGAAGAATTGTATAACTTTCTTAAAATAATATTTATTTTTAATTGATCACTTATAATTGATAATTCACCTGAGTCATTGACTCCTCGAACCCTTGAATCCTTACATAAGGGTCAGGCACCGGCAGAGGACAAAGATGTCTCATATCTGTGCCTGAACCCATGACTTTCCGTGAACAATAATTTTCTATTTCTTCATCGCTTTAAGGGCAGCATTATAATCAGGTTCTTTCGATATTTCGGCTACCTGCTCAGTATAGATGATCTTCCCTTTTTCGTCTATAACAACGATAGCCCTTGATAAAAGACCGGCAAGCGGGCCGTTAATTATCTCAACGCCATAATCTTTACCGAAACCTTTAGAGCGGAAAACTGAAAGTGGTATAACATCTCTTAAGCCGTCAGCCTCACAAAATCGGCTGTGGGCAAATGGCAGGTCAGCGGATATGCACAGGACAAGGGTATTTTTGAGTTTGCTGGCTTCCTCATTGAACCGCCTTACTGATGATGCGCAAACAGTCGTATCTATACTGGGGAATATGTTTAGTAGTATCCTTTTGCCATGAAAGTCTTTGAACGTAACATCAGACAGGTCCGTTTTTGTGAGCTTGAAATCAGGTGCCCCTGTATTTACCTCGGGCAGCTCACCGCTTGTGTCAACGGGGTTTCCTTTAAAACTGATCCTTGCCATACTGTCTCCCTCCTCTCAAAAATAGTAAATATTTACTTAAACTATACATAAAAAAAACATATTTTATTATGATTAATATCATAATTTTTGGCGAATAGGGGTCATAGCTTGAAAGTGGAAAAAAGACAACATAAAAGGACATTTTCAAGCCCTGCCCCGAAGCCGTCTGTTGTATTTAAGTTACGGGATCAGGGCAAAATTCAGCCGACTGGTAAAGGGCGATCTGCAAGATGGTGGAAAATAGTGTAATATTGCTAAATGGTGTAATAGGTAGCCAGTTATTACACCATTACTGATGGGTATTACACCATTAAAATTGACGTTTATACCTGTCTTGGCAATGATACCAGGTCAGAAGACGGATAAATGGCAAATTAGGTAATAACAACATGTCGAAATTTTGCCGTTTTTTGGACACGTTTTGAGGATATGTCAATAACGTGAACATAAAAAATTATCGAGGTCCGACCTCGATAATGGGGATTGTACGGGGTGATTTACCATCTGATTAGGAAAACAGGAGTCATGAATTCTATATAATTCATGGCAAGTAGTTCATGACTTTAAAATCCAGTTTTCCTATTCGAATGGTGAGCTTACCGAAACAATGATGAATTCTTGTCCCGTACCGGATGGTATTCGGGATTGAAGCCCATTTAATCGGAAGGTTTTATTGAAAATCATTAGTTCGAATCCCCGCCAAAGTCTCGTTGTCTAAAAGACTTTACGGGACGCCCACAGTCATCACGTATATTGCTTCGCAAAACGTGACAGGCAGCCGGCCGGTTTCATTACCTTCGGGTATTACACAACGCCCTTTGCGAAACTATAGGGACGTTCTTAATTACGTAAACTGACTCATAATAAGTTTATGAAGTTAAGAACGTCCCCATGGTTCCGTCCCCATGGTTCGCCATGGTTCGCACTTATGGTAAAATTCATTTATGAGTGATCTAAATTTCATGTCTGAAGACAGGGTGTTGGTTCTTGGTGCCACAGGTTTTATAGGCAGGCGCCTTGTTAACGAGTTATTAAAGCAAAAAATAAAAACCCGTATCCTCGTTCGAAGCAGATCAAAAGCTGCTGCCGTGTTTCCTGCTGATGCTGATATTGAGATGGTAAGCGGTGACGTACTCAAGGGCGATGGTCTTGAAGAAGCGCTCGCAGATATACATTCTGCATACTACCTTATCCATTCCATGGGGGGTCGGAGTATCGGGCAGACCACTGAGTTCGCAGAAAGGGACAAGAAAGCAGCTCGGAATTTTGTGACTGCAACAAACAAAACAGGTCTTAAGCGTGTCATTTATCTGGGCGGACTCGGCGAGGCGGGAAAGGGGCTGTCAGAACACTTAAAAAGCAGAACAGAAGTAGCAAAAATTCTTTCACAAGGCAAGGCAAAGGAAACATTCCTGAGGGCAGCTGTTATCATAGGCGCAGGAGGAGCCTCTTTTGAGATGCTTCGCTATCTTGTGGAACGCCTGCCGGTCATGATATGCCCTAAATGGATCAATACACGGATTCAGCCTATAGCTGTAAGAGATGTTCTTGCGTACCTTACAGGCTGTCTTTTAAACCCTGAAACAGCCGGCCAAAAGTTCGACATCTGCGGCCCTGATATACTTACGTACAGGGAAATGATGAACCAGTATGCTGAAGCACGAGGTCTTGCCAAAATGCTGATTATTGATGTTCCCGTATTAACACCCCAACTCTCGGCCTACTGGGTTGATCTGGTAACTCCTGTGTCTTCAGGTATTGCCCATCCTCTGATTGAAGGCATGAAAAACGAAGTAGTATGCAAAGACAGCAATATTGACAAACTTGTGCACATTGAAAAGACCCCTTTTAAAGAAGCCGTGAAAATAGCTTTTTCAGAAGAAAAAAGCGGTCCGGGAATAAGCGGTTTTTAGAGCAATACAGGTAAACTATATTTCTTGCGCAGTACATTCGCAGCTTTTAATGCGCTTTTCTCTTTATCCTTGATTTCGCACATGATATCAAAAT
>CAYFXR010000078.1:0-13430 GCA_964347155.1 uncultured Nitrospiraceae bacterium | reverse complement strand
AGAGCTGTCTAAAATAATGTCGCAATGGAGACTGGATGCCGAATAAACACAATGACGACTCCTCACGTATTGCTCTCAGCTGATCTTCAACAATATATACTATATAAATCCTAAAAATGAGATCAAGCAAAATTATGTTATATAATTTCATCAAATCTGTCGATTCATTGTGTTTGTGAGGTATTCAGTCTCCTAATACTATCTATTTTGGACAGATGTGATGTGAACTTAAAAATATCCTCAGTAAGTGCTATACTTCTATGAGAAAATGTCAGAAGATGAAATTCAATATATGTATACCCATTCTTATTGTTATAGTACTAACATGTTCTTTATTGTCTATTTCTTATCATAGTGAAAATAATACGCGCTCAACACACTTCGGTAAAGAGGGAACGGTGGGATCATCAGATAAGAATCATACCGATAATAACGAAAAGCAGTATGCTATCAAAATAAAGATGGATACACAAAATAATCTTGAAAAGACTGTCAACTTCCTTGCCAAAGAAATAGGTTCAAGGGGATATTTCCAGATAGATGCATTAACAAAGACTGCTGATTATATTAAATCGGTATTAAGAAGCTACGGCTATACTGTTTTAATCCAGCCGTATAAGGCTGAAGGGAATATATATGAAAATATCTTCATAGAAAAGATCGGAAGTAAATCTCCAGAGAAAATACTTGTGATCGGTGCACATTATGACACTGTTGCCGGAACACCTGGTGCAGATGACAATGCGAGTGGGGTTGCGGCATTACTAGAACTAGCGAGACTCCATAAGGAAGAATCACTTGATAAAACACTACAATTCGTTGCCTTTGCCCTTGAAGAGCCGCCTTTTTTTAGAAGCAAATTTATGGGAAGTTATGTATATGCTAAAAATCTTAGTAAGGAAGGTAAGATCATAGATGGTATGATATGCCTTGAGTCAATAGGTTATTTTACGGACAAGCCTGACAGTCAGTTATTCCCTTTACCCTTTTTTCGTTTCATGTATCCAACCACAGGCAATTTCATCGCATTTGTAAGCAATTTCCATTCGAAAAGCTTTTTAAATCGTGCAAAGACTGCATTTAAAAATGGTACCGATCTGCCAGTTGAATCAATATCTGCATTTTCACTTATTCCTGGGATAGATTTCTCTGACCACCGGTCTTTCTGGAAGTTCGGTTATAATGCATTTATGGTAACAGATACCGCCTTTTATAGAAATACTCAATATCACGGAGCTGGGGATATTCCTGAAACTCTTGATTACGAACGTATGGCGAAAGTTGTCCTTGGACTGAAATCGGCAATTGAAGAACTAGCGGGGAAGTAAAGCTTCCTGAATCAAATTACAGCCATTTGATCTCCGGAGGCTTTTTCTCCGGCGAATCAGGAATTTCCTTCGGATAACCGAAAATAATAGGCCCAAAAATTTTCTCATCCTCTTTTAATTCAAGTGTTTTTTTTATTTCTTCATCGTCAGCAACCAATGAACCAAACTGGACCCAGCAGCTTCCAAGTCCTAATGAAAAAGCGGCAAGCATCATGTTTTCACAGGCAAGAGGACATGACAAATCAGCATAAGGTCCCTTTCCAATCACAAAGATAATTGCAGGAGCAGAATAGTAAATAGGGTCTTCTAATTCCTCGTACCGCTTTATAATCATCTCATAGCGTTCAGGATTCGATGTTTTAACGGATTCAAGTATTCTCTTTGCATTTGGTATACATGAATCTGTCATTTTCTTGTGAAGTGTATCATTTTCAACCACGATAAATCGCCACGGCTGGCTGTTCATGGCTGAAGGCGCATTATTGCCTGCTTCTATTATGGTATTCATGACATCTTTGGGTATCTTCTTTGGCTCGTAAGACCTTACAGATCTTCTTTCTTTTATTGCTTTTAATAATTCGTTCATTTAAGCCTCCTTTCATAATTATCGCCCGAAGTCTGCCCTCGACTCAGAAGAAATATTAGTTTGTTTATGCGGCAGGTGTCAATACTAAAAAGAAGCGGAAACCTATTAAATTTCTATTGACTCACTCTTTTCAATTTCTGTTTTTAATTTTGAAACCTCTTTTTTTAGTTCTATCATTTTTAATTCCCTGTTCATCGCCATTTCATAAAAATTCTCAAGTTCATCGACCCTTTCCTTGAGTTCTTTCTTGGATTCCATAAGTGTCTGCTGGGTATTTTTCAGTTCTGTGATATCTGTAGCGGTAATAATTGTGTACAAATATTCGCCTTTTTCATCCAAAACCGGTAGATGACTTACATAAAGCCAATGTCCTGTTTCTGTCCTTATTTCAGTTTTTTCCATTTGCTCGTTTATTTTGACATACTCTTGAACAGTACGGCATTTTTGTTCACAAAGTAAAAATTCGTGGCATTTTTTGCCTATCAGTGTATCGGTTGATTGTTTTGAAAATTCTACAAAACTTTTATTACACCTTATAATGTTAAGTTCTTTGTCAACAAGCATAATGATCTCTGTAACAGTATCAAAGGTTGTTTCCCATTCAGATTTTGCTTTTGTTACTGTTTTAAGAAGGTCTTTGATCTTTTTCTCCGTGCGGCTGCGTTCAGTGATATCTCGTATAATGAAAATAAAAATGCAATTATTTGCTGAACCAGCTGGTGAGGCAGTGAGTTCTGCGGCGAATTTGTGCCCGTCACGATGACACGCTGTTATTATGATTTGCATGTTCAATGTCTGCCGTTTCCCTGTAGTCATGAAGCGGGCAAAAGTTTTTTTGCATGTTTTACGATATTGCGGAGAGACAATAATGTCATATATTATTTGGCCGACCGCTTTTTCACGTGACCAACCAAAGATAGTTTCAGCACGTGGGTTCCATGATGTAATTACACCATTAGTATCCGTGGTAATAATAGCATCAGATGCGTTATTAACAATCATGCGGGTTTGTTCCTCAGCTTGTCTTTTTATGATTTCACGGGAAACAAGAACCTCTTCAGTTAAAAGCTGGAACCGTTTTCTGAGAATATGAATCTGGTCTCCTTTTTGTAATTCCTGCGGTTTCATTCCTAATGTGTGCCGTGAAAAATCCGCAATCCGTTGAATTATATGCTGTATGTGTTGTGCAATCCAGTAAATGATCAACGCAGAAGTCAGGATAAGTACAAAGGCCAGCGTAGCACGCTCCTGTCGTGCCCTTGAAACAACCTTATTGGTTAGCATGTCCACTTCTTCAATTGAAGCAAAAGAGGCAAATTTAATATGTATTTCTGATGCTCCGTAATCGAAAAATTCGTTCCCTGTAACAAGATAACGGCTTTGCAAGGTGCTGATCGGAGTTCCGGCAGGTATCTCTTCCAGATTATTGCTAGCCAGAATACGGGGGTCTTCTTCTGAAGTCAACAACGCAATTAAATGTTTCTCATGAACGGTGTCTAAGGATTCAGTTAAGAATTCATCATCTATAGGAGATGCAAGTATCAATAAAGCCAGTATCTTTCCACGAGAATTAAAGTAAGATTCCGATGTAATCAGATAGGGGGTATTATCAAGGGCGGTTATAAAACTTTGATGATAACTTTTTTCAATCAGGAGACGTGTTGGTGAAAGTAAAGAAGAAGGAACCGTATCCTGCCGGCTTTGATAGACCTCTCTGGTCTTTCTCTGCGGGTTCAATAACAGGGCATAACGGGGCTGAGTAAATATTCGGAGCACTGAACGGTTAGGAAACCATTCGGGGAGTTTTCTGAAGTATGTGATCTGATCGGTATCTTCTGCAGACCACCTTTGTCTTTCAATATAATCACTAAAATTCTTTTGTGTTACAAACAATTTTGCTGACTCCTGAAAGGTTTTTACATAGCGGTCAAAGCTGAGGCGGTCTTCCATTGCATGATTACCGAGATTTTCAGCTAATTCTGCATAAAAAATGTTTCTCAATTTAGCGGTCTGAATATGGTCTAATAAGATCCAGGCAATAAGTCCAATTACAAGAGTTAATACCACCATTTTCATGGTCAGGGGAACCCGGCTATGTAAATTCCGGATTAAAGATTTATAATTTTTTAATTTCCCTGCTCTGTTTTTCATTTCTTACGTACTCATTATTTTTTTTGATTTTAAATGCCGCTTATCAAATTCGAAATCATATATTTTCAATCTAAGTTTTACCCGGTCCTCCGACCAGCTCTTCATTCTTAAATTTCCAACCTGCCTGCCTAAGGCGGTAGGCAGGGATAATGTTGTGTTCCTTGCCAAGCTCTTTAATTTTTTGTAATAAATACTTGACTAACACTTGTGCCTAAGGATTTGCAATGTTCTTTCCTTTCCACGTGGTGATGTTATAAACTCGGTACAAAGGATACTTGCTGGAAATGAGATGCCTGTACTCATCAGGACCATAACCATTAATCATAATAGCCTTAACTTTGCCTTTTTTTTATAACGAATAATATTCCATAATACTTCATAGCCAATTGCTCCCTGATTTGAAGCAATCTTAGAAATCATGCCAGGGATAACCTCAACTCAGACCAGCGATAGATTTCTCCTGCAAAGATCTGTCGGGCCTGATCGATTGTGACATTATTAATGGGATTGGCAGGGTGTACTAATAATGTGAGGGCACTGATTCCAAGGGTATGGAATTGAAGACCGGGTAACCTGTCCATTAAACCAGGGGGACAACAGTATCCCCCAATATCGGCATTCTTACGAGAAAGCAATCCTGAGGAGATACCGCAAGTGCCTTCATCGACATTAATTTTCATGTTGTGTTCTTTTGCATATTTTTGAATAAAGGGTAACAAGGCGGGATAGAGATGCTGATCAAGAGCTACTACGATATCAACATTGCCTGCTGATAGGTCATATTTAATGGACTGTTTTTTCCATTCTTCGGACATTTCAAGGATTTGGGATGGTTCTGTGAATGACGGGCCGGAAAGACCTTTGAGTGGATTGTGTTCGGCAAGGATGGTCGTTTCAAATAAAAGCAGTAAAGAAATAAAAAATGTAATAAATGTAAACACTTTAAATAGGATCGTTCCTCTTAGAGTTAGTGTATGTATATCATTCTCCTTTATTAATAAAATCTTAGTGTTAATATTTTCATATAATTTTGATCATTTAAATATATCATCGGATTTTTTTAAAATTTAATTGAGAAAAAATCGCATTTTACATTTTTAAAGACTTGTGATAATGTTTATTAATTCAGGAGACAGAGAATGAACGTGAGGAAAGTTGTACTTGCATATTCCGGTGGACTTGATACATCTGTTGCCATAAAGTGGCTAAAAGATACGTATAAATGTGAAGTTATAGCTTACTGTGCGGATCTCGGACAGGAGGATGACGTCAAGGCCATAAAGACAAAGGCATTGAAAACAGGTGCTTCCAGGGTACATATCGTAGATCTTAAAGAAGAGTTTGTTAAAGATTATGTATTCCCCATGCTCAGGGCGAATGCTGTTTACGAGGGCACGTATCTTATGGGAACATCTATAGCAAGGCCGCTTATTGCAAAAAAACAAATTGAAATAGCAAAAAAAGAAAAGGCAGATGCAGTTGCGCACGGTGCTACAGGCAAGGGCAATGACCAGGTGAGGTTTGAACTCACTTACTATGCCTTAAAGCCTGATATAAGAGTTATTGCACCATGGAGAGAATGGGAATTTGATTCAAGAGAATCATTGATACACTTTGCAAGGAAACAAAAAATACCTTTGACAGTTACCAAGCAGAAACCTTACAGCACTGATAGAAACCTCTTTCATATAAGCTATGAAGGTGGTATTTTGGAAGATCCCTGGACAGAACCGCCGGAAGATATGTTCATACTTACCATATCGCCTGAAAACGCTCCAACAAAGGCAATTTATCTGAAAGTTGGATTTAAAAACGGAGATCCTGTATCTATTGATGGCAAAAGTCTGTCTCCTGTGGAGCTTCTAAAAAAGCTGAATACTATTGCCGGGAAACACGGTATCGGAAGGCTGGATCTCGTTGAAAATCGGTTTGTCGGAATGAAATCCAGAGGTGTTTATGAGACGCCGGGAGGTACCATTATCCACATTGCGCACAGGGCCCTTGAGTCTATTACACTCGACAGGGAAGTTATGCGCTTGAGGGACTCTCTGATACCAAAATATTCTGAAATTATCTATTATGGTTACTGGTTTTCTCCTGAAAGACAGGCCTTGCAAGGTCTTATTGATAAGACACAAAAAGGGGTGACAGGAACAGTAAGGTTGAAGCTCTATAAAGGGAACTGCATCGTTGTTGGCAGGAAGGCTCTCAAATCTCTGTACAGCCCCGAACTTGCAACATTTGAAGCAGAAAAAGTTTATCATCAAAAAGATGCAGAGGGATTTATTAAACTGAATGCTTTGAGACTCAAGCTCCAGAAATTGAAAAGTACAAAATAAAAAAATAATCCCCCCACCCCCCCTTTAGAAAAGGGGGGCGTAAAGCGGCGATGCCGCAACGCGGCTTTTCGCCGTGGGGACAACGCCCCTATACGGGGCAAGGGGGAATTTGAAATTGAAATTATGTCTAATCTGCAGTATTGGCTTGCCTTAAATTCATTGTCTGATATTGGCCCTGTACTTGCAAGAAGACTTCTCTCAACCTTTGGAAGTCCTGAAAACATTTTTCAGATGCCTGCGGAAGAACTCAAAAAGGTTGAAGGAATCGGCGAAAACAGGTTTGAGAATATTATCGCCTTTAATCAATGGGATGCGATTAAAAGGGTGATTGATGCTGCAGGAAAAAATAAAGTAAGGCTGATTACCCTTAATGATTTGGCTTATCCTGGAGGGCTAAAACGTATTAGTGACGCTCCGCTTGTGCTTTATGTGAAAGGTGATATAAAAGGTACAGATAAATATGCTATTGCCATGGTTGGTTCAAGGACTTCAACTCATTATGGGATACAGGTAGCGGAAAGAATGAGTCACAAATTAGCTTCGTCTGGACTAACCATAATCAGCGGAATGGCAAGAGGAATTGATACCGCTTCTCACAAAGGTGCACTGAAGGCCGAAGGCAGGACAATAGCGGTGCTGGGCTCCGGGATTGATATCGCTTATCCAGCGGAAAACAGAGGACTTATGAGAGCGATTGAATCTTCGGGAGCGGTTATTAGTGAGTTTCCATTTGGAACTCCGCCTAATAAAGAAAATTTTCCGAAGAGAAACAGAATTATCAGTGCATTATCATTTGGAGTCATTGTCATCGAGGCAACTCTTGACAGTGGTTCTCTTATTACAGTAGGATATGCACTCGAACAGGGTAAAGAAGTTTTTGCAGTACCCGGCAATATTACTTCAAAGAATTCAAAGGGTACGAATGATCTTATTAAGAAAGGCGCAAAACTTGTTGAAAGTGCAGAAGAGGTTATTGATGAGCTCAGGCCTCAAATAAAGGGCGTTCTCAGGGAAGATAAATGGGAACATGAGAGAACGTTGCCTGCAATGAATGGTGATGAAAGGATGCTATACAATTATTTGAGTGCCGAGCCAAAACACATAGATGCAATTATCAGAGAAATAAATATAACAACGGGCAAGGCGTTATCAATACTACTAAACCTTGAACTGAAGGGAATAGTAAGACAAACAGAGGGAAAGCATTTTTCTTTGTTATAGCATGGATGTTTTATTAATGAGGATTAAGATTTTTTGAAAACTGCCGATAAATAACTCGGTTGAATAATAAATATAAAAATATCCCTTAACTCCTAAGCATATGGTTAAGGGTTAACTCCTCTTTGTCAAATAGGGAACAGATTTATCCCTTTGGAAAAAGGGGAGTAAGGGGGATTTGATAGGAAGTATGTGCAAATGAAATCACTTTTAATCGTTGAATCTCCGACAAAGGTGAATACCCTTAGCAAATTCCTCGGAGAAGAATTTGCGATCAAGGCGTCTATTGGCCATGTAAAAGACCTTCCCAGAAATGAGCTTGGTGTTGATATAGAAAATAATCTTGCACCTACATATGTAGTAATTGAGGGAAAAGAAAAAGTATTGAAAGAGTTAAAAAAGGCGGCACAAATTGCTGATAAGGTTTTTTTGGGTCCTGACCCTGATAGAGAGGGAGAGGCAATAGCATGGCATATTGCAGAAGAGTTGAATAGCACCGTGGACAAGGTCTTACGGGTAGAATTCAATGAGATAACCGAAAAGGCCGTAACAGAAGCCATTCAAAAACCAAGAAAAATTGATATGAATCTCGTTGATGCACAGCAGGCAAGAAGGATTCTGGACAGACTCGTGGGTTATAAATTGTCACCGCTGTTATGGCGAAAGGTACGGCGTGGCCTTAGTGCCGGCAGGGTTCAATCTGTAGCACTCAGACTTGTTGTTGATAGGGAAAAAGAAATTGAGGCGTTTAGATCCGAAGAGTACTGGAGTATTACGGTAACTTTTGAAGGTAAAGAACCACCTCCTTTTGATGCGAGACTCTCCCAGATAAACGGGGAAAAGGCGGATATTAAAAATGATGAACAAGCCAAAAGCATTGTAAGTGATTTGGAAGGCAAAAGCTTTACTATTAAGAAGATAGAAAAGAAAAAGAGAAGGCGCGCTCCAGCTCCACCTTTTATTACAAGCACACTCCAGCAGGAGGCATCCAGAAGGCTTAAATTTACCGCAAAAAAAACCATGCTAATTGCACAACAGCTTTATGAGGGTATTGAACTAGGGGGCGAAGGTTCTGTAGGACTTATAACGTATATGAGGACTGACTCCGTAAGAGTTGCATCTGAAGCACAGCAGGAAGCACGTGCTTTGATAAGAGGAGAATTTGGCAGAGACTATTTGCCACAAAAGCCTACCGTTTACAAGAGCAAGAAATCAGCTCAGGAGGCACATGAAGCTATCAGACCGACATCTGTAATCAGAGTTCCGCAGAGTATTAAAAATTACGTAACTCGTGATCAATACAGCCTTTATAAACTTATCTGGAACCGTTTTATTGCAAGCCAGATGCACTCTGCACTCCTGGAGCAAACGTCTTTTGAAATAGCTGCAGAAAAATATTTATTCAGAGCAACGGGCACAGTCATCCAGTTTCCTGGTTTTATGAAACTGTACACGGAAAGTGGTGATAACGGTGCCGATGAAGAGGGGGTTTTGCCACCATTATCAGAAGGTGATTTGTTGAATACGATAGAAGTTATGCCGAGACAGCATTTTACACAGCCGCCCTCAAGGTTTTCAGAAGCAACCCTTGTCAGAGAGCTGGAGGCAA
This sequence comes from uncultured Nitrospiraceae bacterium, assembly GCA_964347155.1. Lineage (GTDB taxonomy): Bacteria > Nitrospirota > Thermodesulfovibrionia > UBA6902 > UBA6902 > CAYFXR01. Next base: position 4,199 of record CAYFXR010000078.1, on the reverse strand, counting down.
AAGGTATCGGGAGACCCAGTACGTACGCTACAATTCTTTCAACTATACAGGACAGAAAATATACCGAAAAGTTTGAAGGGAGGTTTAAGCCAACAGAATTGGGAGTGTTGGTTAGTGATTTGCTTGTTAACAGGTTTTCAGATGTGATGGATTATAACTTTACGGCTAAAATGGAGAATAACCTCGACAAGATCGAAGAGGGTGGACTGAAGTGGGTTGATATTGTTATGGATTTTTATAAACCCTTTGATAAGGATCTTGAAGAGGCAATGAAAATTCTCGGCAGAGTAAAACCGAAAGATATACCTACAGAACAACAGTGTGAAAAATGCGGCAGGCCTATGGTTATCAAGTGGGGAAGACACGGCAGGTTTATAGCTTGTACAGGATTTCCTGAATGTAAAAATACCATGCCTCTTGAAAATCAGCATCCAGAGCAAAGGACACAGAACTCATACATGGAGCAGACAGATGAGAAGTGTGAAAAGTGCGGTTCACCTATGATCTTGAAATCGGGCAGGTTTGGCAGATTTCTTGCCTGCAGTAAGTATCCGAAATGTAAAAAAACGAAACCTCTGGGGATTGGAATTCAGTGTCCGGAGGATGGTGGAGAAATTGTCGAAAAAAGGACGAAAAAGGGCAAGTTGTTTTTCAGCTGTGGCAATTATCCCAAATGTAAATTTGCAACATGGTATAGACCCTTGAATAAAAGTTGCCCCGAGTGCGGAGCCAGTGTTCTAGTAGAGAAACGGACGAAAAAAGGGAATTTTATTGCATGTCTCAAAAAGGAATGTAAGTATAAAGAGGAGATTCAGGAAACTCCAGCAGAAGATCTGCTCAACCAACAGCAGTAGGGGCATGCCTCTTCATTAGTTCAAAAGTTTGAAAGCACATAAATTCTGTAGTAGTACCTCTGCATTTTAGCCTATGTAACAGTTCAGTAAGAATGGATTAATAACACATTAGATACTTGTACATAGATTGAACAATTATTCAGTTATGCCGTCATTCCCGTGGAAACGGGAATCCAGAAAAAAGACAGGCTGGATTTACGCTCAAAGGACTGCGGGAATGACAAACTTAAACAATTATTGCCACCCGTCACTTAATGGTTACACATATTTATCAGATTGCCATTTTACAATCGATAAGAGCTTCATTCATACTTTTATACCTTTATGTTTGAAAATGTCGTGCTCAAAAAAAGAGTTGCTGTTAAGTCAGAGAGTTTGCCAACTCCTCAATCGCCTTTTCCATATCCTTCGGCATTGGTGCAGTGAATTCCATTGGCTTTTCTGTTATCGGATGTTTTAATTTTAAACTATATGCATGGAGCATCTGACGATGGAAATTTATCGTTTTTTGCCCCAATGTCAAAGAAGTTTTTCTCCCGTATGTTTTGTCCCCTAATACAGGGTTACCTATGGAAGCGAAATGGACCCTTATCTGGTGTGTCCTGCCGGTGATTATTTTGACTTTTGCCAATGTTGCGGATTTAAATCTTTTCATTACATGAAACCGTGTAATGGCCTCTTTGCCCTTTCCTGTTTTTGTTGACATTTTTTTCCTGTCTGAGAGAGACCTGCCGATTGCAGATTTGATCTCCCCGTGGTCTGCTTTGAGATTTCCATATAGAAGGGCAAAATATTGCTTTTCAATTTCGCGTTTTTTAAATTGATTTACAAGGCTAAAATACGATGAATCGTCTTTAGCAATTACTATTGCTCCTGAGGTATTTTTATCAAGACGGTGAACGACTCCAGGCCGCAGCGGTGTACCAATGGAAGCAAGTTTCTTGCACCTTGAAGCTAATGCATTCATGAGTGTGCCCCTTTTATTCCCTGCTGCAGGATAGATGACCATATGCGGTGGCTTGTTTACTACTATAATATGTTCATCTTCCCAAATCACATCCAGAGGGGTGTCTTCTGGGATGAGCATCCCTTCAGGTTCACGGGGTACAACAATCTCTATCCTGTCACCAACTTTTACCTTGTAACCCGATTTTTCGTTATGCGAATTGACAGTGATCAGTCCCTGGTTGATGAGTCTTTGAACGTGAGAGCGGGTTAAACCGCTTTTCTTTGAAATGAGTATATCAAGTCTTTCGCCAATTGATACAGCTTTTATGGTATAAATGTTTTTTTTCATATAATATATATTACTTATATGACTTGACATTAAACAACTTAGTATTATTTAATAAGGTACATTTTTTACAGCACCGCCTTTAATTCATAATTTTTCCATAAAGGAGGACTATTATATGTATAATATGAATGATAAAGGAGGAAAAATGCGTTTATGTAAAAAGACTTTCATAACAATCATTTCACTGATTTTTGCGGTATTCTTTTTTGCCGGATTTCAGGGAGCTTATGCGGATGGGGTACAGTCAGTTGTTGAAACGCAGTGGCTTGAAGATAATCTGAATAGTGTAAAGGTGGTATTTGTTGATAACTGGCCTTCAGATAAGGAAGAATACATGAAGAAACACATTAAAGGATCAGTTTTTATGGGTGTTAGCAGTTTGATGGGTGCGGTAAGTCCTAATCCTCCTGACAAGGCGAAATTCGAGGCCATGATGAACAGGCTTGGTATCAATAACGGTGATCATGTTGTGTTATACGGAGCGAAAGGTTCAAGTGTTTTTACTCTCGGCGCATTCTGGCTCATGGATTACTTTAGTCATGAGAAGGTCAGCTATCTGAATGGTGGACTTGCAAAATGGAACAAAGAGAAGCGTCCTTCAGAGGGAGGAATGAAAAATGCGGAGCCAGGGCATTATAAGGCAGGTTCTCGCAATGAGTCTATCAGGATAGTGGCTGAAGATGTCTTAAAAAATCTGGATAATTCAGATGCGGTTCTTGTTGATGCACGTGGTACAGATGAATATATTGGAGAAAATAATAAGGAGAAAAATAAAAGAGTGGGGCATATACCGGGTGCTCTTGACCTTGGTTACTACGAGACTAACTTCAACATAGATGATGGTACTTTAAAATCAGCCGCGGATTTGAAGGCAGTTTATGAGTCGGCGGGCGTTACCAGTGATAAAGAGGTCATTACATACTGCCAGGGCGGGATCAAGGCAGCTAACGCATATTTCACGCTTAAGCATATCCTCGGCTATCCTAATGTCAAGGTTTATGTAGGCTCATGGGCCGAATGGAGCAGCAGATTGGATTTTAATAAATATCCCATTAAAGGAAAAATAGTCGAAATACCCAAAGAGACGAAATAACAGAAGCATATGTCCGGGAGAAATTATCTGCCCGCGGGCGTTATTATATAAAAAATGTTGTACTGAACTTATCTGAGTGACTCTCAGTGGAGACTTGTGTCACATGAAACTGGGTATACTCGTAAATACAGACAGGCATGAAGTTGATTTGATTGGTTTGACAAGAGCGGCCCTTTCAAAGGGATATAAAATTATTGTCTTTTTTATGGATGAAGGGGTAAGGCTTCTCGCCAGCCCTCTTGTAACGGGTCTTTGTGAGGATCCGAAAGTCAATATGAGTTATTGTGATTATACTACTCAAAAAAATGGTATTTCCAAAAGAGATATCTGCGAAAAGATAATATGCGGAAGCCAATATAACAACGCAATGATGAATCAAGAAGCCGACAGGGTTATAGTTTTATAAGAACACTGATAATAATCACAGATATAAAAAATGAAGATTCTCCATATTATAAATGACAGATTAACAGACCTTTCTAAGCAGATAATAGATATCCAATCAGAGAACAATGAAGTGAAGATTATCGAGCTTTCAAAAAAAGAATTTTCATATGATGCTATTGTCGATTATATCTTTTCTCATGATAAAGTGATATCGTGGTGAAAAACTCCCCTCGTATATTTTAAAGAATCCCCCTTATTCCCCTCGTAATCTCTTATAATTTTTGGTTCTTCTCCCATTAAGTTGTTAGAAAGGATTCAAGGATTCTAGGATTCAAGGGTTCAAGTGTTAAATGAATAATTATCAATGAGTAATGAGGAATTGTATAAATTCCTTTAAAATAATATTCATTCTTAATTGATCATTTATAATTGATAATTCACTCGACCCCTTGACCCCTTGAATCCCGAATAGGGACGTTGCCCCAGCGGCGAAAAGCCGCGTTGCGGCCTCGCCGCTTTACGCGGGACTTTACGTCCTTCGGATTTTACCAACTATTTTGGAGATGAT
>CAYFXR010000077.1:0-29394 GCA_964347155.1 uncultured Nitrospiraceae bacterium | reverse complement strand
GGCCTGGACATTGCAGCGTTGACCGACCATGCAGACCATGGAACAATACCTGTAAAGGGCAAGGTCTGGGAACGCATCAGGAAGGCAGCTCATGATGCCTATGAGCCGGGGAGTTTTGTTACGTTTCTGGGCTTCGAGTGGACGAGCTGGGATTACGGTCACCGCAATGTCTACTATCGAGATGGCGACGGCCCTGTCTTTAGGTACATCGATGTTGAAAGCAATACACCGCAGAAGCTGTGGAATCTTCTCGAGTCCTACGAAGCTATGACCGTGGCTCATCATGTAGGAGGCGGGCCAGTTGCCACCGATTGGGATGTATCACCGGATCCAAAGGAATGGCTGGTGGAGATAAGTTCGATTCATGGTACATCGGAATATTTTGGAGGCGAAGCCAGCGTCTACCGTCCCGTGAAAGGTACATTTGTCAGGGACGCCCTGTCGCGCGGCTACAAGCTGGGTATCATCGGGTCGGGAGACACGCATAACGGACATCCTGGACAAGGTAGTACAAGCGCCAACGTAAGTGGCATGTTGGGTGTCTACAGCCCCGAACTGACACGGGAAGCTGTTTGGGAAGCCTTTCAAAGGCGGCATGTCTATGCGACCAGTGGCCCGAAGATTATCCTGAAATTCCAGGTAGCCGGTTCTCCTATGGGCTCGGAAGTGAGATGGGCAGCCTCAAAAGGGCCTGTTCCAATAGCGCTTAATGCCGTAGGCAATGAAAAGATAGCATCTGTGGAGATTTTACGCAATGGTAAAAAGTTGTTCGTTGAAAACGGGGAAGGAGTATTCGTACAATTCTTTCTCAAGGACTCTCAGCCTGAACCGGGCACGTCATGGTATTACGCCCGGATCCTGCAGGATGACGGAAATATGGCATGGTCAAGCCCTGTCTGGGTTACTATAGAATAGATGTAATTTTTATTTACATTTATTTAAATTATATGTAAAATAATTATATAAATCTGATATCTGTACAATTTGAATCTATTAACCCAAAAAAATGTATTTCACATAATGCAGGCTTTGTGAAAGAAATTATTTTTCGATACCGTAAACGCAATATTAATTGATCGAGTGTGAATACGTTTATTCAAAGCCATATGCACAATTTAATAATAAATGTATCGAGTTAAATAATTTATTGAGCAATGTCTGCATTATGTGGGTTAACCCAAAAAAGGCATTCAAAATAATAAATTAAGTTTGCAATATGTCATGTTTCTCTTTTATGATCATGCAAGCTAGAAATTTGTGGATCATCTCCCAAAAAAGTTAATAAGAACATTTGGATCAAAGGAGGTCAAAATGAAAAATAGGTTTATGTGGTTTACGCTTGTATTTTCAATTAGCACGTTGATACTCTTGGTATCAGGAGCAGATTTAACAGCTGAACCGGTTAAGTCCAAGAGACATCCAAAGGTAAGCATCCCGGGGCATGCAGTCGAAGTAGTCCCTGGAAAATTATTCTGGCTGGGAACAGCAATGGATAAAGGAAGGCTTGTTGAAGGCTATGCAATTGTACATCCAAAGAGGCAATTCGGGAAACCATCGGGATGTAATAATGACGGCAAATGCCAGGGATGGGAAGACCCGACATGCGGAGATTGTACAGGTGGAGGAGTGGACCCCGGTAAAAGTTCATGTTACGGCTTTTTGGCAAAGGGAGCGAAATGGAAAACTATCGAAGACTATCTCATTGATACTGATAATTCTGTTGGGCTTGGCAGTGAAGTAATTCGTAATATACTAGCTGCAGGAATTGATAAGTGGGAGGATGCTGCAGACGGTATGATGTTTGACGGATATATATTAGACATTATAGGCGATGAAATTCCCGGAGTGGTTGATGGGGCGGATTTATACAGAACCGACGGCAAGAATGAAGTTCTTTTTGCTGACCTGGATGATCCGGGTGCAATAGCAGTTACAATTGTCTGGGGTATATTCAGGGGTAATCCTGCTAACAGGGAATTAGTCGAGTGGGATCAGGTATACGACGACTGGGATTTTAACTGGTCTCAGGACTGTGAATTTGATGACTGTTCAAACAAAATGGATTTTGATAATATCGCCACGCATGAACTTGGACACAGCTTCGGTCTCGATGACCTGTATGAAGATACATGTTTTGAAGAAACAATGTATGGCTATGCAAGCACAGGCGAGACAAATAAAAGGACATTGGAAAATGGGGATATAACAGGCATTTACACGCTTTATAATTTTTAACCCGGACACTCATGTCCCTAAAGGGCACTATGAATACTGAAAATTAAAAATCCCCCCATCCCCCCTTTACTAAGAGGGGGGATGGGGTATTAAAATCTATTTTCGTATTAAACAAAAAATGCATTTAAAATAATGCAGATGTTGCGAAAAAATTTATTTTTCGATACCTTAAACGCACTTTTAATCAATGTACATATACATATTTTTATTTAAAGACATATGCATAATTTAATAAAAAATTTATCGAGTTAAATAAATTTTTGAGCAATGTCTGCATTATTTGGGATAAACAATGCAGTTGAGGTGGCATAGGTGCCTGAAAAAGCTTTAAAAGCAACACATTTAAACATGACATTTTGCAGTCTTAAAGGTATTATTTTATTCATAAAAACTTTTATCGATTGAAAATGGCATCTGGTAATCATTGTTGCATTTTTAAAGATTTTGAAGGCATCTATGCCACTTACTGGCATAGCTAATTGCATTATTCGGGTTAATTGGTTCGATTAGCTTTACCATGAACCAGTCTCGGTTCATAGTTGACCCTCTCACCAAAGGGATAGGGGATTTGAGAGGTAATTCTATCCTTCTGACGTTTCTTCTAATTTCTTTTCTTCTATTACAGCCTCTTCAGTTTTTTCTTCTTCTGCCCAGAATGCCGCTTCCTTCTGGAGAAGTTCCCACTCTCTGTCTACATATTCCTGGGCCTGTTTGAGCATCCACTCGTTCCCAGGTGCAAACATATGTTTGAACCGTCCCTGGGGTTTTAAGAAATCAGTGATCGGTTTTTTCTCCCTGGGTTTAACGGTTATTCTCGTGACGCCGTTTTCAATTTCATATAAAGGCCAGTAACAGGTGTTAACCGCAATTTTACACATTGTAATTGCATCATCTGTTCTCGTCCGCCACCCTCGGTTGCAGGGAGAAAGTATATTCATAAATTTTGGCCCCTCTATCGAAAACGCCTTTTGCACTTTTTTCATCAAATCCATCCAGTGTCCCGGTGATGCCTGGGCTGCATAAGGGATCTTATGTGCAGCCATTATCTTTGTCAGGTCTTTTCTATGCTGGGGTTTGCCTGGTATCACATCTCCTGCCGGACAGGTTGTCGTGTTCGCACCAAATGGAGTTGCGCTTGATCGCTGGATACCCGTATTCATATATGCGCCGTTGTCATAACATATGTAAAGCATGTCATGGCCCCGCTCCATTGCGCCTGAAAGGCTCTGTAGTCCGATGTCGTACGTGCCGCCGTCACCGCCGAATGCGATAAATTTAACCTCTTTATCAATAAGCCCTTTTTTCTTCCATGCGCGGTACATTGTCTCTACGCCGGATATTGTTGCAGCAGCGTTTTCAAAGGCTGTATGAATCCAGGGTATCTTCCATGCTGTATATTCAGAAATACAGGAGGAAACCTCAAGGCACCCTGTTGCATTCGATGCGATAACTGGATAATCCGTTGCCATAAGCACCTGTTTAACGATGATAGGCGCTCCACAACCGGCACACATCCTGTGGCCGTAGGTAAATCTGTCCTCTGACTTGGAAAGCTCTTTTAATCTTAGCGGTTTTGTTGTCATGTTATAACCTCACTCCTTATTAAGTTAAGAGTTTGGAGTTAGGAGTCAGGAGTTAAGTAAAAAAACTTGAAGTTAATAATATCAATAAACTTCTCTCTCGTAACTCTTAACTCGTAAGTCATAACTCATAACTCTAATTTATTCCCGAACTCCGATGTATTCTTTTATTGTTTTAACCTTGCCTGATTTCAAGATTTTATGTAATTCATTTAAGGCCTGTTCTGCCTGGTCTGGCATAAAGTCCCTTCCCCCGAGGCCGTATATCTTGTTTGTCATCAAAGGTCTGTTTTTCATATGAAGCGTTGCCGAACAGATTTCCGTGAATAAAGGACCATATGCTCCGAAGGAATCCGCTCTGTCCATCACACAGACTGCTTTGACATTTTTAAGTGCCTTTGCAGTTTCCTCATAAGGGAAGGGTCTGAAAAGCCTCGGCTTCAAAAGGCCTGCCTTGATACCTTTTTTCCTGTACTGGTCAATTACATCTTTAGCAGTACCTGCTGCTGAATTTAATATTACCAATGCAATTTCGGCGTCCCTGAGTTTATAAGCCTCAAAAAGACCGTATTTTCTGCCGCTCAGTTTTTCAAAATCCGCTGCAACCTTCAGCACTACATCAGCAACCTTTGTCGTTACCTCATGCTGTGCCCTCTTGTATTCATGATACAGGTCGGGGAGAATCAACGGTCCATAACTTTTCGGTTTCTTAAGATCGAGCAGGGAGTTCATTTGTTTGAATTCGCCGACAAACTTCTTAACTTTGTCATCATCGAGATATTCGACCCTCTCGATTGAATGACTGATGATAAACCCGTCAAGACACACCATGACAGGAAGCCTGACATCCATGTGCTCCCCGATTCTAAATGCCTGAATGATATTGTCATATGTCTCCTGGGCGTTTTCGCTCCAGAGCTGTATCCAGCCAGAATCCCTCGCACCCATTGCATCGGAGTGATCCCCATGTATATTAAGAGGTGCGGACAATGCCCTGTTTACGACAGGCATAACAATAGGCAGTCTGTCACCCGCAGCAATAAAAAGCATCTCCCACATCAGGGCCAGGCCCTGCGATGAGGTGGCTGTGACAACCCTTCCGCCTGCTGCTGAGGCACCGATACAGGCGCTCATGGAACTGTGCTCGCTCTCGACAAGTATCAACTCTGTATCTACTTTTCCGTTATTGACAAAGCTCGAAAACCTCTGCATCATATCGGTCTGAGGAGTGATAGGGTATGCACCGCAGACATCTGGATTAACCTGTCTGAGGGCCTCAGCTCCGGCTTCGTTTCCTGTTACCGCTACTATTTTTCCCATTTATTTGCCCTCCTCTTCCATCACAATAGCTTTGTTGCCTTTTTTCCCCGGACATTCAAGTGCGCAGATACCGCATCCTTTGCAATAATCGTAATTAAATTCTCCCCTTTTGCCGTCCTTCACAGTAACCGACATGTCCGGGCAATAAATCCAGCAAAAAAGGCATTGAATGCAGTTTTCCTCTATCCATTTCGGTCTGAAAGCCCTCCATGACCCTGTCTTGAATTTGGCAGCATTGCCTGCTTCCAGAATAACAGAGCCCGGGGTAAGTTTTTCCCAAAATTTTTTCTTGCCCGTCTTCTTGCTCATCCTTCCTTTACCTCCTCATAACCCCGCTTCAAAGCTTCAAGGTTTCCGTCAATTATCTTTTGAGCGAATTTTTTCCCGAAGCTCTTTCTCACTGTTTCAACAAGCTCGTCCTGCTTTACAATGGTTGTTGCCCTGTTAATGGCTCCAAGCATGGGGGAATTAGGGAGCGCTCTTCCTATACAATCGAGCGCTATCTTGGTGGCGTCAACAGTAAATACCTTCTGACTCTTCTTGGCTTTTAATCTTTTCCTGATATCTGCCGGATCCTTTGCGGTATTTACAACAAAAACAGTGTCATTCTGTGCACCTTCAGCAACGTTTATACTGTCTAAGAGCGTGGCATCGACTATGCCTACAACTTTAGGGTGCAGTACAGGACAATGCATTCGTATTTCATGATCACTAATCCTGTTGTACGCCCTCAGGGGTGCGCCTGCCCTTTCAGGGCCGTATTCAGGAAATGCCTGAACGTGTCTTCCTCCGCCGAGACATGCATCAGCCAGTACCTTTGCGGCGGTAACAGTCCCCTGACCTCCACGACCGTGCCAGCGGATTTCAATCATCTTTTCCATTGTAATATTCCTCCAAAATAACTATTTGGTATGATAAAAAGGAATTTTACTATAGCCTAAAGCCAACATCATTTGCAAGCATTTCCATATCTATTTTTCTATGCGATCGGAAACTCTTCTTGACATTTTAAACTTTAATTTAAGTAAAATTATGTTTGCACAATAGAATAAAATGTTTAAAATAATCCAGATGCTAATACAATGTGTTATCAATTAAATTTATGAAAAAATTTGCCGAATTCATAGTTATTATATGAAAGCATCTGCTGAAAAGGGATTCAAAGGCGCAATATTTGACCTTGATGGTGTTGTGGTGGACACCGTGCCTATCCATTTCAAGGCATGGAAGAGAATGTTTACAGAATACGGCAGGAAATTCACCTTTAAAGATTATAAAGAAAAAGTTGATGGAATCCCGCGCGTTGATGGTGGCAGGGCTATCCTGAATGACCTTTCAACTAAAGAACTTATCAAGGCAACAGATAAGAAACAAAAATATTTTCTTGAATATTTGAAAAAGGAAAAAATCCCTGTCTTCAAAACAACGGTAAAATTAATAAGAGAACTGAAACGTAAAGGAATAAAAATAGCAATAATATCTTCCAGTAAAAATTTGCCCTACATTTCAAAAAGGACGGGGATTAACAAAGTTATTGACGCTGAGATCAGCGGGAATGACATAACTAAAGGAAAGCCGGACCCGCAAATTTTTTTGATAGCTGCCGAGAAAATAGGGATTCATCCCGGAAGCTGTGTTGTATTTGAAGATGCAATTCTCGGGGTAGAGGCAGCGAAGAGGGCAAAGATGCTCTGTATAGGAATTGACCGTCACAGTGACCCGGAAAGACTGAAAAAAGCTGACGTGATTGTCAAAGACCTCAAAGAAATTAATTATGATAAGCTAGTATCCTTATTTTAAATTTTAAAGTTTAAAGGAGTCTGAAGAAAAAGTGGCAGATTATTTTGGGAATTATTTGTCTGATACTCACTGGCAAATAATAGAGCATGGCTGGGATCCTGAGCTGCAAAATTGCAATGAAACCAGGTTTGCTTTAGGCAATGGGTACATAGGAAGCCGTGGTATCCTTGAAGAAAATCCACCTGATTGCCGTCCGGGGACATTTTTTGCCGGAATATACGAGGGGACACGTGCGCTGGTGCCTGAGCTCGTTAATGCACCAAATCCTATTGACCTCAGGATAAGCGTTGACGGCGAAAAACTCGATATAGTAGCGATGGATATAGTAAGTCATAAGCGAATCCTGGACATGTTTAAAGGAATTCTTGTTCGACATACCATATATGAAAATGCTAGGAAAAAAAGATTTGACTATCAATCGATGCGGTTCTTCAGCATGTGCAATAAAAATATAGCGGTAATGCAGGTATATATCACACCGCTGGATGAGGGTGCCACCTTTACTATAACAAATGCCGTTGATACCTCAATAATGAATATGGGGCTTATTACCGAGGGAGAGAAAAAACATGTTATGGTCGTAGAATCCGGCAAATACGGCAAGATCAATTATGTGTGTACAAAAACAGTGGAAAAGGATATAAATATTACGTATACAAGTCAGGTAATTGTAAAAACGGGTAGAAAAACCCATATCCCTACAGACTGGACATTCACACTGAACCTGAAAAAGGGAAAAACTGCCTGTATAACAAATTATCTATCATTTCATACCTCAAACGACGGAAATCTGGAAAAGATAAAAAAAGCCGCTGTAAATTCAAATGCCAGGAGTGTAAAAAAGGGGTTTGATCAACTCTTCCGTGAACACAACAATGCATGGGAAAATAAATGGAAAAGTGCAAATATTGAAATAGATGGTGACCCGCGTATTGAAAGAGCAAGCCGTTTCAATATCTATCATTTGCTTATTGCGGCCAGTGAAAATTGCTATGATGTCAGTATAGGGGCAAAGGCTCTTACTGGAGAGGGTTACCGGGGTCATATCTTCTGGGATACAGAACTATTCTGTTTGCCGTTCTTTATTTATACAAATTCTACAGTTGCAAGAAACCTCCTGATGTACCGCTATAACCGGCTGAGCGCAGCAAGAAAGATCGCCGAGGAAAAGGGCTATCAGGGGGCAATGTTTCCATGGGAATCTGCAGACACAGGAGAAGAGACAACGCCTTCATGGTACAAGGACGGAAGAGGCAAAATTCAACGGGTATTAACTATGGAACAGGAATGCCATATTACTGCAGATATTGCTTATGCCGTCATCCATTATTACTCAGTAACCAATGATGTAGATTTTCTGCTCAATTGCGGTCTTGAGATAATACTCGATACAGCCAGATTCTGGGCAAGCAGGGTGGAATACAATCGAAGAAAAAAGAGATACGAGATTAATAACGTAATTGGGCCCGATGAATTTCATGAAGGGGTAAATAATAATGCCTTTACCAACACCCTGGTTCAATGGCACTTGAGAACAGCTGTACAACTATGCATGGTTCTTAGGAGAAAATATCCTGCTGAAATAAAAGCACTAATGGCAAAAATTAATTTAAAGCAGTATGATCTGGAAGACTGGCGTAACATTGCTTCAAAAATTTATATTCCTGTTTCAAAAAAGACAGGAATAATAGAACAATTTGAGGGATTTTTTAAAAAGAAAAAACTCCCCTTGCCTAAGCTTGATTCTCATTATCTGCCTCTTTACCCCGATAACATACGTGATATTGGAAGTACACAATATGTTAAACAGGCTGATGTCGTAATGATTTTATATCTCCTCTCAGATCTTTTTAGTTTAGAGACAAAACGGAAAAATTATCTTTTTTATGAAAAAAGGACTCTGCACAAATCGTCCCTAAGTGCCTCAATCTATGCCTTGCTTGGTGCAGAGGTTGGAGAAGTACACAGGGCGTGTCACTATTTTGATATTGCATCACATGCTGATTTGAAAAATGTATACAACAACACAGATGCAGGAATACACGCAGCTTCATTAGGAGGAGTATGGCAGGCACTCATACACGGTTTTGCAGGAATGAGAATCAGAAGGGGTATCTTATCATTTAGTCCTCAACTGCCCCCGGAATGGAAAGTGATCAAGTTTTCTTTAAAGTTCAAGGGATATGACATATTAGCGGATATAGGCCAGGAAAAGGTCAGTCTTTATTTCAGTTCAAAACGGAAGACTGACAAGCTTCCTGTAAGGGTCTATAGAACTTTATACACACTGCAGGCAAACAAGAAAACCAGTTTTTACAAAAAGCGCAAAAAGAAAGTAGTATATGATACTAGGGGACTCTACTAAAGGAAAGATAGGAAGCTAAAATGAACATAGCACATATGCACTGGGGCTTTCCTCCGATCATTGGTGGTGTTGAAACGCACCTGACTATGCTCCTTCCGGAGTTCTTGAAAAAAGGATATAAGGTGAGTCTTTTAACCGGGTCTGTGGAGGGAGAAAAGGAAAAAGACAATTTTAAAGGGGTAAAGATTTATCGCACGCCTTTGCTTGACCTTAACTGGCTTGCTAAAAGAGGACTTGAAGCTCTTGATGAAGATATCACAAAGACCTTCACTCATTTTATCGAAAGTACTAAACCGGATATAATTCACGTTCATAATATGCATTATTTCAGTGTAAAGCATGCGAAAATTCTTGAAGAATTAACGTTTAATAAAGGTATTCCGCTTTTCCTTACTGCACATAACGTGTGGGATGATATTTTATTTCTGAAAATCACCAGAGAGATAAACTGGACGCATATAATTTCTGTCAGCCATAACATTAAAAAGGAAATCATGGGAGTAGTGGATGATGAGAGCAAGATAACCGTAATACACCACGGAATAGATACGAATGTTTTTCATCCTGATGTAAACCCGGAAAAGATTCTTAAAAAGTTTCCCATGTTACGTGATAGAAAAATAATCTTTCATCCAGCAAGGATGGGTATGGCTAAAGGATGTGATGTTAGCATAAAGGCAATCAGGCTTGTTAAAGAGAGATTCCCGAACGCACTATTAGTACTCGCTGGTACCAAAAATATAATTGACTGGGAGCTTTCACAGGAAAAAGACATTGCTTATTTTGTTGATCTGGTAAAAACATTTGATTTAAAAGAACATGTATTTATTGATGCTTATTCGCTTCAGGAAATGCCGGAGCTTTATAGTCTTGCTTCTGTTTGTGTTTATCCTTCAAGTGTGCCAGAGCCATTTGGATTGACAATGCTGGAATCTCTTTCTTCGGGAAAGCCAATAATCGTAACGGAAATGGGGGGGATGCCTGAAATAATCATGAATGATATAAACGGCTATGTAATAAAGGTAAAGGACTATGAGACCTTGGCATCCAGGATTGATTACTTGTTCGCAGATGTCAAGACAAGAAAGAGACTTGGAAATACGGGAAGGCAGATTGTTACAACACATTATACCAAACAAATAATGGCACAATGTCATTTAGATTTATATACCAAAATTTTCTCTGGACGTTGAACAATGTCTAAAAAAATCATCATTGATATTGAAACCATCGGGAAAGATTTTGAGTCTTTTGATGAGATAACCAGGGAGTATATTCTTAAGTATGCAGGGACAGAAGAAGAGATAAAAGCAGCAAAAGAAGGCCTTGGATTTTCACCTCTTACAGGGGAGATCGTCGCAATTGGAATGCTCAACCCTGATACTGACAGGGGAGCTGTATATTATCAGTCTCCGGAAGTCCTTCAGGAACCTTTGGAAGAAGATGATGTCGAATATATTGCCGATACCGAAGCGGGAATTCTGAGAATGTTCTGGGAGGCGGTAAGACATTATGACCAGATAATAACCTTTAACGGCAGGGGCTTTGATGCACCCTTTCTTATAATTCGATCGTCAATTCATAAAATTCAACCTACCAAAGAACTCATGCCTAACCGTTATAACCTTGCGCATGTTGACCTGCTAGACCTGCTTACATTCTATGGTGCTGTCAGAAGAAAATTCAGCCTCCATATGTGGTGTAAGGCCTTCGGGATAAAGAGCCCGAAAGAAGAAGGTGTTACAGGGTATGAGGTTTCTGATCTTTTTAAACAGCAGCAATACCTTACGATTGCCAAATACTGCGTGGGTGACTTGTTTGCAACAAAAGAATTGTATAAATACTGGGATAAATATGTAAGGTTTAATCCGAATGTGTAAGCTTCTCTCCTCAAGCCCCTTAATAATTTGATATAATTAGGGAAATTCTTAGAATAACACAGTGAGGGAAAATCCAAAAATGCAGGAAGAATTTGTTTGTAACGGTGACAGTCCTAATTTAAAAGGGGTTTCTGTTCTTGTTATCGAAGACGATACAGCTTATCTGAAGGATATCGAGCAGGGATTGAACGGTGTCGGAGCAAAAGTTTATCTTGCCCGGGATTCTCATCAAGCCGTTGGATTGCTTCTGAAGGAATACATTCATGTCATTGTAGCAGCTATTGATCTGGTGGATGAACAGTGTATTGAAATGATCAAGGACTACAAGACACGAAATCCTGACAGCCTGTTTTACGTTCTCACAGGTCAGGAATATGACTTTGTTGAAACATCTCAGGAATCAGTCAGGCTTGTTGTGGATGATTATGTGAAAAAACCTCTGGATGTTGACCGGTTCGCCTGTATGGTAGAGACAAGTACAGGCAGGCCAAGTAACAGAAGTAAATCCTTGACTGTGGTGGATCCGTTGGTTGCAAAAGTCAAACCGTATTTTTTATTCCGTTCTCCTGTCATGCGGCGTACGCTTGCATATCTTCCACAGATAGCAGCTTCGGATGAAACAGTTCTTATTACCGGTGAAACAGGTACGGGTAAGGAAATAGTTGCCCGGGCTGTTCATGTATTAAGCCGTCGTTCAGCAGGTCCATTTGTACCGATTAATTGCGGAGCTATACCGGAAAGCCTTATTGAAGGAGAGCTCTTTGGCCATGAAAAAGGCGCCTTTACCGGTGCAATTAAAACTCGAAAAGGCAAATTTGAAACTGCAGACCATGGCACATTATTCCTGGACGAAATCAGTGAGATGCCCCTTAACTTGCAGGTTCGCCTTCTTCGGGCACTGGAAGAAGGCAGGATCTATCGCATTGGAGGGGAAACCTTGCTGCCTATTAATGTACGTGTTATTACCGCTTCAAATACAGACCTTCTCAAAGCAGTAAAAGACGGGCTGTTTCGTGAAGATCTATACTATCGTTTAAACGTTCTTCGGCTTCATTTACCACCGCTTCGTGAACGGGTTGAAGATATACCTCTTCTCGCAGTTCATTTTCTGGAAAGGGCATTTGCTGAAATGGGATGGACGAAACCATATCCCAGCATTTCATCAGAGACAATATACATTCTTGAACATTATGCATGGAAAGGTAACGTCCGCGAACTAAGGAACATCATGACCCGTGTTGCAACTTTGTTACCTCAAGATACAAAACATATCTTCCCTTTTCATATATTGCCTCATCTTGATGAAGCAGGTCTGATAACCGAAACACCTGCTGAAGAGCCAGGTAAAGAAGGTGTCTATATCCCGATTGGCACTCGAATGGATCACGTCGAGGATTTACTCATCAGGGAGACACTCAAAATTACGAATGGCAATAAAACACAGGCAGCCAAACTTCTCGGTATCAGCCTGCGAAATCTCCGAAGAAAACTAAATAAGTAAACCACCAAGGTCAAATTGACCCATAGGCCATAATGACCTGATTATATATAGGCCATTATGGCCTATTAAGCCTGATTGAATCAACTCAAATAATCTTAAGTAATTGAAATAAAATAAATAAAATTTCTGGCATGACCTTTGCTTTACTTATAAACAAAAAATAAAGAAAGGAGGACGGAGATATGACAAGGACATATTTTGAAAGATTCCTGGCTCCATGGTACGAATTTGATCGTATGACCAGTTTATTAAACAAAATGGCATCAAATTCAACCTGTGAGTTTCCGGCTGTAAATGTATGGGTAAATGGAGATGAAGCGTTAGTAACATCAGAGTTGCCGGGAGTTGACGTACATTCAATAGACATTTCAGTTTCCGGCGATACAGTAACACTTCAAGGTTCTCGGCCGACAAATGAGAGAAAGGAAGGGGAATCCTATCATAGGCATGAGCTCTGGCACGGGGATTTCAACAAAAAGATTCAGCTTCCCTTTCAAATCGATGCTGATAAAGTACATGCATCATACAAGAAAGGCATTCTCCATATATCACTACCTCAGCTGGAGTCAAATAAACCGAAAAAAGTAGAAATCAAATCAGAATAGGAGGTGAATACTATGACAGAAACCAGAAAAGAAATACAAAAGAAAGAACACGAATTTGAAAAAGGAATAGAGCCTACAAGGGCAAAAAGGCTTTATACTCCGACTGTTGATATCATCGAAAAGAAAGATGACATCTTATTGCTTGTTGATATGCCCGGTGTAGATGAAAAATCCGTTGATATAACACTTGAAAAAGATGTGCTGACAATTTACGGGAAGGTTGAACCAGAAGAGCATAACAATCACAGGCTTGTTCTTGCGGAATACGGCATCGGAGATTACAAGAGGACATTTACCATTTCCAATGAGGTTGACAGAGAGCGTATCAATGCAACCGTAAAGGACGGAGTACTGAAACTCATTCTGCCCAAGGCTGAAAGCGCGAAAACAAAAAAGATCGAGGTAACAGCAACTGCTTAAAATAACATCTTTTTAAGAAAGGGGGTGTGATGTATGACAATCAGAAGTTTAGTTCCATCATTCGGAAAAAAGAGAGTACCCGTAAGATATAACGACAGTCCTTTCAGACTGCTGCATGAGGATATGAACAGACTGTTTGATGACTTCTTCCGTGGATTTGACCTGGAGCCATTTGACAGACATCTCAACTCATTCAACCCGGATGTTGAAGTATCCGAGAATGACAAAGAAATCAAGGTCTCGGCAGAACTGCCTGGTATGGATGAAAAGGACATTGACGTATCTCTCACAGATAATGAGTTGACAATCAGTGGTGAAAAGAAAGAAGAGAAGGAAAGAAATGGCAAAGACTACTTTATGAAAGAGCGTTCCTATGGGTCATTCAAGAGGTCGATTCCTCTCTATTCAGAAATTGAGACAGAGAAGGTTAATGCACATTTCAATAAAGGTGTTCTTACGATAACTATGCCCAAGTCAGCCAAGGCTATTGAAGAACTCAAGAAGATCAAAATAAAAGTCGAATAAGAATTAACAATGTCGGGATAAGTTTCAGCCCGTCCCCATTTTTTAAAAATGGAGACGGGCTGATTTTTTGTCGGGGAATGAAAGATTATACCTGTCATAGTTTATGAACAGATTTTCATTATGGTTTAATCTCATTGCTGTCCAAAACAATGGCAAAGTTTCGTATCTTCATCAGGCAAAATCAGGTTCGTTATTTAAATAATCCATCGATCAATTATGTTTTCGAGGGGTTCTGCCTGCTGATCAATGCTATATTGGACAGATGTGTTTTAATCTACAATATTAAACCAGCAGCAGGATCAATAAAAGGCATCTATGCCATTGTCAAATGCATTATTTGGGTAATTTGATATAATTGTGGTAATTTCATTGATTATTATTTATCTTAATCCTCTGCAGATTTAATGTGGACTATTGAACCAGCGGAAGGCTCATTTGTGAATGTTTAATCTACTTATAACAGAATGATTAACGAGATACATACGGATAATATAGTCTTTAAGACCCTTGGCCTTACGAAGGTTTACGACATGGGAGAAGTCCAGGTACATGCACTGCGCGGTGTGGATATGGAACTTTATGCCGGTGAACTGGTCGTTCTCCTCGGGCCGTCAGGCAGCGGGAAGTCGACTCTTCTTAATATCCTCGGGGGACTTGATACGGCTACTGCAGGACTTGTTACCTATAGCGGGCAAGATCTTACCAAGGCGGTAGACCAGGAACTTACCGAGTACCGGAGGGTTCATGTAGGTTTTGTGTTTCAGTTTTATAACCTGATTCCGAGCCTTACTGCTCTTGAAAATGTTGCAGTTGTTACCGAGATTGCAAAGGAACCAATGAACCCGGAAGATGCTCTCAGGATGGTGGAAATGGGTGATCGGCTTGATCATTTCCCTTCACAGCTGTCAGGTGGTGAGCAGCAGCGTGTTGCCATTGCACGTGCAATCGCCAAGAATCCGGCTGTTCTTCTTTGTGATGAACCCACAGGTGCCCTTGATTCTACCACCGGTATCGTTGTACTTGAAGCGCTTGAACGAATAAACAGGGAGTTGGGTACTACTACAGCCTTGATCACACATAATGCGGGAATAGCTGATATGGCAGACCGCGTTATTTATCTCAGTGACGGACTTATCTCAAAAGTGCGCAGAAATGAGCGTAAGAAATCACCGAGGGAGTTGTACTGGTGAGGGTATGAAGACGATTAATCGTAAAATCATTCGCAACCTCTGGGGGATGAAAGCGCAGGCTGTTGCAATTGCCATGGTTATTGCAAGCGGTGTCGCTACCTTTATTATGTCCATCAGTACCATGCAGTCTCTTAGATTAACCCAGGCTACATTTTATAGAGACTACCGTTTTTCAGAGATTTTTGCTTCACTGAAGCGGGCTCCGGAAAACCTGCGTCTGCGCATTCAGGAAATCCCAGGTGTGGACAAGGTCGAAACGCGTGTCGTTGCATCAGTTAATATTGATATTAAGGGCTTTACCGATCCTGTCACTGGACACATCTATTCTGTCCCGGATATTGGTGTATCTCTTCTTAACAAACTCTATCTTCGGGAAGGACGGTTTCAAGAGCCGTTTAGGGAAGAGGAGGTAATTATAGGAGAGTCATTTGCAGAGGCACATGGTTTCAGCCCCGGAGATAAATTGGGAGCCGTAATTAATGGCAAACGCAAAGACTTTACTATAGTCGGAATCGCCCTTTCTCCCGAACACATCTATCAGATGCCGCCAGGAGCCTTTTTCCCTGATTTTGAACGCTACGGTGTTATATGGATGGGGAGGACTCCGCTTGCTACAGCTTACGATATGGAAGGAGCATTCAACGATGTGGTGCTTACCCTTTCAGCCAATGCAAATGAAAATGACGTAATTGAACGACTTGATGAAATGCTTGAACCATATGGCGGGCTCGGCTCCTATGGACGCAAGGATCAGCTTTCGCACCGCTATCTTTCTGAAGAATTTCGCCAGCTGGAACAAATGGCTTCCATATTCCCCATTATATTCATCAGCATTGCAGCATTTCTGCTCAATGTAGTAATAGGCAGGCTTATAAGCGTACAGCGGGAGGAAGTTGCCGCTTTAAAGGCATTCGGCTACAGAAATATCGATGTTGCTCTGCATTTTGTAAAATTGATACTGGTAATCGTAATGGCTGGCGTTGCTGCCGGTATAGCTGGAGGTATTTGGCTCGGGCAATATATGGGCACTGTTTATACGGAGTTTTACCGTTTCCCTTTCCTGAAATATGAGTTGAGACCTGAAATAGTTGTTATTGCGGTACTTGTGAGCGCTGCTGCTGCAATACTGGGTACGCTGTATTCTGTGCGAAAAGCCTCACTGCTTCCTCCTGCACAGGCCATGCGTCCAGAACCTCCTGCGGTTTATAGGGAGTCATTAGCTGAGAAAATCGGGTTAAAACGCCTTTTATCCCAGCCCAGCCGTATGATAATAAGGAACATTGAGCGGAAACCTGTCAGATCGCTACTTTCGGTAATCGGCATTGCATTTGCCTGCGCAATCATGATGGTCGGCAGGTTTCAGGGTGATGCCTTTGATTATATGGTAGACGTCCAGTTCGGGCTTTCGCAGAGGGAGGATATTGCCGTGACTTTTGTGGAACCTGCCTCCAGAAGGGCATTGTACGAACTGGAGAGTCTTAATGGTGTTGAATACGGAGAGCCTTTCAGGGCAGTACCTGCCCGTTTGAGGTTCCAGAACCGTAGCTACCGGGCTGCCATTCAGGGAATAGAACCAGGCGGAGACCTTCAGCGTCCGCTTGATGAGGAGCTGAAGCCGATAGAAATCCCTCCATCGGGTATCGTCCTCACCGATTATCTGGGTAAGATACTTGGTGTGAGCGAGGGTGACGAATTAACGGTTGAAGTGCTCGAAGGAAGCAGGCCCATACTGAAGGTGCCAGTTGTAGCTCTTGTAAGTCAGTATATAGGTTTGTCTGCATACATGGAACTCACCGCACTGAACCGTCTCATGAGAGAGGGAAACGCGATTTCTGGTGTCTATTTAGCAACAGACTCGCGCTACCAGCCTGAAATCTATGCGAAACTGAAAGAGATACCGCGGATTGCCGGCACAGAGATCCGTGAGAAGGCAATTGAAAGTTTTTACGAGACAATGGCTGAAACAATACTCATTTTTACTTTCATAAACACTCTTCTTGCGGGTATCATTGCCTTTGGGGTAGTATACAACAGCACACGGATTGCCCTTTCGGAACGAAGCAGGGAACTGGCCAGCCTGCGCGTGATGGGTTTTACAAGGGCGGAAATCTCGTATATACTGCTCGGTGAATTAAGTGTGCTGACACTTGCTGCGATACCCATTGGCTTTTTTATCGGGCGCGGACTTTGTGCTTATATAGCGGATAGCCTGCAGATGGATTTATTCAGAGTACCACTGATCCTGGAGCCGGATACATATGCTTTCGCAGCGTTAGTTGTACTGGCTTCAGCATGTATATCAGGTCTCATCGTTCGGCGAAGATTGGATCATCTGGACCTCATTGCCGTCTTGAAGACAAAGGAGTAAATAGTTGATGAAATTGACAAGACGTATCGGACTGTTTATTCTGCTTGCGGTAATCATATTGGCTGTTGGTTATGGATTTATACCAAAACCGGTACTGGTGGAAACATTTGAAGTAAAACAGGAATATATGAGTGTTGCGGTAGAGGAAGAGGGTAGGACCCGGGTGAAAAACAGGTTTATTATTTCAGCGCCTGTTGCCGGATTTGCACTTCGTATTGATCTTGATGTGGGTGATGCAGTAAGAAGGGGACAGGCGATTAGCGAACTGGAGCCGCTCCGCTCAAGTGTACTTGACCCACGCAGTCGGGCTGAAGCGAAGGCGCACGTTGCAGCTGCTCAGGCTGGACTGAATTCTGCAAAAGAGAATGCTCAGGCTGCAAAGGCAAGTGCTGAGTTTGCAAAAAATGAACTTGAACGTATGCGAGAGTTGTCTAAGAATTCGTTAGTTACACAGGAGAAATTGGATGCGGCAGAAACAGAGGCACAGCGAACAGAGGCGGTTCTTCGCTCATCCGAGTTTGCAGTTGAAGTAGCCCGCTATGAAATGGAAGCAGCCCTTACTGCACTAAAATACTCGGCTTCTGAGGAACCAAAAAAAATTGACGAGAGGATCATAATTAAGGCCCCGGTCACCGGCCGTGTTCTTAAGATTTACCATGAAAGCGAGGGAGTTGTTCGCGAGGGACAAGCCTTGATTGAGATCGGTGACCCCCGGGCATTGGAGGTTGAGGTCGATGTTATTTCAGCCGATGCTGTGAAAATAAGGCCCGGAACACCGGTGATCTTTGAACGATGGGGTGGCGATGAACCGCTTAAAGGTAAAGTACGGGTTGTTGAACCTGTTGGGTTCACCAAAATATCTGCCCTTGGAGTTGAGGAACAGAGGGTGCTCGTTATATCGGATATTACCTCACCACCTGAAGAATGGGAACAGCTTGGCGACGGCTATCGTGTAGAGGCAAGTTTTATTATCTGGGAGAATGCAAATGTACTGCAAATCCCTACGAGTGCATTATTCCGCTATGAAGAAGGCTGGGCTGTTTTTATGTTTAAAAATAAAAAAGCCCATCTCCGGAAAGTTCAGATTGGTCAGAGAAACGGCATGAGCGCTGAGGTTATATCAGGTCTTAAGGAGGGAGATATTGTCATTACACACCCCGACAGTTCCATAGAGGACGGAAAACGTGTACGCCTTCATAAATAAATTGTAAATTTTATATAAACCGTCCCATCCGTTTCAACCGCCAAACGTTTTAAACAGTTCAAACTACTGAAACATATTCTGCCTGAACCAAATAGTACAAGGCAGGCCGGATAATGACAACATTTTTTACAAATTTTGCAATATATGTAATCAAAATTGACTTTTGTTATTAAATTGTGTTAAATTAATTTACATATCTTTTTTTGAGAA
Organism: uncultured Nitrospiraceae bacterium; assembly: GCA_964347155.1. GTDB lineage: Bacteria > Nitrospirota > Thermodesulfovibrionia > UBA6902 > UBA6902 > CAYFXR01. The sequence continues at coordinate 10,191 of CAYFXR010000077.1, read as the reverse complement.
AAATTCCGCATAACATTATAAATTGTAATAAATTTAGACTCTTTCGTAAAGAAGTTGAAATGGATGTAAAAATTCAGGGGTTAAATTAATAATTATCAATGATTAATGAAGAATTGTATAAAATTTCTTTAAAAAAGATTCATTGTTAATTGATCATTTATCATTGATAATTCACTTTAACACTCGAACCCAATTTAGCATCTGATATTAATTGCAAGTTCTATAATTAATTTGAATGTATCAACTAAAACACAAATAAGGGAACATTAATATGCAGGGAAAGGATGGTTGTTCGATAATGAAGTATATATGTAACAATTTTTTATTAATGAATCTTGTCATCGTTTTAACCATAATAAGTAGTCAAATTACTGCTTTTGCAAATGTCAACGAAGATTTACTGACAGCGGCACATCTTGGTCGCACAGAAAAAGTAAATGAATTACTAAAACAGGGTGCTGATGTAAATGCGAAAAACGATGATGGAATAACAGCTTTAATGTATGCGGCATTTCGTGGTAAAACAGAGACAGTAAATGTATTACTGGCCGGAGGGGCTGATGTGAATGCAAAGACTGCTGACGGAATAACAGCTTTAATGTACGCGGCACTTCGTGGTTACACAGAGACAGTGAATGCCTTATTGGACAATGGCGCTGATGTGAATGCAAAAACTGTTGACGGGAAAACTGCTTTAATGTACGCAGCATTGCGCGGTAATATGGAAACAGTGAATACCTTGCAGGCCAGAGGTGCTGATATGAATGCACAAAACTCAGACGGAATAACAGGTTAATGCATGCTACGGAACAAAGTTAACAGAGATAGTAAGCTTACTCAGGCAAACTGAAACTAAGCAATAAACAACAGTATTTATGCATAAAACCTTATCCCACATAATGCAGACATTGAAATAAAATTTATTAAATTCGATGGATTTATTATTAAATTATGCATATAGCTTGGAATAAAAATATTCACCTTAGATTGGTTGAAATTGCGTCTAAGGTATCGATAAATAAATTTTCTTCCAACGCCTGCATTATTTAACTGCGTTTTTGGGGTTTAAGAGATTCCTGTTTTTTTATTAAATTATCAAGATTTGTTACACCCTGGAGTTTTATGATTTTATTCCTGGAACTTTTACCAGAGATTATTTCAATATCTCTTTTAGCAATTTTGAGTTCTTTGGCAAGAATTTCTATGAGTTCTCTGTTTGCTTTTCCCTCGACAGGAGGGGAGGTGATTTTTACTTTCAGCGATTCCCCGTAGGAACCCACGATTCCTGCGCGTGATGAGCGAGGCTCGACCTTGATTTTAATTATCAATTGTTTTCTCATGCAAACACTATATTCATTTTAATTATATTTTTAGGTGCAGAATAGCTGCCAATTGCAAGCAACCCGCCACTAGGTGTTTTTATCCTGATGCCTTCTGCTTTTCTAAAATCATCAAAGAAGCCAGGGCACTGGTTAATTTTCACAGGTGCTCCGTTTTTAACGCTCCATATGAGTGACTCTTCTATCTTCAGTTCCGGCAGCCATGACAGAGATTCATCCATTGTATATATGCCCTTACCGCTTGGCGATTCTTTATTCACGTGCGATAATCCTTCAAATGTTAAGCTGTCTTCAACCCTGAATTGACCTATTGCAGTACGTTTGAGTTCAAAGAGATGCGCTCCGACTCCAAGTTTTTTGCCTATATCATGGCATAAAGTCCTTAAATAGGTGCCCTTCGAGCAAATAGTCCTGAATGTGACATATGGCATGTCAATACTTAAAATCTCAATGTGATGGATATTGACTTCTCGAAGTTTACGTTCAACGTTAATTCCCCTTCGGGCAAGCTTATAAAGGGGTTTACCTTTATATTTTAGTGCTGAAAACATAGGCGGCTGCTGGACGATTTGCCCTGTAAATAATTTCAATGTATCCTCTATCTGGATTTTGTTAACATCAATCCTGTCTTTCTTTTCGGTAACTTTGCCATAAGCATCTTGTGTATCAGTGGACTCTCCGAGTTTCATTACAGTTATATATTCTTTATCGAGCGAAGAAAAGTATGATGCAAGACGTGTTGCCCTGTTTGTGCAGATTAACAAAAGGCCTGTTGCTATCGGGTCAAGTGTGCCGGTATGTCCGGCTTTTTTTACTTTTAATATCTTTTTTAGTTTTGATACAGCATCATAAGATGTTATGTTCCTGGGTTTATTAATGCTGATAACAGTATCCATGCTATATGATTATCTGGAGATTACGAGTGATTAACCAAAAAAATGCGTTTGTAATAATGCAGATGTTGTGAAAAAATTTATTTTTCGATACATTAAACGCAATTTTAATCAATGTACCTGTTATATTTTTATTCAAAGCCATATGCATAATGTAATAATAAATTCATCGAGTAAAATAAATTTTTGAGCAATGTCTGCATTATGTGGGTTTAGCTTCGATAGAAATAGGATTCAAGTGCTAATGAACAATTATCAATTATAAATGATCAATTAAGAATGAATATTATTTTAAGAAATTTATACAATTCTTCATTAATCATTGATAATTATTCATTTAACACTTGAATCCTGGAATCCCGCTTTATTGCTTTTCTTACAGCGCTCAAAACTTTATTTTGTACTTCTTGTAAAGTGCCGCTTACCTTGCATCCTGCTGCAGGGGCGTGCCCACCCCCGTCAAAACTCTTTGCAATCTTTTGGACATTAACCTTGCCTTTTGAACGAAGGCTTATTTTGAATGATTTCTCACTATCCTGTCTGAAAAAGACAGCAACTTCAATGCCTTTGACTTTTCTTGGGAAATCAACAAAATCCTCACAATCCTCAGCAGAAGTTCCTGTCTTTTTAAACATGTCCCTTGTTGTAGTAATCCAGGCTATTCTATCCCTTTTCTCAAGGGTTGAAAGGGAAAGTCCCAACAACTTCATTGATTTGTGTGGAATACTTTCATATACTTCTTTCGTTATGTTCCATGGTATCGCACCTGCTTTAATAAGATCAGAGGAGATCTTCAATGACTCAGGAGACGCATTGGAATATCGGAACCCTCCGGTATCTACCAGTATTGCTGTGTAAATATTTGTGGCAATATTTTTATCAATGGATATCTTGAGAGCAGTTAAGATCTTGTAGATGAGTACTCCTACTGCAGCAGCATTTGGGTCAATAAGAGTTGCTGACAGTGACTTGTAAAATTCAGATTTGTCAGTATTTGGTGACAGGACATGGTGGTCAATAATGGCTGTTTTTTTTGCATTCAAAGATTTGAAACCGGTCCTTTCAAGTGTGTTGCAATCCAATATGAGTAAAACATCAAATTTTTTGCGTGGTGGTTTCTGTTTTACTATTTTCGAGGATGGAAGAAACTTTAAAATTTCAGGTACCGGGTCTTTGCTGAGAACACAAATATCTTTTTTCCCTATTTTTTTTAATCCCAGTGCAAGGGCTAAACAAGAACCTATGGAATCACCTTCAGGATTAATATGGCCCACAATGAGAAAAGATTTATGTTGCTTTAAAAGGTCAAGAAGTTTAGTAGAGATCTTCATCTTCGTCAAGATGGCTCCTTTCCGATTTAATTTCATTTAATATTTTGTCAATTTTTTTGCCGTATTCTATTGAATCGTCAATCCTGAAAGAAAGTGATGGTACATATTTCATCTTTAATCTTTTGCCGAGTTCACTCCTGATAAATGATGCTGAAGAGCTGAGTTTTCTCACAGTTTTTTCACTGTCTTTCTCCTCAAGAACACTCAGATATATCGTTGCATGTCTCAGATCATCACTTACTTTTGCACCAGTGACTGTTACAAATCCAAGGGTTTTATGCTTGATTTTATGCATGATAATATCAGCTATTTCCTCTCTGATTAAATCGCTTACTCTTACTGATCGTTTGTAAGGATGCATAGCAAACTCCGTATCACAGTAGTTCCATTGTCGAATCAATTAACTCAACCGAGTGTGTATTCAACACTACATTTTTAATTTTTTCAAAAACCTTATTTATCATCACAGTTTCATTAGCAATATATGCGATTCCTATTACACTTCGCTGCCAGAGGTTATTTGCATTAACCTCTGCTATTGAAACATTAAATTTATTTTTTATCCTATCTATTAGACTTCTAATAATCAACCGCTTTGACTTGAGGGAATGTGATTCAGGTATATGTAAGTCCAATGTCAGGAGGCCTACAATCATTTTTATAAGTTACTATTTGATTAGTTACTATTTGATTCGATAGATATATATATATTAATTTAGTATAAATTACAATAACCAAATTACAAATTCCAATTACTAAACAAGTTACAACATAGAAAGTTTGATTATGGTAATCTGGTTATTGATTATTCTTTTTTTTGGTAATTGATTATTTGATCATGGTTATTATTTGTAATTTGGTGCTTGGAATTTGGAATTTAATATATTGATATTATTGTGAAGACGAAGTTATTAGTTGTTGGATATAGTCTAGTCAAATTTTGCAGCTACTTCTTCTTTGACATAATTTTCAAGAACATCACCGATCTTGATGTCATTGAAATTCTCAATTATAATGCCGCATTCAAATCCTGAAAGGACTTCTTTTACATCTTCTTTAAATCTTTTCAGTGAAGAAATCTTGCTCTCATAAATAACAACATTATCTCTTATAACCCTTATGCCCGAGCTTGCCCTTAAGATTTTCCCATTAATAACATAACAGCCTGCAACCGTTCCAAGTCTGGAAATATGAAAGAGCTCTCTTACCTCGGCCCTGCCAAGAATATTTTCGGTAATTGTTGGTTCAAGCAATCCTTCAAGTGCTTTTTTGATATCTTCAATAGCTTCATAAATTACATTATAGATTCTAACATCAACGCCTTCCTTTTCTATAAGGGCAGATGCCTTGGCATCAGGACGTATGTTAAATCCTATTATAATGGCGTTTGATGCAGTGGCAAGCATAACATCAGATTCATTTATGCCTCCTGCACCCGTATGAATTACATTAACTTTAACCTGTGGATGGGTGAGATGAGATAGGGAATCTTTAACTGCTTCAACAGAGCCCTGAACGTCAGCTTTTATTATGATGTTGAGATCACGGATTTCTCCTTCCTTTACTTTTTCGTAAAGATCGTTGAGAGTTAGTTTTTTCTTCAGGGAAATAGCTTCCGTCTTCTGCTTCTGCAGCCTGTTCATTGCTATGTGCCTTGCCTTTCTCTCATCCTCTAAAACAACAAATATGTCACCTGCCTGTGGAACATCAGGAAATCCGATAACTTCAACCGGCGTAGATGGTCCCGCTTTTTCAATCTTCCTGCCAGTGTCATCTATCAGTGCCCTTACCCTGCCGGCAATTGTACCAACAAGAAATGTGTCTCCAATTTTGAGCATTCCTGTATTGACCAGAACGGTACCTACAGGTCCTCTTCCTTTGTCTAGTTTTGCTTCAATGATTGTTCCCTTTGCAGGTCTGCTGTAATCAGCTTTGAGTTCCATTATCTCGGCCTGAAGCACGATCATCTCAAGGAGTTGTTCAATGCCTATTTTCTGTTTTGCTGATACTTCAACAAATATGTTCTTTCCACCCCAATCTTCAGGAACAACATCATATTGAGCAAGCTCGTTGTGAACCTTTGAAATATTAGCTTCGGGTTTATCAATCTTGTTTATTGCTACCACAATAGGTACATGTGCGGCCTTTGCATGGTCGATGGCTTCAACTGTTTGAGGCATAACGCTGTCGTCTGCTGCTACTACAAGAACTACTATATCGGTTACCTTAGCACCCCTTGCCCTCATCATGGTAAAAGCTTCATGGCCCGGAGTGTCGAGAAAAACTATTTCTTTGTCTTTCAGTTTTACTTTATATGCGCCAATATGCTGGGTTATTCCTCCAGCCTCAGTCTCTGTGACCTTTGTTTCTCTTATTGCATCAAGCAGGGTTGTTTTTCCATGATCTACATGTCCCATAATTGTGACAATAGGGGGACGGGGACTGAGGGCGGATTCATCAATTTCTTGCTCTTCCAGCAATAATTCTTCGTCTTCAACAATTGTTGATTCAAGTTTTAAACCAAATGAATCTGCAATAATCTGTGCAGCATCTACATCAACGGGTTGGTTTATGGTTGGCATATAGCCTAGTTCCATGAATTTTTTTATGACTTCATTTAGCTTCTGCCCGATAAGTTCAGCAAATTCCTTTACAGTAGTGCCTTCATGAAACTTGAGCATCCGTTTCCTCGGTTGGGTTGGCATGGGAACGACAGTTGCTTCAGCCTTTTTAGGATGGTGTCTTTTTTCGGGCTTTTTAAAGCGGGGTCTGAAGTCGTAACTCTTTTTATTTATTTCAACTCTTCTTATAGAGTCAAAGGCCCTTTGCATTCCCGGCTTGCTTTTAAATTTTGCCAGTTTTTCAGTTTCTATTTCCTTCTTGAATCTATCGGGGACGATTATTTCATCTTCTTCTATTGAGGGCGTTTCCTCCCTCTGGAGGGGTTTGACAGGTTGTTCTACGATTGGCTTTCTCACTTCTTTTATCGGAGCCTTTATGTCTTTTTTTAAAGTAGTTTCTTTTACTATTTCCTCTTTCTCTGTCTCTTTAACAACGACCTTGCTTTTGACAGTCTTTTTAGTCTTTTTCTTTTCTTTTATTGCAGGAGGAACAGGTTTCTCCATAGTTTTCTGTTTTTCTGCTTTTGTAAAGATATTTGTTAGTTTTTTTGCAGTATCTTCATCAATATTCGACATATGGGATTTTGCCTTAATCCCAAGTTCTGCAAGCTTGGAAAGGATTTCCTTATTGCTTATATTTATCTTTTTAGATATTTCGTATATCCTTATTCCTGCCATTTTTTCACCTTGTTACACATAAAAAAACTCATGTTTTCTTTCAGATCAGGGTTGTCAGTATGTTTGAATTAATGTTATCATAACTACTCTTTTTAATGCAATCTTGGACATCTTGACTATAATCAGATGTCTGATTACAAAGATTTAAAACCTAAATTGAGTGATTCTCATATGACTAGATGTGCAATGCAGGTTCAAAAATTCATAATGCGATTGGGTATTGGCGCACATCTTTATGAAATTAAATCGCTCAATTTAATTTAACCTAAAAATGCATTTCCCATAATGCAGGCGTTGTGAAAGAAATTATTTTTCGATACCTTAAACGCAATAGTAATTGATCGAGTGTGAATACTTTTATTCGAAGACATATGCACAATTCAATAATAAATTCATCGAGTTAAATAATTTCTTGAGCAATGTCTGCATTATTTGGGTAAAATAGAATTACGCAGATTGGATGATGAGAATCTGTGTAATTATATAAGATAGTAAGATATTCAGGAGGAAGTGTTTTAAATGGCGGTATGTTCAGTTTGTGGAAAGAAGAGGGCGGTAGGCAATAATGTCAGCCATGCCAATAACAAGACAAAGCGTGTATTTAAGCCAAATTTGCAAAAAATAAGGATCCATACTGCACATGGCATGAGAAAATCATATGTCTGCACAAGATGTCTTCGTTCCGGAAAAATAGGTAAGGCAGTAAAGTAAAGACAGGATTAAAGGAGTTTAGGATTCAAGGATTCAAGTGAAAAGAAAAATCGCTCAAACCCTTGAATCCTCGAATCCTGGACTCCTTTTTTTAATTACATATGCAGTCCCTTCAAAATATTCTGAGAAAATTTCTCAAAGATTTTAATCTAGAAGATGGCATAGTTATTAATTCTGTAAGAAGTCAATGGATTAACATTGTTGGACAAACAATTGCAACACACACTTTTCCAGATATTATTAAAGGTAAAGTACTTACTCTTATTGTAGATACACCCCAGTGGTTGCACCATCTGAGTTTTTACAAAGAAGAGATCGCTGAAAAGCTTGCACACTACAATATAGCGGATATCCGGCTTAGACAAGGCAGGCTGCCTGAAAGAACTAAAAAGGGAGATAAAAGAGAGAATATAAAATTGACAGATGATGAATTAAGATATATAGAAAACACGGTGAAAAGTATCAAAGATGAGGAATTGAAAGAAAGATTCAGATTGTTGATTACACATGGATTGACCCAGGGGAAGGGAGAACCCGACAGGGAATGAGATTGTCAATGTATAACGTGGGATACCAAAAGAACGAAGCGAGGGCTTGACAAAATTGCTTTAAAATTGTATTTCTATAATTAATCATTATTGATTATATATAGAAATATAACTATGAATTATCATGAATTTAAATATATAGTTCAGGATAGACCCCTTATTTACAGCCGCGATCTTGTATTGCACCAGACGAATAAACAGATTATTCGCAACCGGTTTAAAAGATGGCATGAAAAGAAATTACTGATTAAACTCAGGCGCGGTGTTTTTCTTTTAAATCCGACTGACAGAAAGATCAATCCTTCAAGAGCTTATATTGCAAATCAATTATACAGCCCTTCTTATGTTAGCTTGGAATATGCTCTTAATTATTATGGTCTTATTCCCGAGAGAGTAACCAATTTAACCAGTATCACAACTAGAAAAACAATGCGTTTCAGTAACGAGGTAGGGATTTTTGTGTATCAACATATTAAAACAGATGCATACAGGGGGTTTAAAATGGAAAGGGATGATTCCAACCTTGTTTTTTTTATCGCTGAACCGGAAAAAGCGATTGTCGATTTCTGCTATTTGAATCTGGATAAATTCAAAGACGATTACAGAGAGGTTTTTAGTGAGTATTACCGCATGCAGAACCTGGAAGTTCTAAAAAACAGAAAAATAATGCACTTTGTCAAGCTTTTCAATAATGATAAATTAGTACGTGTAACCAGGGCATTATGCAGGCTTATTAGTGAAGCCAGGAGCAGGAAGTGATCGAACTTATACACCAGTATATAGATTCAGAGACCTCAACGGTGAATAAGATTAACAAATTGAGAGAATTATTGCAGTTGCTGTCCCTGAAAATATTGCAGGATAATGGTCATTTTTCCAATATTGCATTTGTGGGCGGGACTGCCCTAAGGGTCTTATACGATATAAGGCGTTTTTCTGAGGATATGGATTTTTCTGTTATTGACAAGAAAGGGTATGATTTTTTAAAAATTATTTCAGAATTAAAACGTCAATTTAACCTTCATGGAATAAATTTAGAAACAAAATCAGAGGTAAAAAAAACAGTACAAAGCAGCATGCTTAAATTTCCCCGTCTGTTGAATATATTAGGTATTTCCGGTTTTAAAAAACAGAAATTGTCTATAAAACTTAAAGTTGACTCCCGTCCTCCTGCAGGGTGGCAAATAGAAGATACGCTTGTCAACAAAATATATTTTTTAAACATCACGCATTTTGCTTTGCCGTCGTTATATGCGACAAAAATACATGCATGTTTTTTTAGAAAATATGCCAAAGGAAGAGACTTCTATGACTTTCTATGGTATTTAGGGAAAAAAATAAAGCCCAATTATCGTTTGTTAAATAATGCGATTATGCAAACAGAGGGGAAAGATCTTGCATTATCTGATAAAAATATTGCAGATTTCCTTAGAGAAAAGGTATCCAGGATTAATTTCGATGTTATAAGGAAAGACGTTGAAAGGTTTCTTGAAGATAAAGATGAGTTAAGATTATTAGATGCCACTGTAATTTTAAAAAGCATTACAGATGTTTTTGAGAGGTAAAAAATTTCAAATTATATATAAAAAAAGCTCTCATTTATTTATCCTCAGCATTATATAGAACCGAATATTATTGAAAATCCTCTATGATCTTGTTTTTGGATTTTGCCTTTAAAAGCAATAAGACTTACAGAAATCTTCATTTTTAATCTTCGCCTTATATGCTGGATAACTGACGTAAATCTTCAGATCAGGACATATCTGAATACCGTTAATTTCCTACCAGAACGTGCAATCTCTAAATATTTACGAAGGTGAGAATTTCAGAGACAAATAAACAATACGTGCACTCTTTTCCAGCTTACAACCGATAATCGTCAGATTATGTCTTTTATGGAATTACTGAGAACACCATCTTATCTACAGTACGGAAATTCAATTAAGATTGCTGACAACACCTGCTACTGTTCAGATTTGAACATAAATAAAAAATACCGAGTATACCTACTACTCTTTAGTATACCCTGTGCTCTTAGATGAACGAGTACACCAACTTATCAATGATCT
>CAYFXR010000076.1:0-2702 GCA_964347155.1 uncultured Nitrospiraceae bacterium | reverse complement strand
GAACCTCAGCATGACAATAGTCACCAAACGATAAAAAAATGAATGATGCAAGATATAAGATACAAGATAAAAGTTTTATCTTCTCCTGATCCCTGACCCCTGATCCCTGACCCCTGTTTCTAAAACGCATGACCAAAACTGAAATGAACTTCACCAAAACTCTCACCTTCCTCCCTGTCCAGTTTATGCCCGTAGTCAATCCTGACAGGACCAACAGGGGTGTTATATCTTAAACCAGCTCCAATTGTATACTTCAACTCTGAACCTATATCCCCTGCCAACTTCCAGACATTCCCGGCATCCATAAATGTAACAAGACCAAATCCTTTACCAAGAGAAAACCTGAACTCTCCATTTCCAAGGGCAAAGACATTGCCACCCGTAGGGTTATCATCAGCCCCTTTCGGGCCGAGGGTGTCATGACTGTATCCCCTTACGGTGGTTCTTCCGCCAAGGAAAAATCTTTCAATAAGCGGCAATTCTTTTGTACCATCAAAACTATATGCAGTTCCTCCCTTCAAAGAACACGCAAATACTATTCCTTTCATTAATTGAAAAAACCAGGAACTCTGAAACGTTCCCTTTATAAATTCTGTTTCAGAAAGAAATGCCTTAGAAGCAAATTTCAATACGATACCATGAAGTGAACCCGAAGTGGGGTCAAAAGGATTGTCTCTTGTATCATAAAAAAGAGAAGGAGAGACACTACCTATAGCAAGAGTACCCGTATCCTCTTTACTTAAGATAACACCCGGTTCAACATCCTTGGTATCAACAAGCGAGTATTCATAGTTTACATTCACTTTCAATCTTTTGTTTAACTCCTTTTCAACGCCTACAAGAAGGCTGAGGCGGTCTATTTTATACAATACTTCATTTGTATCAAGATTTACTGCCCTTGTATCTTCCTTTATTAAGAAAACATTTAAGGGTACATTCGGTTTATTAAAAAGCCATGGCTCTCTAAAATTAAATACATATCTTTCTTCCACAGAACTCTTTTCCGCTCTTAATCCTATTTGCCTGTTATATCCACCGAGATTGCGGTAGCTCAGATCAAGAGATCCGCGCAATCGTTCATATTCTCCATATCCCAGTCCTATCTCTACTGACCCGGCCTTCCCCTCTTTCAAGGAAACAACCACATCTTTCACAACCTTATCATTTATCGTATGGCCGGAGTCAGGTATATCGATGGATACCTCATTGAACAGACCTAGTCTGTAAATACGCTGTTTTATTTCCAAAAGTTTTTCAAAATTATACGTATCACCCTTTTTAACATTAAATTCCCTCCATAATATTTTGGCCTTTGTCTTGCGGTTGCCCCGAAGAATAATCTTCCCGATAACAGATGGTTTGTTTTCGGTTACTTTAAAAGTAATGTAAGCTTTATCATTGTTAATGACACTTTCTACATCAACGTATGCATCTACATACCCGTGCCTGCCATAAAGAGACAGCACCCTGTACCTTGCATCCCCGATATCTATGATGTTATAGGGTGTTTCTTCCGCAAGCTGCAACACATTTTTTATTTCTGTGGTGGTGATATCCTTATTACCGATAATCTTGATTGATTGTATTTTGGTCTGCGGACCTTCATGAATGACAAATTCAAGATGCAATGCACCTCCGTCTTTTTGAAAATCTTTATTAATGCCCGCTACATCCATTTTAAGGTAACCAAGTGCGTTGTAAAACCTGATTAATGCCTCTTTACTGGTGTTTAACAGATTTTCATCGTACGGTCTATCTTCCTCAAGTGGTATAATCTCCTTAATCGCATCACTAGAAATAGAAATACCTTCAAAACTGATTTTCTTCAGTACAACTTTTTCCCCTTCAAATATAAAAAAGAAAACCCGTATTATTTTTTCCTCATGCTCAACACCGGCAGCTATCTGGGCATAGTAATATCCTTTCTCTCTATACAGCTTTCTGATACGTTCTAATGATTCCTTTATTGATTCATCTGACACTTCTTCTTCATCTAAAAAAGGGAGTTCTGTTTCGAGTTTTTTTGTGTTAAAAACAGAATTGCCTTCAAAAGACAATTCAAGTTTTTGTCCTTTTTCAACAGGAATTATGAGATTGCCATTTCTGAATTCGTAGGGACCTACAACCGGATCGATATAGTTTTCTTTTTTATAGTATTCTCTTATTCTTTTCAGTCCGGTTTCTACCTCATCTCTGTCAAGTATATTGCCCTCGGAGATTTTCAGCATTTTTTTTGCATCATCAGGCATATCAATATTTTCGACAATCAGCGGCTGCCCTTCATTGATATGTAAATATATGTTTACAAGAGCAGGCTTTTGTACTTCTTTGACAATAATCTCAATTTCCGCCTTATTGAAACCTTTTCTATTATAAAAATGAAGAAGGTCAAATCTCGCTTTATTCACAAATTCCTCTTTAAAGTCTTCTTCATCCTTGAAAAAGAAGATTTTCTGAATTTCCCTTGTAGAAAAGTTTCTGTTTCCTTCCACGGTAATTTTTTTAATGAGCGGTATTTCCGTAACAATATATTTTAATTTTATCCCGTCTTTATAAGGCTCTGATACAGCCTGTATATCCAGAAAGATTCCCTTTTTAAATGCCCTCCTTATGCCAGCACTTAATTCCGTTATATCAAACGTATTACCAACATCAAAACAGATCAGGTCAATGAGTTCTTCCTGTTTTATTCGTGTAAGACC